>JBLFZD010000106.1:0-10282 GCA_047610085.1 Ilumatobacter sp. | reverse complement strand
TCTCTTGGATTTCGACGAAGATGGCGCCCGCGCGCTCATCGAGCAGATTGCCGATGTGGGCTACGAGTCGGTGGCTGTTGGTTTCATCCACAGCTATGTCGACGGAACAAACGAGCGTCGATTTCGAGACATGCTGCTCGAACGGCTTCCGGATATCTCGGTCTCGATCAGCTGCGAGGTCAGCCCTCAGATGCGCGAGTACGAGCGATTCAACACCGTGTGCGCGAACGCATACGTGCAGCCGCTGATGGCGTCGTATCTCGTTCGGCTCCGCGACCAACTCCAAGCGCGCGGCATCGCCTGCCCGCTGTACCTCGTGCATTCAGGCGGAGGGCTGATGAGCGTCGAGAGCGCGGCAGAGTTTCCGGTCCGTCTCGTCGAATCGGGCCCTGCCGGTGGCGCAATCTTCGCTGCCGACATCGCGGCGCGGTACGGCCGTGACCGTGTTCTGAGCTTTGACATGGGTGGGACCACGGCGAAGATCAGCCTCATCGACGATTGCCGCCCGGCCACCGCCAAGACCTTCGAAGTGGATCGAACAGCTCGCTTCAAGAAGGGCAGCGGGATGCCCATCTCGATTCCTGTGATCGACATGATCGAAATCGGAGCGGGCGGCGGCTCGATCGCCAGCGTCGACTCGCTCGATCAGATCCGCATCGGCCCACACAGCGCCGGTTCCGATCCGGGGCCCGCCGCATACTCACTGGGTGGCCTCGATGCCACGGTCACCGATGCGAACCTGGCGCTGGGTCGCCTCCACCCCGACACGTTCGGAGCGACCGACATCGACCTCTCGCCCGACCTCGCTGCCGAAGCGCTTGTGCGGAGTGTCGGCGACCGCCTTGGACTCGATGCGAACACTGCGGCCGTTGGCGTGGCCGAAGTTGTCGACGAGAACATGGCCAACGCTGCTCGAGCTCACGCAGTCGAGAACGGCAAGGATCTGGGCGGCTACACGATGATTGCGTTCGGTGGCGGTGCGCCGCTCCACGCGGCGCGCCTAATGGACAAGCTCGGGCTCGACGAACTGATCGTTCCGTCGGGAGCTGGCGTTGGCTCAGCAATCGGCTTTCTGGTGGCGCCGTTCTCGTATGAAGCCGTCCGGAGCTTTTACACATCGACGCACGACTTCGACGTTGCCGGATCGAACGCTGTGCTCGATTCGTTGACCGATGAGGCGCTGTCATTCGTACGCCCCGCTCTCAGTGCTGCAGCAGACGTGACGGTCGAACGTCAGGTGTCGATGCGTTACAAGGGGCAGGGGTGGGAGATCCCCGTCATGCTCGACGCTGCGTCCCCGTTCGATGGTTTTGCTGCGGAGTTGCTGTCGGCGAAGTTCACGAAGGCGTATGAGGAATTCTTCGGGCGGGCCATCGACGACCTCGCCATCGAAACGGTGAGCTGGTCGGTGCGGGTGTCTTCAATCGTGGTGGCGCCCGAGCGAATCGAACTGTCATCGATCCCGGAATCGACGCTGGGCGCAACGTCGACGCGGGATGCCTACGACGCGGTATCGGGGACCCGTTTGCCGACAGCGGTGATCACCCGCGATGACCTGATTCCGGGGGTCGCCATTATTGGACCGGCGATTATCGCCGAGGCGCAGACCACCACGGTCATCGGCTCACATCACGTCTGCACGATGCAAAGCGATGGCGCATTACTCGTCACCAGAGTCCGTGTCGATCAGCAAGGCGCTCGATCATGACGATCACCGAACCCACAGGAAGCGAACGCATGGTCAACGCTGCCGACACGTTGCACTACCAGGTGATGTGGAACCGTCTGATCTCCGTCGTTGAACAGCAGGCTTTGGCACTCATCCGGACCGCGTTTAGTACGTCGGTACGCGAAGCGGGCGACCTGTCGGCTGGCGTCTTCGACCCGCAGGGTCGCATGATTGCTCAGGCGGTCACCGGTACCCCGGGGCACGTCAACACGATGGCCGACGCCGTTCCGCACTTCATCAGTGACATCGGACCCGAGCGGATCTTTCCGGGTGACGTGTACATCACGAATGACCCGTGGAAGGGGACGGGCCACCTTCACGACATCACGGTGTGCACGCCGGTTTTTCGTGACATCGTCGGCGCGGACGGGACCGCGAACGAGACGCTCATCGGCTACTTCGCCTCGACGGCACACGTGGTCGATATTGGTGGACGGGGCTACGGACCGGATGCGAAGGAGGTGTACGAAGAGGGCATCAACATTCCGATCATGAAGTGGGCTGAGCGGGGCCGTCTGAACCAGGACCTCGTCAACATCATCAGGGTCAACGTGCGCGAGTCCGACCAAGTCATCGGTGACATTCACGGTCTTGCTGCATCAAACGAGACCGGACGACGCCGCCTGCTCGACATGCTTGATGAGTTTGCGATCGACGATCTGATCGACCTCGCCGGATTCGTGTTTGACCGCACCTCCGCAGCGACGTTGCAGGCGATCACCGGTGTGGAGAACGGCACCTACACCAACGAGATGGTGGTTGATGGATATGGCGAGCCGGTCACGCTCGCCGTCACGCTGACCGTCGCCGACGACGGCATGCATGCCGATTTCACCGGCACGTCAGCAGTCTGTCCGCGTGGCATCAACGTGCCGCTCGGCTACGCCCACGCCTATTTCACCTACGGGATGCTCGTCGCGCTGGCACCGGAGTTGCCGAACAACTTCGCATCGCTATCGACCTTCACCGTAAGCGCGCCGGATGGCGCGATTCTGAACGCGAAGCATCCCGACCCCGTATCGGTGCGGCATGTTCTCGGGCATTTTGTGACCGACCTCTGCCTGGGTGCAATCGCCACGGCGCTTCCAGATCGGGTGCCGGCCGAAGGAGCAGGTGCGCTCTGGAACTTCCAGGCAAGCGCCCGCTCAGCCGACGTGTCGAACCCGAGGCCGCCGGTCGAGATTTTGATGTTCAACAGCGGCGGAACCGGCGCCCGGCCACGGCTTGACGGCCTCACGTCGACAGCATTTCCGTCGGGGGTTCGCACGATGTCGGTTGAGGCCACCGAGCAGGTCGGTCCGATCGTGATCTGGCGCAAGGAGATTCGACCCGACAGTGGGGGAGTTGGCGAGCAACGTGGCGGGCTCGGCCAGATCATCGAACTGGGCCCCACAGAGGGATATCAGTTCGACTTTTCGGCGATGTTCGACCGCATTGACCACCCGGCTCGTGGCCGGCACGGTGGCGGTGATGGTGCCCCGGGAAGGGTGTACCTCGACGATGGAACACCGTTCGCTGGAAAGGGTCGTCAGATCGTTCCCGAAGGCGCTCGGCTGGTGCTTGAACTCCCGGGCGGTGGCGGTTTTGGTGATCCCGCAGACCGTGACCCCGAGGCAGCACAACACGATCGGGTCCAGGGTTATGTCAGCTGAGGCATCGTCATCGCAGGGACTCGTCAGGCCATGAGAGACGACCTCGCCTCGGTCTATGACGTCGTGTGCATCGGTGGTGCGATGATGGGGAGCGCGGCGGCGTACTTCCTGTCGGAAAATTCTGACTTCGATGGCTCCGTCCTCGTTGTTGAACCGGACTGGACCTACGACCGGGCACAAACGACGCGAGCGCAGAACAGCATTCGTCAGCAGTTCACGAACGAGTTGAACATCAAACTCAGCACGTTTGGCGCAGATTTCATTGACGACTTCCATGCGAACGTCCAGGTGGACGGAGCGTCGCCGGCGTTGAATTTTCGTGGCACGGGATACATGTTCATTGCCGACACCGAAACGTTGTACGACCAACTCGAGCAGGAGTCGCATGACCAATTGGCGATGGGCGCCGAGGTTGAAATGCTCCGTCCTGCACAGATTTCGGACCGATACCCCTACATGGATGCCGACCGGTTGGTTGGCGCACGGGTGGGCGGGATGCGTGAAGGCTCGTTCGACGGTTGGGGGCTATTTCAAGGCTTGCGACAGCGAGCTATGCGCAACAACGTCACCTACATCAAAGACAGCGTTATCGGGCTCGACGTGTCGGGTTCCCGCGTCACCGATGTGCGCCTTGCCTCGGGTCGGTCGGTCGGTTGCGGCTTCGCGGTGAACACCGCCGGGTGCCGAGCAAAGCTGATTGCCGACATGGTCGGCCTGGATCTTCCCGTCGAACCGCGGGCGCGCACCAGTTTCGTGTTCGACTGTCGAACACCAATCGATCACATCGTGCCGCTCACCGTGACCCCGATCGGCGTTCACTTTCGCCGTGAGCAGAACCACTTCATGTGTGGTGCCGTTCCGACCAGCGACACCGTTGTGGACTATGACGACCTCGACGTACGACACGAGGAATTCGACGACCTGATCTGGCCGACCGTTGCGAAGTACGTACCGCAGTTTGACCAGGTTCGTGTGGTCACGTCGTGGGGCGGGCAGTATGACTTCAACACGCTCGACCACAACTTGGTGATCGGGCCGGGCAGTGAGATCGAGAACTTTCTTTTCGCGAACGGCTTCTCGGGCCACGGGCTCCAACATGGGCCCGGTGTCGGGAGGGCGTTGAGTGAATTGATCACCTACGGCGAATTCCGAACCATCGATCTTTCGCCACTCGGCTACACGCGCATCGAACGCAACGAGCCGATCATCGAGAACGCGGTCATTTGAGGCCGCCGAACCTCACGTCGCGAGGTGGGTGAATCGCGGGCCGGAGCGCAGCATTTTGCTCGGCAGCGGTGTTCCCAATTCCGTCTCGATCGAGGCGGCCACGTTAATCAATGCATCGAGATTGATACCGGTCGTTACGCCCATTGCGTGAAAAAGGTGCACGAGGTCCTCGGTGCACACGTTCCCCGTGGCGCCGGGGGAGAAGGGGCAGCCACCGAGGCCGCCAACACTTGCATCGAAGCGTCGGATGCCGGCTTCCAACCCCGCCGTGGCGTTGGCGAGCGCGAGGCCCCGAGTGTCGTGCAGATGGAGTCCGAGTTGGCTGCGACCACCGGTACGTGCGCCCACGGCTGCGACCGCGGTTCGGATGTCGTTGGGGGCGGCTGCGCCAATCGTGTCGGCGAGCAGAATCTCAGCAACCCCGAGGGCGGCGATCGCCTCGGCAACGTCCGCAACGGCCTCGATGCGGATCGGGCCTTCGAACGCGCACCCGAACGACGCGGAAAGGTTGATGCTGACCGGAAGCCCGGCATCGGCGGCGACGGCGGAGATCTTTGCCATTTCGCCAATCGCTTCGACCGTTGACATCTGTACGTTGCGCTGGCTGAAGGTCTCGCTCACCGACACCACGCTCACCAAGACATTTGCACCGGCGGCAACTGCGGCTCGTGCGCCGCGCTCGTTCACGACGAGGGCTTCGCGCAGCGGCCCCGAACGGCCCCATTCGCTCGTGGCATCAAACACCCGCGCCGAGTTGGCCATTTGCGGAACCGCCTTGGGGCTCACGAACGAACCGAGTTCGATCCGCTGGAGGCCGGCTCGAACGAGTCCTTCGGCTAGTTCGATCTTGGCGTCGAGGGAGATCGTCTGATCGACCGCCTGAAGACCGTCGCGAGGCCCCACGTCGCGAACCAGGATGACATCGTCAGGCGTCGGCACTGTCACGTCAAGGCGTTGGTCCATGTCCTGAGAGTATCGATGAGTCGCAGCGTCATTCAGCTGCGGATGCGGACCGCGTTCCCCGCTCCGCAGGGGGCTCAACTGACCTTGACAAGCAGCTTGCCGGTGTTGCCTCCGTCGAACATGAACTGCAGCGCTTCGGGGAAGCTCTCGATGCCGTCGAGGATGGTCTCAGGGAGCACGAGCGAACCGTCGGCGACCCATTCGGCGAGTTCGACCATTGCGGCGGGGATCCGTTCGTTGAAATGGAAGTAGGCGAAGCCTTCCATGACCGACTGGCGTTCAGCCAGGCGCAGATACATCGACGGGCCGGTCACGTTGTCCATGTCGTCGTACTGGGAGATCGCCCCGCAGATCGCCACGCGGGCACGCAGCGCGATGTTGTCGAGCACTGCGTCGAGGATCGGGCCGCCGACGTTGTCGAAGAACACGTTTACTCCGTCCGGTGCGAGCTCGCGGAGCCGATCACCGACGTTTTCGTTTTTGTAGTCGATCGCTGCATCGAACCCGAGCATGTCCACGATGTGCGCGCACTTCTCAGGTCCACCGGCGATTCCAATGACCCGGGCGCCATCCTTCTTGGCGATCTGGCCAGCGATCGAACCAACGGCACCGGCGGCGGCCGACACCACAAACGTGTCGCCGGGGCCAGGCTTGGCAACCTCTCGGATGCCGATCCAGGCGGTCACGCCCGTCGATCCGGAGAGCGCCCCGAGGTACAGGTTGATCGGCCCAACCGAGTCATCGAGGGCGACGATGTCGCCGGCGGTCATCGTGGCGATCGTCTGCGCACCGAAGCGACCTTTGACTGCTTGACCAACGGTGAACTCATCGGATGCTGACTCGATGACCCGGCCAACACCCGTTGAGCGGATCGGGGAGCGAACATCGACTTGAGGATGAAATCCTTCACCGACGAGCATCGTTCGAATGCCGGCGTCGATGGAGAGGAACTCGACCCCAACGCGCACCTGCCCCGCTTCGATCGTCCCGAGCTCTTCGGTCTCGACGGAGAAGTGGTCGGGCGTGGCCCGTTCGGTTGGACGCTTGACAAGGACGACGCTGGTGTTGAGCACCGCCTGATCGTCGCGCAGCGTTGGTGAGTCGGGCGAAGCGGCGCCACGTGCCGGTGAGTCGGCATGACGTCAATCGAGCGCGCAGAGCGAGAACCGCTCGATGATGGAATTCGCTGTTGAGTACGAGCGGCCCGACTCGAAGCGTTGTTGTGGCCTCGCCTGCAATGAGCAGTGGGGCGAAGGGGTCTGGTGCACCGTCCGTGAGGTTCTTGGCCCGCCCTGTGCGGAAAATCGGAAATTCGAGGTCATGCCCGAACGCTCGTGCCGTTCAGCGTAGACCGCCGATATGGGTGCGCTCCTGTGTGTTGGAGCGGATGTGTCTGTCTGCCTGGTTCGGGGTTGTTGTGCGAATGTCGGTTGGGGTTTGTTGATCGTGTTCGTCTGTGGAGGGTGATCGATCTCAGGGTGCGGTGTACGCCCAGGTCGCATAGAGGTATTCGTCCCGGCCGTCCGCTGCTGACGGAGATCACGACGCGCGAACGTGCCTTGAAAGCCTTCGAGCGTGGAGAGAGTGATGCCACCGGAGCTCGTTGCGTAGGTGCAGACGTTTCCGGCCGGTGCCGTCGGTGCGGAGGCCGTGCCCGTGCACGTTGTGTCGGCGTCGTTGGTCCCGGTGGTCGAGAATTTGACGGTCCCTAATGTCAAGGCCACCGGTGCGACGGCTTCGAGGCTGACATACACCTGGTCCGATGATGTTGTGACCGTCGACTGGTCGACATCAAACCTGAATTCGCCCATCAACGTCTGACGGCTCGGGATGACATCCCACCAGCTGTACCCGGCGAGCGCTGTCAGCGCAGGCGACCCAGTTTTCGCCCTTGTTGGTCCCAATCTTGCGATTCAAATGATTCTCTTTGTCGGCGACGTAGACGTTGCCGGACCCGTCAACAGCAACCCCTTGCGGGTAGCGGAAGCTGGCTGTGGTGGCGTTGGCGTTGACGTTGACGTTGACTGTACCGATACTGCGGGTGCCGGCAAGGGTGGTCACGTCATCGGTCCGGTCAGCGGCGTCACCCTGCTCGTCCTGGATCTCTTGGTCGCCGTTGGTGCCCGGGATTCCTTGCACACCATCTGCGCCGGTTCCGCTGGCGATGCAGTATCCCGCAACATCAATCAACACGTGGCCAACGGTGCCGTTCACAAAAATGTTGATGTCGCCCGATGTTGGGAGTTGCACCGTGACCGCGTTCGCGATGTTCGCACCACCTGCAGCCCAGTTGATGTTCGACGTTGATGGTGTGCCCGAGGCGTCACCAGGACGGATCGACAAAAACTCCTTCGTTACGGGACTGACCACGGTCACGTTGAACACCACCGACGACGACGGATCAGACGACACAGCATTGACCGCCACCAGGCCCTCGACGTCACCGCAACCGCAGCACCCAACGCGACCGCCACGCCCCGAAACGAACTCGTGTCGTGGTTGTCATTGTCGTGCGCCCCATCTCGTGGAGTGCCCCGAAGCCGGACACGCGACCCGGACCCTCACACACCCACCCCCTCCAGCCAGATCGCGCCCGAAGCGCAAGCCGATCAACCCGCTCGATAGCCCGCAATGTTTGCATCGGTCAACCGTCCCATAACGCGCGGAGCATCACCCGTGTAACCACGCCCCGAAGTGCCGGGAAGGGGCACGTATATCAACAGCCGCCATTGAGTAGGGCCGAGAGATACCGACACGTTTTTCGCACTCCAAGGCGCTCACATCGCCAAACGCCCACGGGCTGAACCGAGCGCTGCGGGACCGTTGAAGTCGTGTCGACATTGAGTCGAACGTTGTCCGACACGTCACGAGTGGACGCCCTTGGCCGGGCTTGCTCGCTCTTTGCTCGCGACCTTCTCTGATCGTTTGAATGGCGAGGAAGCAGGGCCAGTCCTATCATTGGTGAAAGTGACTGACTACACACCGCCGACCGATGACATCCGATTCGTGATGAAACACGTAGCTGACCTTGGCGGCATCCTTGCCACCGAACGCTTCTCACATGTCGATGCCGAGAGCATCGACGCCGTGGTCGAGGAAGTCGGTCGTTTCATGGCTGAAGAGGTCGCTCCAACCAACGCTGAGGGCGACCGCATTGGTTCGCAATGGCAGTCTGATGGCAGTGTCGTGACCCCTCCGAGCTTTAAGCCTGCCTATGACAAGTGGGTTGCCTCCGGCTTCGGTGCAATGCCCTTCGACCCCGAGTACGGCGGTGCTGGCTTCCCGTGGATCAGCGCCATCGCCGTCCAAGAGATGTACACGACGTCGAACATGTCGCTGTCGCTGTGTCCACTGCTGACCCAGGGTGCCATCGATGCGATCCACGCGCACGGCTCCGACGTGCAAAAGAACATCTACCTGCCCAAGATGCTCACCAACGAGTGGACCGGCACGATGAACCTCACCGAGCCGCAGGCCGGCTCCGACGTCGGCGCGGTCACCACGAAGGCGGTGCCGATCGAAGGCTCCGACGGTGCGTGGTCGATCACCGGCCAGAAGATCTACATCACTTACGGCGAACACGACTTGACCGATCAGATTATCCACTTGGTCCTCGCTCGGACCCCGGGCTCGGCGCCGGGGACGAAGGGCATCTCGATGTTCGTCGTACCAAAGTTCATGATCGGCGAAGACAGTTCGCTCGGTGAGCGCAACGGCGCCGAATGCGTCTCGATCGAACACAAGCTGGGTATCCACGGATCGCCCACGTGTGTGATGTCATTTGAGAACGCCACGGGTTGGCTCGTCGGTAACGAGAACGACGGCATGCGCAACATGTTCACGATGATGAACAATGCCCGCCTGTCGGTCGGACTGCAGGGGCTGAGCATTTCGGACCGTGCATTCCAGCAGTCGTTGCAGTACGCCCAAGATCGTGATCAGGGCACCGCCCTCGGCGCACCAAAGGGCACGAGCAGCCCGATCATCGAGCACCCAGACGTTCGCCGTATGTTGATGACGCAGCGGGCGTGGATCGACGCGATGCGCGCGCTGGTGTACACCAACGCCGGTGCGCTCGATCGTGCTGATGGCGCAACCGATGTCGACGAGCAGCGCTCGTGGCGAGAACTCGCCGACCTGCTCATTCCGCTGACCAAGGGTCTCTGTACCGACGTGTGCAACGAGATGACCTCGATCGCCCTGCAAATCCATGGCGGCATGGGTTACGTGGAAGAAACCGGCGTCGCCCAGCACTATCGCGACGCCCGCATCACTGCCATCTACGAGGGCACGAACGGCATTCAGGCCGCCGACCTTGTGGGTCGCAAGCTGGCCATGCGCGCCGGCGGCGTGATCACCGATCTGCTCGGAGAGTTCGAACTCACCGCAGCGCAACTCACCGACATCGACGGTCTCGAAACCTTCGCCCGTCGCTTGACGGAGGCGGTTGCAACGGCTCGGGAAGCTACGGCGCACCTGTTGTCGATCGCGGGAACCGACCCGCGGTCTCTGCTTGCTGGATCGGCGCCATATCTGCGAATGCTCGCCACGACGGTGTGCGCTGGTTTCCTCGCCAAGTCGGCGATAGCGGCTTCGACCGATGGTCAGGCGAGCGCTGACTTCGATGCTGACTTCCTCGCGGCCAAGGTTACCGCTGCCAAGTTCTTCGGTGAGCAGATCCTGCCGACAACCGCTGGGCTGCTTGCTGCCA
>JBLFZD010000105.1:0-10331 GCA_047610085.1 Ilumatobacter sp. | reverse complement strand
GCGTGGCGCGAAGCGCGGTACGTGTCAACGTGATCACGTTCGGGGTATCGACTGATCGGGATGCAAGACTGAAGGAATGCGCGAAGAGACGCCGGACGTCGTGGCGGCGATCGACATTGGTACCAACTCGATGCACCTCGTCGTTGCTCGGCTTGGTGAGCACGGTGGGTTTGACATCTTGACCAGCGAGAAGGACATGGTTCGCCTTGGTCAGGGCGGCGGCGAGATGAAGCAGCTTGCATCCGATGCGATCGAGCGGGCAATGGTCTCGCTGACTCGGATGAAGCAAGTTGCTGGAAGCTTTGGCGAGGTTGAGATCGCGGCTGTCGCAACCAGTGCGGTGCGCGAAGCGACCAACAAGAACGAGTTCCTCGACCGGGCCCGTGACGAACTCGGCATCGAGGTTGAGGTCATCAGCGGGTTTGAAGAAGCGCGCCTGATCCACCTTGGGGTACTGCAGGCGCTACCGGTGTTCGATCGGCGTCATCTCATCATCGACATCGGCGGCGGAAGCACCGAGTTTCTCGTCGGCGAGGGTGACACGACGATCGAAGCGCGCAGCATGAAGCTCGGGGCAATTCGCCTGACAGAGCGATTCTTTGGCGACCTGCCCGAGGGTGACGGTGAGGTCGATCCCGACGCGGTTGACGCTTGCCGCCAGTATGTGCGTGCTGCGCTTGCGCCGGTGGCCCACGAGCTCGGAGGACATCAGCCCGAAGTTGTGGTCGGCAGCTCAGGAACGGCGTCAACGCTTGCCGTTATGGCGGCAGCGAAGCGCGGGGAGCCGGTCCGCCAACTCAACGGCACCACGTTCACTCGCGAAGAACTCGATGAGGTCGTGGAGTCGATCGTGAGCCGCGACACCGGCCGGCGCCGCAAACTCGATGGGCTTGATGAGCGGCGCGTCGACATCATCGTCGCGGGGTCGATTTTGCTCTCTGAGATCTTCGGGGCGCTCGACATCAAGGAGATGACCATCTCCGACTCGGCGCTCCGCGAAGGCGTGCTGTTCGATCGGTTCGGTGCCAAGGCAGACGTACGCGTGCACGATCTTCGTCGTTCCAACCTGATGCGGCTCGCCCGTCACCTCGACCCCGACCCAAGCCACGCTGAACATACAGCCCGACTCGCCGTGCAGCTTTTCGACCGGACCATCGACCTTCACGAGTTGGGTGATGCAGAACGTGAACTGCTCGAAGCTGCAGCGATCGTGCACAACGTTGGCCTTTTCATCAGCCATTCCAGCCACCACAAGCACACGTATTATGTGGTGCGTAACAGTGAGTCGCTCACGGGATTCACCGAGCATGAGATCGAGCTGATTGCAGTGGTTGCTCGCTATCACCGCAAGAGCCACCCGTCTGAGAAGCACGACGAGTTCGCCGCGTTGTCGAAGGTCGATAAGCGAGTGGTCAGCGTGCTCGCCGGGATGTTGCGCGTGGCGATCGGTCTCGACCGCAGACACGCTGAAACCGTACGAACCGTGCGTGTCTTCGTTGATGACAGCAGCGACGAAACGCTCGTGCGGATCGAGCCCGTCGCTGAGCAGGGCGTCGATCTCGACGTCGAGATCTACGCGGCCCGCGAACGCTCACGCTTGCTCGCTACCGCCCTCGACATCACCGTCGAAGTGGCCCTCCCGCCCGCCTTCAACGAGACAACGTTCTCGTCCTAGACCCAGCCGGGACAGGTTGCGGTGAGTCTCCGGCCGATTTCTGCCGCGCTCAGACTCACCGCAACGGTGGGGCCGGGCGCGTTGTGCTCGTCATGGCCCCACCGGGTTGCTCGAAGCCCACACAGAGGTGCAAGCTGGTCTGATGTCGACCGAGTCACCCCGAGCGCTCCAACTTGCGGCGCGGGTGGAGAAGGTCGATCCGCCCACCGTCGCCCAGATTTGCGCAGCCGCGGCGCTCGCAACGATCACACTTCTCGACGATGAACGAAGCCAGCCGGATGGCGAGTGGTACGAGCCTGTGGCCGCGTGGAACGGCGATCGAATCCGCAAGATCGTACGTCGTGGTCGGGCCTCGGCCTGGCAGCGCGCCCAGGAGCCCGACGGTGTCACGGTCGAACGAGACGGTGCCGAAGTGCGTGCATTTGTGCCGGGCCGGCTCGACGAAGCACCCGAGCAGTTGGCGAAGCTTCAGATCCAGTCAAGCGACCTCGATGACGTCGAACGGGTCGAGACGTTGCCGGAGGCGCCCGCCCTCGTCACGCTGATGATCGCGGTGACTCCGTTGGTCGCGATGTCGTGGGGCAAGCAAGCCGCGCAGTGCGCGCACGCAGGACAGTGGGCGTGGATGCGTTCGGATCGTGACCTCGTGAGTGAGTGGGACCGAGGTGATCGATCACTCACGATTGTTCACCCGACCAAGCAACTTTGGGCTGAGCTGGTTGAACACGCCCCTGTGCAGATCCACGATGGTGGCTTCACCGAAATCCCTGCGGGCACGAAGACTGCGCTGGCTTGGTGGAGCAGCCCGACCGATACCCAGTCCAGACCAACCCCATGATCGTCAGCTGCGGCGAAGCCCTTATCGATCTCGTTCCCGATCCGGTTCCGGGTGGCGGACCGCTCAACGTTGCGATCGCCGCAGCGCGTCTGGGTGCGCCGGTGGCCTTCGTCGGGGCCCTTTCGACCGATGGCTACGGCAATCTGCTCGATGCGCACCTGAGGAGCAACGGTGTCGATATGACGTTGTGTTCCCGAAGCGATGCGGCGACCGCGTTGGCGATCGTGGAACACGAGCCGATCCTGCGATTCCGATTCGAAGGGGCTGGCACCGCCGACACCCAACTCGAATCGGTTGACCTCACCAGGATCGGCGACGGTCCCCACATCGTCCACGGCGGCACCCTCGGTATGTTTCGCGGCACCACCGCCCACACGCTCGCTGACCTCGCCGAGAAACAGGGGCAGTCGGGTGGGATCGTGTCGCTCGACCCGAACGTCCGCCCTCAGATCATCACCGACAGCGCCGAATGGCACGCGTTCCACGACCGTTGGCTGCCCCATGTCGCCATCTACAAGGGCTCCGATGAGGACCTCGACTGGATCTGGCCGGGTCGCACCCCTGAATCATGTGCCGATGAACTGCTTGCGTCGGGAACCACTGCGGTGATCATCACTCGTGGCGGTGACGGGCTCACGATCCTCACCTCAGGTGGTGAGGCCGTGGGCGTGTCACCCCGGGTCGAGGTGGTCGACACGGTCGGTGCTGGCGACACGATCGTTGGTGCGGTGCTGACCCAGCTGTGGGAGCTCGGTGTGTCAGAGCAGGGCTTCATGCTGACGTCGATCGATCTCGATGCCTGGACGCAGATCGCTCAGCGCGCCGTTGACGCTGCGGCCATCACGTGCACACGTGCCGGCGCGAATGTGCCGTTACGCGGCGAACTCGACTGGTAACGGGGCCTGCGTCAGAGGAAGCCGGTGAGTGGCGGGTTGATTCCCTCGACGATCTGACGGGCTCGTTCGGTGACCGCCCCCTTGGTGTGCTCGTGGGTGAGGATCCAGAACTTGTTGTCGATCACCGCGTCGTGCACGGCGCTGGCGACATCCTCGCTCGGGATACCCGATGCAACCAGCTGCTCGATGGCTGACTGCGTGGGGCTCGGATCGGCATCAGGGCCCGGCATGTCATGTGCCTCCCGGATCTCGTCGGGCAGGTTGCGGTCGCTCGTGGCAATCTTGGTGTCGACGAACGCCGGGCAGAGCACCGAGACACCGACCGAGGTGCGCATCATCAGCATCTCCTTGGACATCGTCTCGGACAGCGCAACGACGCCGTATTTCGCGATGTTGTACGGACCCATCATCGGCGCCGACACGTGGCCGGCCATCGATGCCGTGTTGACGATGTGCGCGGGTTCGCCGTGCGCGATCATCGCGGGCAGAAACACCTTGCAGCCGTAGATCACACCCCACAGGTCGATGTCGATCGTCCATTTCCAGAGATCGAGATTGTCGAGGTCGCTGACCGGGCCGCCGGCCCCGACGCCAGCGTTGTTGCAAAGGACGTGCACGTTTCCGAAGCTCTCACGGGCGAATGCTTCAAAGGCCTTGATGCCGTCGAGGTCGCTCACATCGAGCAGCATTGCGGTGACTTCGTAGCCAGCGTCGTTGAGTTCCATGGACGCTGCGTCGAGTGCCTCGGGTTCGACATCGCCGAGCACCAGGTTCATCCCGGCCGAACCGAAGCGGTGGGCCATCGCCAAACCGATGCCGCTGGCCGCTCCGGTGATGACCGCTGTTTTTCCACTGAGATCTTCCATACAACGGTTCTAGTCCAGGTGGGGTGGTGGTGCGAAGCTACGAGCATGACAACAGACATTGATCCGACCCGCGGCGAAGCGACCGTGCACGTAGCTGCCACCGCCGCCGAGGTGTTTTCCTATCTCACCGATCTCGAACGGCTGCCGGGCTTGAGCCCGGAGAACCAGCGATGTGAGCTGCTCGAAGGGTCGTCGAAGATCGAAGTTGGCGCACGTTTCCGTGGGCACAACAAGGCGGGTGACTACGAGTGGCACGCCGACTGCAAGGTCACGGTGCTCGAACCCGACAGCGAGTTCACCTATGTGGTGCCGCCGGACTTCGAAGCCGCCACGGTGTGGAGCTATACGATCGCGTCCGATGGTGATGGCTGCTCGGTGACCGAGTCATTCCATGCCCCGCTTCTGGCAATGCCCGAGGTGTATCCCGGCAAGATCGAAGGTCGGCGCGACAACCTTGAGCAGGCATGCCAGAAGACGATGGCCAACCTGGCGGCAGCGTTTGCCGACTGAGGTGGCGAACAGGGTCAGGCGAGGAGCGGCTCGCAGCCGGTGCCGGCCAGCAGCGCATCGACGGCGGCTTGATCGATATCTCCCAGTGCTGCGTACTCCTCGCGCAACCACATGAGGCATTTGCCTTGATAAGAAAATGGAGTCTGGCTGTATGCCAGGTCGTCGATCGTGCACGACATCGTGTCGCTGCCTGATTGCAATGCCTGCGCATTGGCGAGCATGAATGGTGCGTAGGTCCGGCCAACCTCACCAAGCAGCGCCTTGGTCGTATCGGGAACCGAGTCTCGATCGACCCACCCGGCGTTGTCAGTAGGTGTGTCCCACCACGACAGGTCGTCCATCCGGTCAACCCAGTTACGAACGCGGGGCGCTCGGTTCAGACCAACGCGGGCGGACTCGGGGTCCCAGCTCAACAGCTGATGCAGTTGGCCGAACAGGCCGAAATCGCCCCGTCCTGGGCGATCTCCGAGGAGGAACATCCGGTCCTCAAGGTGGGTACTGAGGAGGTCGAGGAGGCGCAGGAATGAATTTTCGATGATCGACCGGTTTTCCTCCGTTGAGCCCACCATCGCACGTCGCCCAACCTGTCGATCCGAGATGTATGCCTGCGCTTGCTCCCATTCGGTGTCGCCCAAATGGATTCCGCCGCGATCGAGTGGGAGCAGCTTGGCGGCCTTGTCGATCGCGTCGCTGTAGTACCAGCGGTAGTGGTACATCGGCTTGGTGATCCACTCGTCGCCGTAGTCCTCGAGCAACGAGTCGATGAACGCAACAACCGGGTCGTTCGGCACCAGGCTGCGCTCACTGAACATTGTCTCAAGTCGCATGATCTGGGGGCTGCTATCGACCATCGCGTCGGTGTAGGTGCCGTCGTCGTTCGGGAAGGCGATGACCGGGATGATCTGTACCGGCACCTCGGGGAGCCGATCCCACTCTGAGCCGCGCAGGATCCAGCGGAACGGGATTTGCCGGTAGCGCAGTACCCCGCGCATCTTGATCGAATACGGCGAGCCGTAGCCGCCACCAAGCAACAGCGGGTGTTGCTGGGTCACGAGTCGATCGATGACGTGAGGTTGTTGATCTGAGCACGAACGATCATCGTGTACGTGTCGGCAATGGCGACTTCGCGGTGGTCCGCCTGCGCTGCGAGGCGGGCGGGGTCCATGACCACAGCCATGAACGCGGCCTTGCTGGGGAACTCGTTGAACCGGACTTGATGCCAGGAGCGGCCGTCACCGATGATCGTGTCCTCCACGGCGAACCACCCGTTGACTCGCACCCCATGACCGAGCGCGACCTTGCCGGCGGCCGTCTGGTACTGCTCCATGTGATCAGGCGTCTTATGGGCGGCCTCGGCATCCTCGAACCGCAAGACATGGATGACCACGACCGGGCCATCGTCGTCGGTCGGCGGGTGCGGCACGTCGGCCCAATCGACGGGGGCGAATCCTTCGGGCGCCGTCGGTTGTTCCATTGGCTCGGTGCCGATCACGAAGGTCATTGCCATGCCGGCGTCCTTGTGATGATGCGAGTCCTGGAAGCTCGGGAGTGACTGCATGTCGATGAACGACTTACGAGTGGGGTACTTCACCACGCCGACGCGGTCCCACACCGTGCCATCGCCGAGTAACTGTTGGTCGACGTCGCCAAAGAACACGGGGGCAGCCCCGACGGCTGCGAGCGAGTCGAGCGGTGAGTACAGATCGTCGGCTTCCTGCCCGCTGATGGTCGACTCGCGGCCGTCGGCGTAGTCCGCCACGTCGCGGTACTTCATCAAGTTGACCATCCATACCGGGCCATCGTCCTCAGGGAGCGAGGTCGCCATCTTCATCGCATACTCGACGTTCGGGGTGCCGTATCGGACCGTGTTACCGGAGGGTGTGTTGCTCATGAGGTACTCGCCTTCTCGCCGGTGCCGGCTGCTTCTGGAGTGGATTTCGCAACGATGAGTTGCATCATTTCCCGAGCCACCATGGGCCCGGCGTTCTGGTTTTGGCCGGTGACGATGTTGCCGTCGACGACCCAGTGGTTGGCGAGCGGGTCGCGGCGTCGGGTTGCACTTTCGAACTCGGCGCCGGCGCCGCGCAACTCGCGCTCGGGATGGTGCGGGGTCGACTGAATACCGAGTTCTTTCACCTGTTTGTTGGTCACCGCCGAGATCTTTCGACCGGCCACCAGGGGGCTTCCGTCGGCTGCCTTTGCGTTGAGCAAACCAAGCGGGCCGTGGCACACGCCGCCCATCACAAGTCCGTCGGCGTTGGCTTCGGTCATCTTGTCGCCGAGCACCTCGGAGAAGCCGAAGTCGAACGCGGCACCCCACCCACCGGCAAGGAACACGACGTCGTAGTCACCCATGTCGAGATCACCGATCGCCAGTGAGTCGGTCACCTTCGACTTGAATTCGTCGTCGGCGAGGAAACGGTCGTCGTCGGCGCAGCGCACAACAGGCTTGATCGACTGCGGATCGACGGGAACCACGCCACCCTTGGGGCTTGCCACGTCAACGTCCATGCCGGCGTCGAGGAAGGCGTAGTACGGCACGGTCATCTCACTGGCGAAGACACCGGTCGGCTTGCCGATCTCCATCACCGCAGTGTTGGTGGCAACAACAAGTGCCCGCTTGCCGGCGAGGTCGAAGGTGGTCGCGTCGGGATCGTCGGGGTGGAGTCCGGCGCGTTGCAGCACTTTGCGGAGCAGACGGGCGGGCGGGGGCGGTTGTTTCATCGGTGCTCCTGTGGTGGGTTGGCGTGACGCGTACGGCCACGGGTTGTTGCGCTCGGGCACAGCCCGGGCGCGCTCGCTCTGGAGTTCGGCGTGCATGTGTGTGAACACGTCCGAAGCCGTCGAGTCGTGCCAGCGGTTGACCGCCTCGATCGGGTCGGCGTCGAGGTCGTACAGCTCCCACTGATCAGGAAGCGCTGTGGTGCGGTATTGATCACCTCCGGGACCGGTGGCTGCGAGATGGCGGATGCCTGGCTCGGTCCAGGTACCTGGGTCGTCGAACGTCCGGATCAGCTTCCACAGGTGGTCGGCGCCGTCGATTGTTTGAGGAACGCGTACGACAATTCCTTCGAAGTTCGACGCGACGTGTGCGGGTACTTGGATGCGGAGGGGCATCGGGGGCTTTACGGTTCGCCCGAGTCGACGAGCAAGGCCCGATGCACCCGAGTCTCCTTCGAGCATGTTGTCGCGTGTCATGAGGTACACGCGGCGATCGCGGTCGGCTTCCTCTGGTGCATCGACAACGGGCATCAGGTTTCGGCCGGGCAGTGGGTGTACTTCGGAGAAGTCAGCGCGCAGCACGCCGGCGGCGATCGACTCATCGATCCCTGCCGCCGCGAGCAGGGTGGGGACGATGTCGACGTGCGATGTTGGTGCGTCGTCGATCGACCTACCGGTCGTGGCGCTCGAGCCGACGCGAGCGATCGAGAACGGCACGCGCGTCGCTTCTTCGTAGAGCGTGAACCACTTTTGGTGGAGGCCGCCGTGTGCGCCGAGTAGTTCCCCGTGATCGGAGGTGCGCACGATCACGCTGTCGTGGCCGCTGCCGGTGATTGCCGAACGGACCTGATCGAGCGGGCCGTCGACTTCGGCATGCAGCCGGTAGTACAGATCGCGGTACTGCTGAGCGTTCTTCTTGTAGCTGCGCGCGACCGCCGGAACCGGGCCGTAGCCCGACGGGTAGGTCTCGCGATATGCGATCTGCGCAGCGGGTTTGCTTGAAAGATCCTCGTTCGCGGTTGGTGCTTCAGGCACGGCAGGAGGATCGAGGGGACTCGCCTCGATTGGGTTTCCTCGTCGTGCCCACGCCGGGAACAGCACGATGTCGTGTGGGTTGACGAAGCTCGCCACCAGCAGGAACGGACGTTGGGCATCGGGTTCGCCGGCGGTTCGTCGGGCGTACCGATCCTCGAGCCATGCTGTGACGCGGGCAGCGATGAGTGGATCGCGTCGCACGCCGCTGTCGGCGAGCTGGCCACCGTGTGGTTCTGGCCCAACCCATCCGTCGAAGCCGAATGTGTCGAGCGGGTTTGCGACCCGGTACTGCTCGACCGCTGCAGCATCCACGTTGCCCTCATCGTCGTTCGCGGTGACCCGGTCGCCCTGGGCATCGTGGAGGTCGGCGTGGCTGATGTGCCACTTGCCGTCGTAGTGGGTGTCGTAGCCCGCTGTGCGGAACCAGTTGCCGAGCGTCGGCACCTCACCTTCGGGCAGCCAACGCAGACGTGAGTCGTCGGCCATCTTGCCGAGTCCGTCGGTTTGGGTGACGCCGTGGACATCGGGGTAGTGCCCGGTGAAGATTGTCGGGCGGCTTGGCACGCATGCCAAGGAGCCGGTGTAGTGCCGGTTGAAGTTGATCGCGTTGTCGTCGAACCACGCGCGTCCTGTCAGCGTGGCGCGGCGCCACGCGAGGACGTTGTCCGATTCGTAGGGCGGGATCGCCCGTTCCTCGTCGGTCATGATGATGATCACGTCGGGGCGAGTCATGCGGTGTGCTCCTGGCGGGCGAGGTGGACGGCGAGACCAGACAGCATCTGGTCTGATGCTTCGCCAAGTTTGCGGCCGACCAACTTGGCAATGCCTTGTTGGGGCGGTCGTGGCCCGGCGTCGATCTCGGTGGTCAAATCAACCTTGGTGCCATGACCATGAGGCAGGACCGACCAGGTGTTGGTGACCGACTGAATCACCGGAGGGAGACCCGTGATTTCGTAACGCAACGCCACGCCGGGTTCCCATACCCGGACGGTTTCGACGACGGTGGTGCGCCCGGACTGGATGCGCCGCACCATGCCGACACCTTCGGTCTGTTCAGACATCAGACACGCGTGGTCGACGTTTGGCGCCCACGCGCTGATCCCCGGGAAGTCGGCCAAGACCGCCCACACTGCGTCCGCCGATGCCGGGATCACCATTGATTTCACCACCGTTGCCATAGGTGATCAGCCAGCGTTGATCGCGTTGATGACGATCTGGGCGAGTTGCGGGGCTCCGTCTTCTTGGAAGAAGTGGTGGGCGTTTTCGACCATCACGTGCGGCTGGCCTTGTGCTCCGGGCACAAGCTTGAGGAACGGCTTGTCCCCACCAGTGGTGACTGGGTCATCGTCGCTGAAGCAGCAGATAAACGGCTTGTCCCAGGCCTTGAACACTTCCCACGCGGCGAGGTTCGCCGGTACAGCGGGGTCATCGGTCGACGTCGGCACCAGCGACGGGAAGATGCGCGCACCTTCCTTGAACGTCTCGTCAGGGAATGGGGCGTCGTAGGCCGCGACTTCGCCGTCGGTCAGGACCGTGTTGGTCGCGCCCTGCAGAATCTGACCGATCGGGAAGACCGGTGACTCCTGGCTGAACTTCTGCCAGGCCATGAACGCATCGGATGGAGCGCCGTCGCCGGTCGGCAGTCCGGTGTTGCCGATCACCACTCGGGCGAAACGGTCGGGGTTGTCAGCGACGAGACGCAGGCCGACAAGGCCGCCCCAGTCCTGGCCGAAGAAGGTCGCGTCCGCCAAGTCGAGGTGATCGATGATCGCCTCCTGCATCCAGGCGAC
>JBLFZD010000104.1:0-10377 GCA_047610085.1 Ilumatobacter sp. | reverse complement strand
GTCACCGACGAGGAACTCACGCAGCTTGATCGTCGCGAACGCAACTACGACCAAGTCGACGTGACCCACCTCATCACGACCGAAGCCTCGGGGGTAAACAAGGTCGTCGTCTACGTGCCGCGGTCTGCCTCGATCGAGGCTTACCAGATTGCTCGGAACGAAGGCAGGGCCGGGATTCGACGTACGTATTGGGATTTGGTTGACGATGCTTTTGGAGCATTCGGCCCAGAGCAACAGGAGCGGTACCGGGCAACGACGCCTGCGCCCGATATCCCCGTGGTCGACATCCTCGAAGCCCGCGAGATCTAACACTGGTTATTTGGACGACGGGAGTCCGGGCGCGACAACGCGGCACCCACCATCGTTGTGAGTGCCGCGTCGTTGGAGTCGTTTAGCGGAACGTGTCGAGGTCAGCAGCGACCTCTTCAGGCGTGGTTGGCGGTGCATACCGCTTCACCACGTTTCCTAAGGCATCGACGAGGAACTTCTCGAAGTTCCAAGTGATGTCCGAGCTCTCGCCTTCGCCGGGCTGTTGGCCTTTGAGGAAAGTGTAGAGCGGAGCCTCGTCGGCTCCGTTTACGTCGACCTTGGAGAACATCGGAAAGTTCACGTCGAACTTCGACTGCGCGAACTCGAGGATCTCGGCGTCGGTGCCGGGCTCTTGATTGGCGAACTGATTGCACGGAACACCGAGGACGACCAGGTCGTCATTGTCATTGTGAAGCGCACGCAGACCTGCGTACTGAGGCGTAAGGCCTCAACCGCTGGCGACGTTGACAACAAGGGCCATTTTGCCCTCGTAGTCAGCGAAGCTGACTTGGTCGCCCGTGATGGACGTCATGTTGATGTCTTGGAAATTCATGAACGCCGACGGTAGCGGCTGATCGTGAGGATCTCCGATTCGCTGAGAAGGGCAGGACGGTTGCCTGTTCGAGACGAGGAACCGATGACGCTTCGATGACGCCAATCCTCGACGGTCGGCTCATGATGCACCGACGGACCTCAATTCGACTGATCTCATTCGCAACCGCAACGGCCTTACTCGTTGCGTCATGTGGGTCCGGGTCGGCTGGCGATGCCGATATCAGCATGCCGACGCTCACTGTGGCGGCCGCGGAGGATGACGAGCCCGAGTTGAGGACACGATCGGTGACAGGAGCCTGCAGGCCGTCACTTTTGCTACTTCATTCTTGGGAGAAATCGACCTGACCTGCGACGCAGCCACAACGCTGGTGCCGCGGCCAGCCTGGACGCCACCCAGTTCCACGACACCCGAGCGCTGCCGCCGCATCTCGCTACCCTCAGGGCTCGGTCGGCCGTCATCCTGGCTTCGACAGATGTTGGCGTGTTCGACGACGTTGCAGCAACAGCGTTGCTCTCCGACACGAACGGATCGGGGTTGCCGGGTGCTGGCGACCAATTCTTGTTCGGATCACAACCGGTGATCGAGGGGACGTTGTGGAATCCGACCGATCAAGGTGGGGGCTTCTTCGTCGTGACGCTCGGCGAGGGCGACGAGCCGATTCAGCCGTCGGCGCCACTGAGCGCCAGGGCTCCAGTCGATGTGTGTCTCGTCTTTGACGACGTCCATCATCTGCCGCTTGATTCGTGGCCGATGCGCTGCTTGGCGAGCTCCTCACGCAGTTGCCGAGCAATATTCATCTCCTGATGTCGGGGAGGGCTCGCCCACCGGTTCCCTTGACCAGGCTCGAGCTCACGGGCCAGTGTCGGGTGATCGACGAGAGCGATCTCTCATTGACTCCGTTGCACTTGGCGCAGTTGACCAAACAGTCGGGACTCGACTCGACGTGAGCGTCTGGCTGGTTGGCCCGCATTGGTTCGGCTTGCGCTTCGCCACAACGATCCATCTGCATTCGTGATCGAAGAAGTGCTCGACCTGATTGATGCTGGTCAGCGTAAGGTGCTCCTCACGCGGGTGTCCATTGGGGAAGCCGATCATGAACTGTTGGCGGCGGTGTCGGGTATCGACGACTCGTCAGCGCTCGCCCAGATTCGGTTGGTCGACCGGAGCGGAGATTGATTCGGAGCTCACGACCTCTGGCAAGAGTTGCTGTCCGACGATGGCGGTACGGCGCGAGGTGGCGACTCACGCGCTGGTCGGACGCGATGAAGCAGCCGATGTCGTCGATGTACTGCTCTCGCACGAGTTCGTCGGGGCCGTGCCCGAGATCTTCGACACCGCACTGAGAAACGCGATCGTCGACATCGAGACCACCGATGCAGCCTGAATGCGCCGATGGGCCTCAGTGGTTGAGGAACTCGGTCTCGTGACGCCAGCTCGACAACTGCTGGTCGGGCTCGTGCCTCGCCTCGACACTCCTGGCAGCGATGATTGTCATGTCTTGCTTCGTTCGGCCGCTGACGAGTTCACCGCAACGGGGGACGACCCGGCAGCTGTTGCCGCGCTGGGTGCGCTCGGTTTTGCGCTCCATGTGCGCCGTGATGCAGCAGGCCTCATCGAGTCGTTCGGAATGCTCGGCGAGATGGCCGCACGCGGTGTCAAGCAGGCGATCCCGTATCCGGCCCTTGTCGGTGCGATTGTTGCGACCTTGCGGTCGAACCCGGCAGCGGTCATGTCGCAGACCGATGATCTGCTCGGTTAGCGTTTGCCGAGTGAGCTCCGCGGGACCGTGCCGTGGCTTCATGCAAACGCGTTGGCCAACCTTGGCCGTCGTTCGGTTGAGCCCGCAGCGGAGTGTTACAAGGTCGCGTTGCCGCTCCCAGGTATTGCCTTCATCTACTTTGGCCCACGATGGCGCGCTGGCATGATTGAGGACCTTCGCCGCAACCCGGCGCGGCCACGCGAAGGGGAGCGCGGTGGGTTCTTGCTGGCGACCTGGCAATGTTGCATGACCACAGCGCTGGGCGATGTCGAAGCGGCTCGAGCGAACTAGCAACCCGTCGAGCGCCACCGAGGCGCAATGGCAGACCCCGGGGATTGTGATGATTCTCCGTGTGGCGGTGGCCGATCTCGATGGGCACTCGGACAGTGCCGCGGAGATGCTCCGCTCGATGATCGAGGAGCACCCGTTCGGCAGTCCCCGCCGCTGGTACTACTTCGTGTCGTTTGCTCTGTGTTATCGGTTGCTCCCCGAGCATCGAGCCTTCTTCGATGACCAGAAGGCCATGGGACCGCTATGCCAACGTGACTTGGCGTTGAACCAATCGGCAATCGCTGTCACCGAGCGGGGGCGACGTCGCTGCTGCGGCGTCGGTGCCCCTTCCTGTCGAGGTGAGTGAGTTGATCCCTGCTGTCGGAATCCGGAACGGCGCGGTGATACTCGCAGGGACGCAAGCATCTGTCCGTGACGGCATCGAAACGGTGATCGCTGACGTCTTCGAGCTCGTTGGCGAACCGGCCCGGCGTGCGTTCCGGGCGCTCCTCAACCATCCTCAGGGGGCTGTCGTCAAAGCGGCGAAGGAGATCCTTGAATCAACGCCGGTCGCCCCGGCTGACCGAGTTGAACTCTCGCTGCTCGGTGGGACCGAACTCGAAATCGCTGGAGAGATTGTGGGATCTTCCGGCTGGGGGCTCGAGCGGGTGCGGGCGTTGTTGACCTTCCTGGTGCTGAATCCGGACACGACGCGAGAAGTCGCGATGGCAGCGTTCTGGCCTGACACCGATCCGACATCAGCCCAACGAAGTCTGCGATCAACGCTCAACGTGTTGCATTCCGTTCTCGAGCCGCTGCGTTCGGGAGGAGATGCCCCGTTCTTCGTGCGTCCAACCGGACACCGGCTTCGGTTGGTCTCCGATGACGCGATCGCAATTGATGTCGAACGGTTCGAACTACTCCTCGACGTAGCGGGCGACCTCGAGCGCTCCGGCGTGCCATCTCAGTCGGAGTGAAGAGGCAACCGCGACGTAGTCCCGACGCGTGTCTCGATTGTCATGAGTGAGGTGCCGACCTTTCTGTGCGCCGCCAGGGCATGAGAATTCGATAGGATTCTTTTCGTACATGTTCGACGAGCACCAACCACTGATGGGCCGTAGTCTCCGCGCCGTCCATCACCCTCCGAGTTGCTGATCACATGTTGACCGCGCTCGGGCTCTTTGCTGTCGTCATACTCATTGCTGCCAACGGCTATTTCGTTGCTGCAGAGTTTTCGTTTGTTGCTGCACGCCGAAGCAAGTTCGTCGAAGGCGCCGAGCAAGGTAACAAGAAGTCGATTCGAGCGGTCGCTGTTCATAAGCGGCTCAGTTTCATGTTGTCGGGCGCTCAGCTCGGTATCACCGTCTCGTCATTGGTTCTTGGTTTCATTGCGAGGCCGGTCATCGCTGGAGCGATCGAGCCCATCCTCGAAGGGATCGGTATCGAGGGAGCATCGGGCGGGCTCTCGATCGCCCTTGCGTTCCTGTTCGCGACCATCGCTCAGATGGTGTTCGGCGAACTTGCGCCGAAGAACCTGGCGATCGCGAAGCCCGAACCAGTAGCGCGTGCCGTTGCGGGGTCGACCCTTTTCTTTTTGAAGGTGGCCGGTCCGGTGATCCGGTTGTTCGACGGTGCAGCCAACAAGCTGTTGCGTTTGGTTGGCATCGAGCCGGTGGAAGAACTCCACGGGGGAGTATCCGCTGACGAGCTCGACATCATTTTCGATTCGTCCGCCGAACAGGGCCATCTGACGATGTCGCAGGCCGGTTTGCTTGAGCGAGCGATCGACTTCGCAGACCTCGAAGCATCCGACGCGATGGTCGCGTGGAACAAGGTCGTCACAATCGACGGTTCGGCTTCGGCCGCCGACCTTCGCGATGCAATGGCATCTCGTCGGTCGCGTTTCCCGGTCGTCGACCCCGATGGCAAGGTGCAAGGCATCGTTCACGCAAAGGACCTTCTCGGTGTTGAGCGAGCCGACTACGACACCGTTGTTGTCGAGTCGCTGATGCATGAAGTCATCGCGGTTCCTGAGGCAGCGGGGCTGAGTGTCGTGCTCGCTGAGTTGCGTAAGAACGCAACCGAGATGGCGCTCGTGGTCGATGAGTACGGCGGTCCAGCCGGAATCGTCACGCTCGAAGATGTTGTCGAGGAACTTGTTGGTGAGATCGAAGACGAAGATGATCCTGCCGAACCCACCGAGCAGGTGGAGGCATCGCCGGGCGTGTGGATGGTCACCGCAACTTCTCGACCTGACGAGATTGCGCGCGCCACGGGCTTTGAACTGCCAGACGGTGAGTACGACACGGTCGCAGGCCTTGTGCTCGATCGGTTGGAACGGATTGCTGAAGTTGGCGACTCAGTCGTGGTCGACGGTCTACTAATCGAAGTGACCGAAGTCGACGGCTACGCTATTGAACGGGTTCGTGTTCGTATTGACCCGGATGGCGCGGACGCTGAAGGAATCGAAAATGAAGCTCACGGAGCCCCGGTCGGCGACGAGGTCGGCGCATGATCGCAGTGGTCATCGCTGCTGAGTCAGGTGGCGGCATCACGTTCGACGGGCCGGCACTGGGTGTTGCGCTTGTTCTGCTCGTGCTAAACGGCTTCTTTGTTGCTGCCGAGTTTGCGCTGCTGGCGTCGCGTCGCTCGCGTATCGAACAGTTGGCAGCTGAAGGAAACAAGAAGGCGAAGTCTGCCCTCGCCGGTATCCGTGAGCTCACGCTGATGCTTGCCGGCGCACAACTGGGCATCACGATGTGTTCGCTCGGATTGGGCCTCGTGGCCGAACCGGCAGTCGCCGGGATCTTTGAGGGTCTGTTCGGAGAAGTCGCATTCTTGAGCGGCAATTCGTTGTTTGGACAGAGCTGGTCCCACATCATCGGCTTTGCCGTTGCGCTTTCAATCGTGGTGTTTTTGCACATGGTCGTCGGCGAAATGGCGCCGAAATCGTGGGCTATTTCACACCCCGAAGAGTCAGCGATGAAGCTGGCTCGTCTGTTCAGGGCATTTGTGACGGTGTTCCGTCCGGTGATCTGGCTGATGAACTCGATTGCCAACCTCGTCGTGAGGGCTGTAGGTGTCGAGCCCCAAGATGAGCGAGCTATGGCGCACTCGCCAAGCGATCTGCTGCTCTTGCTCGATGAGTCGGCTGGCCACGGCGGGCTTGCCGCTACCGAGCACGAGCTACTGACCCGGTCACTCGAACTTTCGGGCCTCACGGCATCGAACGCCATGACCGTGCGCCGCGACATCGTCGCCGTCGAGGCGGGCTCAACGGCGTCGGTCGCCGCGGCCGAAGCGCATCGCACCGGCCGGAGCCGCATCATCATCTTTGATGGTGACCTCGATCACGTCACCGGGTTCGTCCACGCGAAGGATCTGTTGCGCCTCCCGGACGACAGTTGGCAGAACACCACGGTCGGTTCGATTGCGCGCAATGTGATGGTCACTCCCGAACATCACCGGCTCGAAGACCTGCTGCTTGAGATGCGAACCGAACGCCAACACGTGGCGCTCGTGATCGATGAGCACGGCACCGTCGTTGGACTGGTGACACTTGAAGATGTGATCGAAGAACTGATCGGTGACTTCGACGACGAGTCCGATCAGCGTCTTGGTGACTGCGAGCAACTCGACGACGGATCGTTTCGTGTGAATGGCACGCTGCGCGGTGATGAGTTCGCCGAGTACACCGGTGTGGAGTTGCCCAAGGGCGATTGGCAGACCGTTGCTGGTTACGTGATCGCGGCACTCGATGAGATCCCCGCAGTGGGGGATCGGGTTGACACGGAGATCGGCCAGTTCGAAGTGCTCACGATGGACGCATACGCCATCGACTCGCTGCGCGTGACGCTCACCACCGACGCGTCTTGAGCGCAGCCCAATCGGCTGGTTCTCTCCGAGGATGGGCTCCGCAGCCCGTTGGCGAACACATGTTCTCATTCGGTAGAGTTGGAACATGACCGACGTCGCTGCTCCCGCTGTCGAATCCGGCTCGGAGAAGACCGCACCGAAGCCCACCAGGGTGGAGCAGGATCTGCTGCTCGCGGGCGACATTCAGGCATCGAACTACGGAGTCGGCGAGGACCAGAAGTTCAAGGTTGTGTCCGACTGGGATCCAGCAGGAGCTCAGCCCGCTGCGATTGAGGCACTCTCCAAGGGCATTGAAGAGGGGCAGCGATTTCAAACACTGCTCGGCATCACGGGCTCGGGTAAGTCCGCCACGATCGCATGGACGATCGAGCAGACCCAACGCCCGACGCTGATCCTCGCCCCCAACAAATCGTTGGCCGCCCAACTTGCACAGGAGATGCGCGAGTTCTTCCCGAACAACCGAGTCGAGTACTTCGTCTCGTACTACGACTACTACCAGCCCGAGGCGTACATCCCGTCGAGCGACACCTTCATTGAGAAGGACTCATCGGTGAATGATGAGATTGACCGGCTCCGTCACTCCGCTACCGCAGCACTCCTCACTCGACGCGACACCATTGTCGTTGCGTCGGTGTCGTGCATCTACGGCATGGGTAACCCCGAGGAGTACCGGGGCCACATGCTCGACTTGAATGTCGGTGTCGACTACGACATGCGCTCGATCCTGCGGCGCCTCGTTGACATGCAGTACGACCGCAACGATATGACGCTCGGACGCGGCAACTTCAGGGTGCGGGGCGACACCATCGAGGTCCACCCGGCTTACGAGGAGAATGTGCTGCGCATCGAGATGTTTGGAGACACCGTCGAGCGGATCACCACGATCGATACGGTCACCGGCGAGAACCTGCGCACCCTTGAGCGCGCGTATCTGTTTCCGGCGACGCATCACGCAACGACGAGCGAGCGCCTACACACGGCGATGACCAAGATCGAAAACGAGCTCCAGGTCCGGCTCAAGGAATTCGAAGAGAACGATCAGTTGCTCGAAGCGCAGCGGCTCCGCATGCGCACGACGTATGACCTCGAAATGATGGGTGAAGTCGGCTACTGCAACGGCATCGAGAACTACTCGATGCACATGGACGGCCGAGACTACGGTGAGCCGCCATTCACGTTGCTCGACTACTTCCCTGAGGACTATCTCCTCGTCATCGACGAGAGCCACGTGGCGGTCCCGCAGCTCCACGGTCAATATGCTGGAGATCGCAGCCGGAAGGACATGTTGGTCAATCACGGCTTCCGTTTGCCGTCGGCCCGTGACAATCGGCCGCTCACGTTCGAAGAAGTTCTGGGTCGAGTCAACCAGGGAATCTTCGTGTCGGCCACTCCATCTGAGTACGAGACGCGGGTCTCGACGAACCTGGTGGAACAGGTCATCCGCCCGACTGGGCTGATCGATCCCGAAGTGATCGTGAAGCCGACCAAGGGTCAGATTGACGACCTGATCGAACTTGTCAACGGTCGAATCTCAATGGGCGACCGTGTTTTGGTGACCACCCTCACCAAGAAGATGGCCGAAGACCTCACGGACTATCTGCTCGAGCAGGGACTGCAAGTGCGGTACCTGCACTCGAACATCGACACCATCCAACGCATCGAGATTCTGCGGGCTTTACGCCTTGGCGAGTTCGACGTGCTGGTCGGCATCAACCTGCTGCGGGAGGGTCTCGATCTTCCCGAAGTCTCGCTCGTCTGCATCCTTGATGCCGACAAGGAAGGATTCCTGCGTTCCGAAACGTCACTTATTCAGATGATCGGTCGTGCGGCTCGAAACGTCGACGGCCAGGTTGTGATGTACGCCGACAAGATCACACCCTCGATGACCAAGGCGATCGATACGACCCAGGAGCGGCGCAAGCTGCAAGCGGCGTATAACGAAGAGCACGGCATCAACCCAGAAACGATCCGCAAAGCCGTTGGCGACATCTTGTCGATGCTGCGCGGTACCGAAGATCGCGCCCAGGTGCCAGGCAAAGATCGTCGTCGCCAGAAAGAGCGCGACAAGGTCAAGTCCGAACTCAGTAACTTGCCGCAACAGGAATTGACGCGACTCATCCAGACCCTGGAAGAAGAGATGCACGCAGCATCGGCCGACCTCAAGTTTGAGTACGCCGCCAAGCTTCGTGACGAGATCAACGACCTCCGCCGCCAAGTCGTCGACGCCGGCTGATCGGCCAGGGGAGGGCGACGGATTCGATGGTGAGTCGGATGTCGCGATTCTGAGAGAATTGGGTCCCGGAAGCAGGGACCAATTTCACTCAGAACGGTGCGTACTCGGGCCGGGTGACGTGCGACGGAATCAGGGCTCGACAGTTGGCAACGTACGATCACGGCGATGCTTGAGATCCATACCCTTGCCGAATTTGACGCCTACGTTGAACGATCTCATTCGCTCGATGGAATCGTCGTGCAAGGTGTTGATTTATCGACGCGGTCCCGTGAGATCGAAGCGGTGTCGTGTGTCGGAGGCACGTTCCTCGGCTGTCGGCTCACCGGGAACACGCTGGAACACGTGGTCAATGGGGGAGCGGTCGTGTTCCCCCGTCTCCCTGCGATTCCGTTTGATCCGTATCGCCCGCACCTGTATGCGCAGGGTGAGCTCCTCGCAGGGTGGACGCCCGGGGACGCCGGCTCGTTCGACAACGATGCGCTCGACTCAAGGATCTACGCGTGGTCGGCGCGTCACCCGAAGGGGCAGCCGTTGCCAGTCCTTGACGCACTTGCCCGTCGTCTCCACGACCACGCCGTCGATGATGCCTTGGGCACTCACCTCAATGGGTACCCCGATGTCGTCGCCGTGATGGGCGGTCACTCGATGAAGCGAACTGACCCGGCATTTCGAACCGTCGTCGAACTGGGTCGAGAGATGGCGCGCGACGGGTGGCACGTGGCGACCGGCGGGGGACCCGGAGCGATGGAGGCGGCGAACCTCGGAGCTTGGCTTGCGATTCATCCCGACGACTCGATCGATCAAGCGCTGGAACTCCTCACCATCGAGGCGGACTTTCACCAGGCCGACGCATATCTCCGAGCGGGCAAGGCGGTGTTGGACCGGTTCCCTGACGGCACCGAGAGCCTTGCAGTGCCAACGTGGTTCTACGGTCACGAACCGACCAATCAATTCGCAACTCACGTGGCAAAGTACTTCTCTAACTCGATTCGCGAAGACGGTCTGTTGGCCATCGCTACCCGTGGTGTGGTGTTCGCACCAGGCGCCGCCGGCACTACCCAAGAAGTCTTCCAAGACGCAACGCAGAATCACTATGCGGTGTTCGGCACGGTGAGTCCGATGGTCTTCCTCGACCGCACGTTCTGGAACGAGACGCTTCCCGCCGAGCCGCTGCTCCGAACGCTTGCAGGCGACCGACCCTACGCACGGCTGATCGGTTCGGCCGACACTGCAGATGAGGCCATGTCGTTTTTGCGGAGTCATCCGCCAACCGAGATCGGATAAATCAATCGGGTTCGGAGTTGTTGCCGATTTGTGGTCGGCTGGCATCCCCCGGCTACCTTGAGTTCATCTTCGGTTCATGCAGGGTGGTAG
>JBLFZD010000103.1:0-10417 GCA_047610085.1 Ilumatobacter sp. | reverse complement strand
GCGAGCCAGATGGCGAGTGGTTTCACCGTTCAGCCGCCAGCGTTGAAGAGCGCAGCGATCTTGAACTCGACGTCGTCTTCGGTTGCATCGATGCTCGCAGCCTCGACGAGTGACGAGACCCGCCCAAGCTCAACGAGGTCGGCCTCGAAACCGACGGTGTACACGGGAATCCGCAAACCGGCGACCATCTCGTCGACATCGTCGAACCGCAGGCCATCGGTCGTTTGACCGTCGGTCAGCACCACGAGGATCGGCTTCACCTCGGGGTTCGCAGCCCGCTCTGCTTCGAGCATTCTCAGACCCAGGACAATTCCGTCGTACATCGCTGTTCCACCGAAGGGACTGAGGTCCTCGGCAATAGCGGCGTAGCGACCCTGCTGGTTGAGGTCGAACTCAGCGATCTCGAGCCGTTTCTGGGCTGTGTCGTTGAACTCGACGACGCCGACTTGCGTCTCGGGCTTAATGAACTCGCGAGCCGACAGCATCGCGTTGCGGAGCGTCTGGATGCGGGTGCCCTCCATCGAACCGCTGACGTCGACGACAAACACGGTCGCCACTGGGCGACCGCCGTCCTTCTTGTCTTTCCACACGTTTTGGACGTCGATGAGGGTGGCACCAGACGGAGCCTCGACCGTGGGCGTGAACGCAGGTGGATCGAAGCCGAAATCCTCGGCCAATTCCTGGTTTTCAGCGCGAGCTGCGAACTCAGCGAACAGATTGAGCACTTCGGCGTGGGTGCTGCTCGGCTCGCCCACTACATACAGCGGGTTGTCGTGGCGGACGCCGAATGGGATGAACTCAAAACCGGACTGCAGCGAGTCGGTGTTGGTGTAGGTCTGCCATTCCATCACGAAGGTGTCGAGTGTGCCTGCGTCGTTCTCGACCGAATCCCGCATCTGGAGCGTTGTGAGCGCAACAAACGGCACCTGCCGCTGGAACTGCTCGAAGACGCTCGCAACGTCGGGCGAGGTGAGCTGTGACTCGTCGCCGCCGGCGATCGAGTTGAGCACGGTCAAAAGGAAGTTGAGCCCCGTGCTTGACGCGAACGGATCGGTGTACCCCATAACGAGGTCACCGGCGATGACGGCGTCGACGAGATTCTCCGGGGTGAGATCGCCGTAGTTGGCGCGTAACTCGTCGGCGGTTTCGTCTTTCATCACGATGCCCGCAACGTTGGAGACCAAGCTCGGGGAGACCTCGGTCATGGTCTGGAACTCGGCGGCCATCTCGATCCAAAGTTCGTTGGAGGGAGAGAAGGCATCGGGCAGTTCCTCGCCGCGAGCGATGTACTGGTAGCCGGTACCCGAGGCAATGCGACGGAGGTCGACACCAGCCTCCGAGCCGTCCGTGAGCGTGAGGCGCTCGCTGTTGAATGCTTCGGCAACCTCGGTCATCCAGGCATCGGTACCCTGCGTCGACGACTTTTCGGTCGATGCCCAGATCTCGACTGCGCTCGGTGACCGCGAGTCGACGACGATTTCGAACTCATCGATTGCCGGGAGCGTGGACGAGAGGTCGGCGCCAGTCGGTGGCGGGATCGATGCACTTCGGGTGATGGGGTTGTCGACCCAGTCGATGTCATCGGCGAGTTCGTCGAGCCGCTCGGCGGCCTCAGCGGGCTCCAATGGCTCGCTGTTGCCGACGCCGCAGGCCGCTGCAACGAAAGCGAGTGAGATGCTCGCAGCGGCGAGCTTGATGGCAGTGGAACGACGCCGCATCATCGACCCTCGTCGGCGGTGCCGGCCGAGTTGTTCGACGAGGTGATCTCGCCGACGTCGATTGCTTCGCCGCTCTCGATCCGGTCGGTCGCCGCTCGGCCACTCTCCATTTGAGTGATCGCTGCTTCAGTCTCGGCGGTCAACTGGTCGAGTTCGAGGATTGTGCCCGCCATGGCTGGAAGCGCCTCGCGCCGGTAACGGGAGATCTCGTTGAGTGCGGTGTCGATATCTTCGAAGGCTGATCGCAACGCCTCCATGTCGAGCATGGTGCTTGAGGCCTGCTGGTGAATAGCGGTGCCCTGGGTCTTGAGACGTTCGGCCGTTGAGGCGATCATCGACGAAGTCGTGGAATTGATCGCCTCGATCTTGTCGAGGACGATCTTCTGGTGGGCCAGAGCAAGGGCAACGGTGACTGCGACCTGCAACGCACTGACGGTGACGTCGATGGCGCGATCGACCCCCCTGATGAGTTCGCGGTTATTGCGGGTGATGATTTCCATGGCAAGCACGCCCTGCTGGTTGACAGCGAGCTGCTGCTGCAAGTCGAGGGTGCGTTGACGGAGGGAGAACAGAATGTCCTCTTCGATAAACTTTCTCCTCGGATCGTCGGAGGTGATTTCGGTCGCGAGTTTGTCGACGACCGCAGCGTCGAGTGCGCCAGCGAGTGCGATTTGCTCGGTCAGCAGGCGGGTGATTTCACGCATCTGCTGCTGGTCGTCGCCGAGCGTCACGTTGTCACGCTTGAGCTGATCGCGACCCTTTTCGAGCGAGTTCACGATGGCGTCGACCTGGGTCTGGGAGCTCTCGTAGCGCATGAAGTATCGCTTGAGTGGCGTCCCGACGCCAGGAATCCTGCCCACCGCACGGGTGAACCAGCCGGATTCGGTATCGAGGCCCGACGGGTCGAGCTTCTCGACCTCGATGCGAAGGTCGCCGAGTGACTTGGCGACCTCGCCGCCGTCCTCACTGTTACGCGAGATGTCTTTGAGGGGCGCCTGCAGCATGCGGCTGCGTGTGGCTGAGCGGCTTTGTAGATCGCGGCCCATCGAGTCGACGGCGTCGCGCGCTGCCGAGCGAGCTGCGTCGTCGGCGGGATCGACCGACAACAACTGTGCAACCTGGGTGCGTGCCTGCTCGCGCAGTTCGTCCCGAGGGTCGGGCTCGGGTAGCACGAGTTCGGCTTTTGCGCTTTCGACGTTGAGGTCGAGGCTGAACGCCGAACTACTGGCGGCCGTAGCGGTGGTTTGAGCGTCGGTCATGGCTTCCTTCGTGTACGAGAAGAGTTACTGCGTGTTGGGTTGAAGAGCATCTGGGTCAGGGCATCGGGCGAAGTCATGTCGCGTACTTGCCGGCGCGAGCAGCGAGCTCGTCGAGTGCTTCCATCGCCGCGTCGGCATCCTCAGGACGTTTGCCGATCGGAACATCGGCGAGTGCGGTCGCCGTGCGGTTCAGCGCGGTCAAGGCTGACTCATTCTGGGCGAGCAATCGAGCGATCTTGCTCCGTTGTGTTTGGCGCAGGTCACGGCGCTGCTCGAGGGTGGTTCGTTCGCGGTCGCTCGATGCCCCGTCGCTGTCATCTGTAGCGAGTTCGGTCAATCGACGTTCGATGTAGTTCTCGTCGATCGAGCTGATGCTCTCATAGGCGACGGCGACTTCTTCGAGGTTGTGGAATGCCGAGTTGTAGACCTGCTGAGATGTGGCCAGGTAACGCGAGTAGGTGAGTTCACCGGCGTCGAGGCGGCGTTCGAGCACCCTGACGAGGCTCTGGCGCTTCTGCTGGAGCGCTGCGAGTTGCTCGGCAGGCTGGGGGTCGTCGAGGGCGTTGAGGTGCGCGGTGAGCGCAATGAGTTCGGTTGGGTCGACATCTTCAATTCGCGGGATGGCGAACTGGAGTTTGCTCAGCGTGCCAGTGGCCGACATCGTGAGCGGCCACGTGACGGCGCCGAAGAATGCGATTCCAACGAGTACGCCGATCAGAATGCCGGGTGGGTCGAAGAGGGCGATCATTGCCCAGACCGCAACACCGAGCACCGCAGCAGCGATCCACGTGGGTGGATAATTGATGACGGCTCGCCACCAGCTCTTCATCGGCGACTCGAATCAATCAGGTCGTTCACTGTGAGTGGAGCCTACCTCGGCTGCGCGGGAGGCGAACCGGGAATCGCGCTGATCTCGAGACGACCGGAGCGAGTGGTCGTCGAGGGTTGCTGTGTTGAGCGAGGACGGTCTGGTGCCGTACCCGCTTCGCCCTCAACATATTTCACTCGACGATGACGACGGCGGTCACGCAGATTTCGACTAGCAGCGCAGATTGAGCCATGTGCGCCTCGACGCATGCCCGGGCGGGAGCGTGCCCATTGGGTACCCACTCGTTCCATACGGTGTTCATGGACGCGAAGTCGGAGGCGATATTACGGAGGTAGATCGACGCCGACAGGATGTGCGCTGAATCGCTGCCGGCTTCAGCGAGTAAGGCATCAACACGCGACAGAGTCGATCGCGTCTGTTCCTCGATGTCGGCGTCGGGGTCTTCGGCCACCTGGCCCGAGAGATGGATCACACCGTTGTGTATGACGATCTTGCTGGCGCGGGCGCTGGTGTGGAAGCGGGTGATACCGGTCATGATCGTTCCTGTCGGTGGGGTTGGCGGGGTGCGGAGTGATCGGTCTCCGATTGTTGAGCTGTGAGGAAGTTGGCGAGGTGGTGCCGGACGCGTCGAGCAGGCGACTCATCTGGTTCGGTCGTGCGGGTCAGCAAACTCCATGTGAGCGAGAGCCCGAAGGGGCCACAACGAACGGTGGCCACTCGGCCGTTGCTGATCGACGGCTCAAGTGCCCAGCGACTCAAGATGCTGACGCCGACGCCAGCTGCGACAAGTTCGGTGATCGCGCTCGTTTGCGGAACGACGGTGACCACCCGTGGGTAGTGGTCTCCGGTGCGGATGAACCGGTCGTACTCGAACCCGGGGGTCGGTGTTGAATTGTATGTCAGGTACGTCTGATCGCGAAGGTCGATTGGCTCGATGAACTCGCGCTGCGCCAAGGGATGGTCGGGCGCAGTGACCAAGACGAGCTCGTCCTCGAACGATGCCATCCGATCAAGTGTTCCGCTGGTTTGCCCAGGGGCGATCACGACGTCGGCATCGGCGGCGGTCAATGCGTCACCGGGGGCATCGCCGACCACCACGATCTCGAGTTCGACGTCAGCGTTGAGTCGACGTGATTCGTGAAGGAAGGCCGGATACCAGTGAAAGCATGCGTAGCTGCCGACGGCGATGCGTACGACCGACGTGACGTTGCGACGTTCGGCAAGCAGCACCTGCTCGTTACGGCCGAGGTCGTCGAGCGCGCGTGATGCGGCTTGGTGCGTCGCGAGGCCAGCGCGCGTTGGGGTGAGTTGACGTTGGCGTCCGCGGTCGAAGAGTCGCACGCCCAGCTTTCGTTCGGCATCGGCCAAGCGGTGACTCAGCGTTGACTGGGTCGAATTGAGTTCGCGCGCCGCTGCGGTCATCGTGCCGAGTTCGACGATTGCAACGATGGTTTCGTAGTGGCGAAGATCCAATCGGAGCGACATCGGTGCCACCGTACATGCATAAAATGCATGTTGCATAGCGATAACTATTCATTGGACACATGTGTATCGGTGTGTCTGACTGAACAAATGACAACAATTTCCCCGGCAGCACACAACCTGGCTCAACTCGCCGACCCCGAGGTCGGGCCGCTTGACGGCCTGATCGATCTCGATCGTTATCCCCTTGATCAGCCGGGGTCGCCTGCATGGAAAAAACTGGTCCTCGACGTTCGAGGTCAACTCGACGAGAACGGGAGTGCCTGTCTCGCTGGGTTTCTCACGAGCGAGGCCCTCGGCAATGCAGCGACCGAGGTCGCCGCCATCGCGCGGCACGTTCCGATCCGTGAGCATTCGGGAAGTGTGTACGCCCGCACCGACCTCGAAGCCGAGCTTGATGCCGGCGATCCGCGGCGTGCACGGTTGGCATGGAACGCAGGGCATGTCACTCGCGACATGTTCCCGCCCTACTCACCGGCTCACCGGTTGTATGTGTCGGCATGTTTCAAAGCATTCATCGCGTCGGTGGTCGGCCAAGAGCGGGTGTTTGAGTACGCCGACCCATTGGCAGGCCTCGTGGCCACCGTGCTCCCGCCCGAGGGTCAATATCCTTGGCACTACGACACCAACGAGTACGTCGTGACGATTATGACGCAGCAGCCCGAATCGGGTGGAGTGTTCGAATACCACCGAGATCTACGTTCTCCCGGAGATGAGAACCTGGGCGGCTTGGGTTCGGTTCTGGCCGGGGAACCCGATGCGCCAGCGCGGTCGCTCGACATTGTTCCTGGCGACCTCCAACTGTTCCTGGGTCGCTATTCTCTGCACCAGGTCACCAAAGTGATCGGTGATGTTGACCGGCACGTGTTGGTGCTCTCGTACGCCGAGCGACCCGGAGTCATCGGGCCGGTCGATCGAACTCGGTCCGTGTACGGGCGGATTACCGAAGCTCACTTGCTGGCTGAGCAAACCCGCTTGGCGGACAACGACGGGCTCATCCTTTGATCGACATGGTTCTCGAGCGCTCTCGACTTGGGCGACTTCGTGCTTCGATCGCTGCGGCCGGTTGTGAAGCGGGATTGTTCTACGACCCGACCAACATTCGATACGCGACCGGCACATCGAATATGCAGGTGTACGCACTCCACAATCCATGCCGTTACGCCTTTGTTCCCGTCGAGGGTGACGTCGTTCTGTTCGAGTTCAAAGGCTGCGAACACCTTGCTGTCGGACACGAAAATGTCTCCGAGGTCCGACCTGCGGGGAGTTGGTATGACTTCGTCAGTGGCGGCCGCGTCGAGGAGTTCGCTGGTTTGTGGGCGGGGGAGATCGTCGATCTACTCGGATGCGATGGCAGCAACCTTGCGGTCGACCGCCTTGACCCGATCGGGTTCATCGAGTTGCAACGGCGGGGTGTGACGGTCCACGACGGCCAACGCGTCGCCAACCGCGCTCGGATGATCAAAACCGATGCCGAGGTCGGAGCGATCCGGATCGCTGTTGCTGCATGTGAAGCGGCAATCGCTGATATGCATGAATCGCTTGAACCGGGGCTGACTGAAAACGAACTCTGGTCGGTGCTGCATCGATCGAACATCGCGTCGGGCGGGGAGTGGCTCGAAACGCGTCTCTTGACTTCAGGCCAGCGAACGAACCCGTGGTATCAAGAATGCAGTGACAAGGTCATCGACAACGGCGATTTGGTCGCGTTCGATACCGACCTGATCGGTATTGACGGCTACTCGGTCGATGTCTCGCGAACCTGGCACGCCGGGGGAGGGGCACCCTCGTCTGAACAATGCCGCCTGTGGGAAGCTGCGCGAGAGCAGCTGGCGCACAACACGGCGCTCTTGTCGCCCGGGATGTCGTTTGCTGAGATCTCGCAGCGATCACATCTGCCGTCGTGCGACATTCACTCGGTCACCAACGCTGCGGTCGCGCACGGTATTGGACTGTGCAACGAATATCCGCTTATTCTCAACCGCGATCATTTCGTCGATGGCGGCTACGACGGTGTTGTTGAGGAGGGGATGGTTCTGTGCGTCGAGGCGCTCGCTGCGCCCCGGGGAGGGGCCGAGTCGGTCAAGCTTGAAGAGCAGGTGTTGATCGGTGCCGATGGCCCAGTCCCCCTGTCGTCGTACCCACTGGGTCTGCTGCGGTAGAGCGAATATCGGGGTGGGAGACGGGCGTGCGGCAGGGTTGAGGACGATCTACGTCCGCTACTCGTTGAAGCGGATGTCGTACGCGCACGTGTGGGCGCCGCGTGTTTTGTGGGTGACCCGGTTCACGCTCGCCTCGGGGATCACACCGCGGAGGTAGTCAAGCTCGGAGGCGCAGGCCTGGGGGTAGCGATTGGCGACAGCCCAGATCGCACAGTTGTGCAGATTGATCCGAAAGTGGCCGTCCGCGACGCACTCGAAGTCGGCGAGGTAGCCCTGCTCGTCGAGAAGCTTGGTGAGGATGGCGACCCGCTCGTCGTTGGTGCTGTTGCCGAGCCGGGTTTGGGCGCTCTTGACCATCTGGCGGCGTCGACGATCGAAGACGCGGCCGACGAGCGCCGGCTCCTCGGCTTCGAGGTGCCCGAGAAGTTCCATCGGCAGGGCCTCTGGTGAGGTGGCGAACAGCGGCTCCGCAAGTGTGGTGGCTCGGTAGCGATCTGCTGGTCGGCCAGCGTTCCCGTGGTCCTTGTGGGAAACGACGAGCCCGGCGGCGCGGAGCGCAACAAGGTGCTGGCGCACAGCGCTCGACGAAACCTCGAGCGCGGCCGCTAATTCGTCGGGGGTGACTTCGCCGTGCCGTTTGAGCACTTCAAGGACGCGACGCTGTGTCGGCGACAGGTCCACGGCGTTCGTCATATCTTCCTACTGTATCAATTCATTGAGGATGACGCTGTTATGCAAGGTGTAAGTTGCGAAACATGGAAAGGGTAGATAGTTATTGGGGATATCGGCATAGGATTTGCTAACGAATCGATGGCTGGTCGGCCTGCCGCTTGACCAGTCGAAAAGGAGCTCATTATGAAGGTTTGGATTGATCAGGACCTCTGCACCGGTGACGGCCTCTGCGAAGAGATCGCACCTGATGTGTTTTTTGGTATGGATGACGGCCTCTTCTACGTGAAGGAAAGTTCCGGCAACTACGGCACCGAGAAGCTGTTCGACGGCACCGCCAACCCGGCGGGCGCTGAGGGTATGGCTCGCTTTCCCGACAGTGGGATCGAGAGCGTGGTCGAAGCCGCCGAAGAATGCCCCGGCGAGTGCATATTCATCGAAGTGGACGCGTGAAGGACCCCCATGACTGAGAGCACAATCAGCGAAAGTGCACGAACAATTGAAGAGCTGACAACGTCGGACTACGAGTTCGGATTCAGCAGCGACATCGAAACCGAGATCGCGCCTCCGGGCCTCGATGAGAGCGTCGTCCGCCTCATCTCGGCCAAGAAGAACGAGCCCGAGTGGCTCCTCGAATGGCGTCTCAAGGCCTACGAGGCCTGGCGTAAAATGGACGAGCCTGACTGGGCGAAGCTCGACATCGCACCGATCGATTATGAGGCAATCAGCTACTGGGCTGCGCCTACCCAGAAGCCGGTCCTCGACAGCATGGATGATGTCGACCCCGACATTCGCGAGATGTTCGACAAGCTCGGTATCCCGCTTCACGAGCAGAAGATGCTCAGCAACGTCGCCGTCGATGCAATCGTCGACTCGGTTTCGGTGACCACGACGTTTAAGGCAACGCTGCTCGAAGCGGGCGTGATCTTCTGTTCATTCTCCGAGGCGGTCCACGATTACCCGGAGCTGGTGCGCGAGCACCTTGGCTCGGTGGTTCCGGTGCGCGACAACTTCTTTGCTGCGCTGAACTCGGCGGTGTTCTCTGATGGATCGTTCTGCTACATCCCCAAGGGCGTTCGTTGCCCGATGGAACTGTCCACCTACTTTCGAATTAACGCGGAGAATACCGGCCAGTTCGAGCGCACGCTGATCGTCGCCGAAGATGACTCGCACGTTTCATACCTCGAAGGGTGCACAGCACCTCAGCGCGACGAGAACCAGCTCCATGCAGCCGTCGTCGAATTGGTCGCGAAAGACCGCGCCGAAATCAAGTATTCGACCGTGCAGAACTGGTACCCGGGCGACGAGAACGGCGTCGGTGGTATCTACAACTTCGTCACCAAGCGCGGCCGCGCTCACACCGATGCAAAAATCTCCTGGACGCAGGTCGAGACGGGGTCGGCAATTACCTGGAAGTACCCCAGCGTGATCCTGCAGGGCGATCGTTCGATCGGCGAGTTCTACTCGGTTGCGTTGTCGAGTAAGCGCCAGCAGGCCGATACCGGTAGCAAGATGATCCACATCGGCAAGGACACCACGAGCTCGATCATTTCGAAGGGCATCTCGGCCTTCCACGGTCAGAACACCTACCGCGGATTGGTCAAAGTGCTCCGCTCAGCAGAAAACGCTCGCAACTACACCCAATGCGATTCGTTGTTGCTCGGCAAGGACTGCGGGGCGCACACCATCCCGTATATCGAGGTCAAGAACCCCACTGCGCAGGTCGAGCACGAAGCGTCTACGTCCACGGTGGGCGAAGATCAGTTGTACTACTGCCGCCAGCGGGGCATGACTGAAGAAGACGCGATGTCGATGATCGTCAACGGCTTCTGTCGCGAAGTATTTAACGAACTTCCGATGGAGTTCGCCGTCGAAGCTCAGCGATTGCTGAGCATCAGCTTGGAAGGAAGTGTTGGCTGATGCTGCACGTCAAAGACCTCACCGCCGCTATTGACGGCAAGACGATTCTCAACGGCCTCGACTTCGATGTCGCCGCCGGCGAGGTTCACGCGATCATGGGCCCGAACGGGTCGGGTAAGAGCACGTTTGCGCATTCGCTTGCGGGGCGTGACAGCTACGAGATCACCGGCACCGCCACACTTGACGGTGCAAATCTCCTCGAGATGGAACCTGAGCAGCGTGCTGCCGCAGGGGTGTTTCTGGGGTTCCAATACCCGGTCGAGATTCCCGGCGTCAACAACATGTACTTCCTGCGCACAGCGCTCAACTCGGTGCGGCGTGCCCGCGGCGAAGAAGAGATCAGTGCCCGGGAATTTTTGAAGGTCGCGAAGGATGCGA
>JBLFZD010000102.1:0-10433 GCA_047610085.1 Ilumatobacter sp. | reverse complement strand
CCCACGGTGAAGGTTTCAACCGCTGAGAAGATGCCGCCGCGCTGGCGGTACACACAGCCCGACGCCCCCGTTGGCTGCCGCAATGGGTAACCGTGCGATTTCCTTCCGGTTGAACTCCCACACGACTTCGGCCTCAAGCGGACCCGGCACATTCCATACCGCACACAGGGTGAGGGACGGGTCGGTGGTGGCCAGCCGAAGGTCGCTGTCGGGGTCACGGAGAACGGTCAATACCGCATCCTCCTCGGGTGACCCCGGTGTGATTGTCACGTCGACCGAACCGATTTCACCGTCGAGGCTCTGCAGTTCAGCATCGGAGATGAAGGCCGGCGGATCGGTGGTTGGCGGGGCCAACGCACTACTTACCAGGCTGATTGGGTCATCGGACGGCAGGAAGAAGACGCTCTCTCGGGCCGTCCCTGAGCAGTCCGCACCCCGCGCCTCATGCTCGATGTCTGCGATGTCTGCGATGTCCGCGATGATCGACTCGCCGATCGCAATCGGTTCGGCGGTGGTCAGTTCGAACGTCTGGTAAAACCCCGAGGTGACGGGACCCAGGTCGACCGAACACAATTCGATGTCACTGTCGTTCAGGAATTCCTGCTCGCGAGTTACTGCACCGACCGCGAAAAGGGCAACACCCGACTCGCCATCAGCAACATCGGTAAAGAACGCTTCGTACGCACCGTCGGCAAGTGGCTCGCCGTTGTTATTGATGCAGTTTCCATCAGCGGGTGACGAGAACGACCGGCTTGGACCATCAACTACGGCGATGGAATCACGGGCCCACGAGACACGTGCGGCGACCGGCGCATCCACCGCAATCGTTACACACAGGTTCAGGACCGCATCAGCGGTCGACACCGGGTTGCCGCCTTCAGCGAGACCAAGTTGTTCCAAGGCCGTGATCAATTGTTCGTCGGGGATGACCTCAGCATGCGCTTCGATTCGGGTGAAAGGACCTCCCACGCTTCCAATGAGGGCCGTCGTTGTAGTCATGTCGGGAACTGCGGTGATCCCGGGAACGACGGGGTCGGTGACCACCGGCTCTGTCGTGCTGGGCTCGTTCTGTCCTTGGGTAGTGGACCACTCATCGGTCTCTTCGTCACCACCGGTCTGGGTCAGGACGAAGCCCAACCCATCAGCAAGAGCGACAACCAAAGCGACCAGTCCGGCCGCCAACTGTCCACTCTTCTTCTTCTTGGGTGCTTCGCCGTTCGGTGCACCCGGACCACCAAATGGCGGGCCACCGAAGCACCCGCCACCCGGAGCTGGCTGTGTGGGTGATACGCCCGCAGGGGGAGGACCAGCCGGGCCGGAAATCGACATCGCCTGACGAAATACTGGCGGGGCCAACGGTTGAACACTCGGCGGCCCACCGGGCATCGTGGGCTGCTCCACCGTCGCATTGTCGAATGCCGGAAGCTCGGCCCGCAGCGGAGTGTCATCAGCTCGTTCACCGGCGGCCTCCGGGGCCGCGTTCGGCTCGGGAAATCGTGGTGGTTGAGCTGCTCGCTGCCCGTCAGACGAAGTCGGCCCACTCCTAGGGCGCACACTAGGCGGCCACTGTCATCCCAACGTCGGCATCGACCGCATCAACGTGCGGTTCATGCGCGCCATTCGGCGACAAGAAATGATCCCAACCCATCGAGATCCAGCAACGCTTCGGATTCACTGATGCGGCTTCGCATCTTCATTGCCTCCAGTCCCGGCCGGGAGGCTTGCTCGACCCAAGTCCGCTTGCCCTCTTCAACGAGGTCGTCGATCCCGCGCAGTTGCAAGAACTGCGCCTGGGTACGCAGCGAATCGGGCTCTGGGAGCTGATCGAACGGCACATCGGTCGTGATGTCTTGCGTGCCAGGTGCGCGCAGGTAGTGGTCGCCCCGCTCGTTGTTCCGATACGTGCGCAACCAATCGCGCCACGGCCGCATGGCGAGCTCCGCAGTGAGTGCGACGCCGTAGTCGATCACGAGCACCGAACCCGACGCGAGCCTGCTCCGGGCATCGACGACCCAGTCGGCCGCTCGATCGCACAACGGGGCTCGAGCTCCGAGACTCCCCCGAACCGGCAGCACCCTGGGCACAGGATCGAACGTGGCGCTCAGCCGTTCTGTCAGCTCACCATCGGCAGCTGACTCGACGAATGCTTCGCGCCACCCCTGGTCGAACACCGCGACGCGAAACGGCAGGTTGTCCAGGAGTTCGTTGGCCAGAATCACGCCGTCGAAGGGGCCGTCGGGAAGCTCGGCCAACGACTCGATGCCTTCCGGGTGCCGGGACCGTTGAGCTTCGGACACTTCGACCGCGACATATCGCATCGCAGCGGCGCACTCCGGTGCAGCAGCAGCGATTGATCGAGCGAGGGTGCCCGGCCCCGCACCTGCATCGACCACGGTGAACTCATCGGGTCGTCCGATGCGTCGCCATTCGGCATCGAGGTGGCGAGCCACGACCGCCCCAAAAAGCGGGCCGACCTCGGGTGAGGTGAGAAAGTCTCCTCGGCGACCGGCCGAGCCAGTGGATGTATAGAAGCCTTGCGGCCCATAGAGCGCTGCTTCCATGAACTGCTCGAACGGAACGGGACCCGACATGTGCCCAGTTTGGCGCGCCGAGCCCTGACTTGGCACAACCTTGATGCCAAGTTGCCGTTCCGGGGGTCGCAACCCGCTTCACCGCCAACAGCCGGTGTTGGTCACGCCTCCACGTCGCGGTGACGTCGGGAGCCGGGTCGATACCCACCAAGCTCTACAGGCACAACGTGCCCGTCCCGCTCACCTTGGCGATCACTTCATTTGCGACCACTCCGCCTCCCGGTGGTGCGTTCATCGACGACGCGATTGGACGATCGCCACACCGGTACATCGTCACAAACCCATTCCCGGCCGGCCGGATCATCGTCACGTTCAGCATCACCGAACCCACGTCCGACGACAGCACACAATGACACCCATGCCCGGCGAGATCCCGCAGTCGGCAAAGAGAAGATTCATGCGTGATCCACGCTCCCCGAATCGTCCTCGTACGCGTACCAGAATCCCGCATCGTTCACGATGCCTCCGTCGGCTTCTTCGGGCACAGAACCAGCGGTAAGTCGCGTTCCCGCTGCGGTCGGGTCGGGTACCCACGGACCAACGCCAACCCACATGTAGGCCCGGTCCTCAAAGACGGTGACGTCCGTGAAGTCCTCCCCCACCGCTGCGGGAACAAGGTCACCAATACGGCTCGTTCCGACCACCGGTCCGTCGGAGACATCGCCGTGGATCAGTGCGGTCTGGATCGATCCATCATGGGAGCACGCCGTTTCATTCGCTTCGAAGTACAGGCCACCATCGGTGACTCAGATTTCGCGGGCGCACGTGGAGTCGGCTGTGGACAAGTACCGAACGTCGCCGGTTCTCCCGAAGCGCTCCGCAATCGAACCGTTGAGCCCTGGCCCGACGTCGAACACGATCGACGCTGAACTTTCCGTGTCGAGCGCAGACATCTCAACTCCGGCACTCGAGTCAACGACTACAAATGGCTCACCAACGGTGTCGACAAACGCGTACGACCTCGTGGGGGTCACCAACACTGACCCCGAGTCCCTGGCTTTTGTTCTCGCCCAGACTGAACCGAGCGACATTCGACTCGGTCATACCGGCACCGATGTCAACGCTGCCAACCGTTGGATCGATCAGACGATGTGTTCCAGCGATCGTGCCATCGGAACGATAGATCTGGTTGATGTCGTTGTTCTTGACGCTGATCCGCCAGTGCTCCTGGCCGACAAGTTGATTGACCGTGATGTTTGAGTCCGAAGCCTCACCCGGATCGCTGTCGAGGCGTTGCTCGGTGCCCGCGTGCGTCCCGTCGGACACGTCAGACTGAGTTCCATCGTCTTCGGGTGCCGCTCGACCCTCGAAGTTTGACCCGATCGATGCCGCCGCCTGCGGCGTATCAATGCAGTTCGTTGCCATCTGTCCCGTCGTCGGCGAACAAAGACAGCCCGATTGCGTTGGTGACACCGCCAATACCGTCACGGCGTACACCGCGTCGCCAACGATTACCACATCTCGCGGGACGACGACCGGTTTCCCGGAAAGACGTCGGCAACAAGCGTTGTTGTTGCCGCGGAACCCTCCGTCCGCCCGAGTTCGATACCGTTCACCTGGTCACTCGCAGTGAAGTACGCGACGCCATCGAGCTCGAATGGGGTCGGCGCGGGTGCTGCTTCGGCGGCTCGAGGGTTCACGATGGTGAGAATGGCGCATACCGTAGCGAGTCCGGCGATGCGGGCGACCCCGCCGTTCGCTCGGTTATTTTCCATGGTCGACAACATCGTCTCCACCTGTCAACCGGGCCTGAACGACTCGGCGCAATGCCGCACCTCGTCACGCCTCCACGTCCTCGTGACAGCGGCGGCCAGGGCACCAAAACAGTTCTCTCCCTTTGCGGTGTCCCCCTCGAACGGACCAGCAGTGAACGGTTGACAAAGACGAGCTGCTGTGGTCCCATCGGTTCCGCTGTCGACGGCGATCACGAACGTTGACTCAAGATCAGATCGTCGACGACCAAGGCACGTGACGAGGGGAGAAGTCGATGACAGGGATCCTTGGGCAAGTCACCGTGTGACGCGGCGAGGCCGGGAACCCGTTAACCGGGTAACGCCCCGGTGAGGTCTTGAATCTCGCCATAGCGGGCGACCAACTGCGGGTACACACCCACAGCGAACGTTCCAATCACGGTGATTGCCAGTGCCGCAATGATCGGCTGCGGCGTGTTGATTGGCGAGGTATCGCCGTCGGGCACGTCGTCGATCCACACGGTGCGGAGCACCTTGAAGTAGTAAGCCGCCGAGATGACGGTGTTCACGGCTGCGATCCCGGCCAACACATACGCAGGAATCGATTCCGCATCGATCACGGCTTTGAAGGCATTGAACTTGGCGAACCAGCCCCCCAGCGGCGGGATACCGGCGAGCGAGGCCATGAACACCGTCATCGCGACCGCGATACCGGGGGCGTAACTGAAGAGGCCACCAAACGAGGCAATCTCACCGCTCTGAGTTTTACGGGTCACCGCGATGACCACAGCGAAGGCGCCGAGGTTCATGAATGCGTAAACGAGCAAGTACACGACAACGGCGTTGAGGGCGGAGCCATCGGTGTCGGCGTCATTGGCAAACGCGAGCGGCATGAGGATAAAGCCGCCCTGGCTCACTGACGAGTAGGCGAGCATGCGAACGATGTTGGTCTGACGCAGTGCCACGACGTTGCCGACGGTCATCGTGAGTGCGGCCATCACCCAGATCATCGGGCCGTAGACGTCGCTGGCAGCGGGGAACGCGACGAAGATCAGTGTCACGAGTGCAACAAAGCCCGCCGCCTTAGACGCAACCGACAGGAATGCGGTTACGGGGAGCGGGGCGCCTTCGTAGGTGTCGGGCGCCCAGGTGTGGAACGGCACCGCCGAGATCTTGAAAGCGAACCCGACGAGCACGAAGACCACGCCGACGATCTCCAGGCCATTGAGGCCACCATCGCCCAGCGACTCGGTGAGGGAGGCGCCGATTTCGGTCAGCTTGGTCGAGCCGCTCGTGCCGTACAGATACGACATACCGAACAGCATGATGCCTGAAGCGAACACACCAAGCAGGTAGTACTTCACGCCCGCTTCGTTTGACTTCGACGAGCGCTTGTTCCAGGCCGCCATCATGTAGGCCGGTATCGACAGGAGTTCGAGGGCAACGAAGATCGAGATCAAGTCACGAGACGAGGTCATCATGACCATGCCGAGGATCGAACAGAGCATCAAGACGTAGAACTCGCCCTGGTAGTAGCCGCCCTCTTCAAGCTCGTTCTGGCTCATCAAGATGATGACGTAGCCCACGAGCAAGAACAGTGCTTTGAGAATCAGGGCATATTCGTCGATCACGTAGCGACCGTCGAACAGCTCTCGTGGCACGCCGTCCAGTTCCAGGCCAAGGGTGACAACAGGAATAAATGCCGCAAGTAGCACCAATCCGGTCAGCGTGGCGAGGGTCCACTTCTTTGCATCATCGATGTTGAGGTCGATGAGCAGCACGATGTTGATGCCGATGACCAGGATCAGCTCGGGCGCGATTGCATGCCAATCGATGGCAGGCGCGACCCAGTCGGCCTGCGCGAAGAGTGACGAAAGGGCTGCGATCACTTCGGGATACCTGCCGAGATGGTCTTGACCAGATCAGTGACGGCCGGGTCGAGAACCTTAAACATCAGCTGCGGGTAAACACCGAAGACGACGATGGCGATCATGAACGGCGTCCAAGCAAGCCATTCGGTCAGCTGCACATCCTTGATCTCTTCGTCGTGATCGTTAGCAGCCGAGCTGAGCGAGTGCGCAACGCTGGCGCCCGAACCCTTTTCGGCTTCGGACTGGCCGACGAACTCGTCGGTCGGCTCACCGAAGGCAGTGCGCTGGTAGAGCCAGAGGAGGTAGGCCGCTGCGAGCACCGTGCCGACCGCAGCGATGACCATGAGCGTGCGGAAGAGTGGCGCGCTGAGCGATGGATGCGGTTGGTACGCCGAGAGGATGGCAGGGAACTCGCCCCAGAAGCCTGCGAGGCCGGGCAGTCCGAGCGAAGCCATGGCCGCAAATCCGAGGATCCAGCCCATCTTGGGCATTTGGATGAGCATCCCGCTCAGACGTTTAATTTCGAGCGTGTGGTAGCGCTGCTTAATCGCTCCGGCAACAAAGAAGAGCATGCCGGTGATCAAGCCGTGAGCAACCATGCCGAAGAGCGCAGCGTTAATGCCGAATTCGGTGAGTGTGGAGATGCCGAGCATCACGAAGCCCATGTGCGCCACTGACGAGAAGGCGATGAGGCGCTTCATATCGGTCTGCGCAAGGCAGCCGAGCGAACCGTAGATGATGCCGATGACGGCGAGGATGCCAATGACCGGCGCCCACGCCTGAGCGCCTTGGGGAAGCATCGGCAGCGCAATCCGCACGAAGCCATAGGTACCGAGCTTCAAGAGAATGGCGGCCAAGATAACTGAACCCTGAGTCGGTGCCTGTGTGTGTGCGTCAGGCAACCATGTGTGGAACGGGAACATGGGCACCTTCACGGCGAAACCGAGGAACATGCCAGCGAAGATCCAAATCTGCACACTGCGATCAATACCGGCGCCCGCTTCGATGAGGTGGGCGAAGCTGAAGCTCTCGGCACCGGTCTGGAAGAACAGTGCAAGGAAGGCCACCAGCATGAACGCCGAGCCGAACATCGTGTACAGGAAGAACTTGAGTGACGCGTACTTGCGCTGCTCGCCACCCCACACGCCGATCATGAAATACATGGGCAGCAGGACGACTTCGAAGAAGACGAAGAACAAGATGAGATCTTGGGCGATGAACGTGCCTGCCATGCCGGTCTGCAGGATCAGCATCAGCGAGTAAAACGCCTTCGAGTTCCCCGCATCGGGCATGTTGTCCCAGCTGTAGACCATCACCAGCAGGGTGACAACCATCGACAAGAAGTACAGCGGGAGGCTGATGCCGTCGAGGCCGATCGTGTAGCCCGACGAGATGACGTCGATCCATGATTCGTCGACGAAGAACTGCAGGTTCTGACTTTGATCGAAGTCGAAGAGCACCAGCGTCAAGATGCCAACGGCAACCGTTGCCGCAGCGGTTGCGATGCCGATGATCTTGGGCGTGCGCTCATCGCCACGGGCGGTGCCGAACATGATGACCAGCGCGCCGAGCAGCGGCAGGAAGGTGCCGACGCTCAGAATCCAGTTGCTATCGGTGAGGTTGTTCATGATCTGTCGTTTCTCGTGTACTTCGAAAGCAACCCGGGCTCAGCCCAGGTTGATGATGACGAGGGCGATGGCACCCAGGGCGGCGGCGCCGAAAATAAGGGCGCCATACTGGTTGATCTTGCCGGACTGCACGCTCTGCAGTCCGTGACCGGTTTCGCTGGCGACCGTGCCCGAAGCGTTGACCGCTCCATCTACGACCTTCTGGTCAATGTTGTTGTAAATCCATTCGCCGGTGCGCTTACCACCTTCGCCAACGGCGTTCACGGTGCCGTCGAGCACGTTCTGGTTGGTCCAGTACGCCGCCCTTGCAAGCGGTCCTCGAACGCCAACCACGATAATTTTCTCGTAGAGGTGATCGAGGTAGTACTTGTTCACCAAGAACTTGTAACCGGCATTGGCGAACTTGTTGCGCTCGGTGAGACCGACCAGCCGCGGATCCCTGCGCTTGTAGAACGCGAGACAGAAGCTGATCGCCAGGGCGTAGCCGATTGCGACCACAGCAAGTGCGAGGAGGATCTTGCCAAGCGTCGGCACAGCGTGACTGACCGCAGGGAAGTAACACACCGAACCCTCGGCGGGTGTGCTGCGGCCGCAGCCGACCTTCTTGGCGCTCTCGCCACCGTCATCAGCGCCCAGCGCACCAGCAGCGGCGACCAGGCTGACCGATTCGCCCGGTCCACCTGCCTCGACGACCGTCGCGGAGCCCGCTTCACTGTGGTCGTCAGCCGAACCGCCAGCATGATCATCGCCCGAATAGACGGCGACCTGAACCGCACGCGGCTCGACGTACTTCTTGAGAACCTCAACGCCTTCGCCGAGGTTAAATCCAAGCGCATCTCCCGCGAGCGGGGTGGGGTTCGCGAAACCGGAGAACAACGCAAGTACCGCAAGGATCACGATCGGGACGGTGATCAGCTTGCCGGACTCATGGGGCCCGTGATCGTCGTGGTGGTCGTCGCCATGGGCATCATCGTCGTGGTCCGTCCCAGCATGAGCGTTGGCGGCTGCGCCGAGTGATTTCGGTGTTCCACCTTCCGCATCGATGCCAGCGAGCGGTCCGCCAACAGTGGCCAGTTCCGATTCGTGCTCCTCGATCGTGAGATCGTGTTCCTCGTCGTGAACACCGTGATGCCCTGCAGCAGCACCGCGGGCCTCACCGAAGAAGGTCAGGTAGGTCGCACGAGTCATGTACATCGCCGTGAGTGCTGCACCGACGAGGCCGGTCCAGAACAGGAACGTGTAGCCGTTGGCGCCAACGTTGTCGATGATCTCGTCCTTCGACCAGAACCCGGCGAATGGGATGACGCCGGTGAGCGCCAGAGTCGACACACACCAAGCGGCGAAGGTGACCGGCATGTGCTTGCGCAGCCCGCCCATGTCCTTCTTCATATCGAAGGAGTGGTGCGAACCGGAGTGACTGATTGATCCCGCACAAAGGAAGAGACAACACTTGAAGAAAGCGTGCGTGAACACGTGGAACACAGCCGGAAGCCAAGCGCCTGTTCCGAGGCCCACCATCATGTAGCCAAGCTGGCTCACCGTCGAATAAGCGAGAACCTTTTTGATGTCGTCCTGAACGAAGGCGAGCAACGCTGCGATGATGATCGTGATGCCGCCGATGATTGCAATGAAGCTCAAACCACCGTTTGCAATGTTGAAGCCTTCCCAGAAGACCGGGTAGATACGTGCGACGAGGAAGACTCCGGCCACCACCATGGTCGACGAGTGAAGCAGCGACGAAACCGGAGTCGGGCCGGCCATGGCGTCCGGCAACCAGGTATGGAGCGGGAACTGGCCGGACTTGCCGATGCAAGCAATGAACAGTGCGGACGCACCAACGACCAGCGCGATCGTCGAGCCGTACCCAGATCCGGGTATCGCCCATGCTCCCGACAGCGCCCAGGCCTGAATGGCGGGGATGTTGAAGCCGTTCGAGTCAAGGTTGTCTTGGGCCCACTGGTTGGAACTGAAGAAGATCACGGCGGTGCCGACAAGCAGACCGATATCGCCAACACGAACGGTGAAGAACGCCTTCAACGCCGAGTGGCTGTTGTACTTCTCTTCCCACCAGTGACCGATCAGCATGAACGAGCACAAGCCCATGATCTCCCAGCCCAAAATGAGCTGCACCATGTTCTCGGACATGACCATGACCAGCATGCCGGCCGAGAACAGTGTGAGGGCACCGAAAAACTGCGTGTAACGGCGATCGTCACGGACGTAGTCAAGGCTGAAGATCTGCACCAGCAGCGAGATGAACGCGACGAGCCACAGCAGCAGGACCGAGAGGCCGTCAGCAAACGAGCCAATACCGAACTCGAGGCCGGAGTTCTGCCACCAGACCCAGGTACTGACGACGGGTTCGATGAATGGTGCGGCCTCGCCGCCCTCGGATGCACGCGGCACCGAGCGACCAAAGGTTTGCACCAAGCCAAGGGCTTCTTCGCCGGCGGCATCGCCGGAATCGACTCGCGCCATCCACTGCCAAGCAGCACCGGTCGCCACGACAAGCGAAGCTGCCATTGAGGCCAAACCGATTTCAGACCCACCATTGGGGAGCTTCTTGCCGAAGCCCATAATGAGGGCGAACCCGATTGCGGGGATAACCGCGACGAGCCAGAGGTTCTCCAAGAAGAATCCCGAGCTGAGCTC
>JBLFZD010000101.1:0-10569 GCA_047610085.1 Ilumatobacter sp. | reverse complement strand
CCCTCCGCTCCCGACGAAAGTAGCGGAGGGGGTCAGGCACCCTCCGCTACTCCGTCCGCCGACGACGAGTACTTCGGCGAAGACGTCGACGACGAGCCGGTTCATCACGGGCCCCCGCCCCGCAGCAACGAGGTCAGTCATGCACTCGATGTTCTGACGGTGATCGAGGCCGTACAGGAGAATCCGGGCGTCATCGTGGCCGCGCAGGTCAACGAGGCCAAGAGTGAGCTCATGGCCGACATGAAATCGTCGGGTGTCGAGTACGAGGAGCGGATGGAACGCCTCGCCCACGTCGAGGCTCCGAAGCCGAACAAAGACTGGATCTACTCGAGCTTCAATCGCTTCCGCATGAAGCATCCGTGGGTCGGGGGCGACACGGTCAAGCCGAAGTCGGTGGTTCGCGACCTGTACGAGCGCTCAATGACGTTCGGCGAGTTCGTTTCGCACTACGGGCTCAAGCGCTCCGAAGGCGTCGTGCTGAGGTACCTGTCCGACGTGTACAAGGGGCTCATCCAGAACGTTGCCGAAGAATTCCAGACCGATGAGATCGCCGACCTCACCGCGTGGCTGGGGGCGCTCGTCCGCCAGGTCGACTCGAGCCTGATCGACGAGTGGGAACGCCTCGTCAATCCTGACGCAGACGATGCCGATGCGCCGATTCGGCCCAACACGCCGGCCACCATCGTTGACGACGAACGCGCCTTTAAGGTCATGGTGCGCAACCAAATCTTCGAGTGGACCCAGCGACTCTCGCGTCGGCAGGGCTACAACGCTCTGCTGGTGAACCCCATCGACCCGGAGCGCTTTGCCGCGATCGAAGACATCTCCGCATCGCTGTCTGAGTACTGGGAACAGTACGACGAGATTGGTTTAGGCCCCGATGCCCGCAGCCCGAGCCGGTTCGTTTACGAGCCTCGCATCCAACGGGTGGCCCAGATCTTTCACGACCCCGATGAGACCAACGAGTGGCGGATCGAAGCCGTGGTCGACGTCGAGGCGTCGATCGAGCAAGAGCGCGCTGTGCTCCGGCTCGTCGACATCATTCACGACGTCTAAACGTTCAACCCGCAGCGTATGCCTCGAGGCAGTTGATCGTCCGTCCGGGCCCGTCAGCTGACGGGATCACAACGGCAGTGAAGTCGGTGGCGCCTGCAGCACGAATTGCATCGAGTCCTGCTCGAACTTCGTCTTGCGAACCGACGAGCGCGAGGTCGCCGAGCCCGTGGACGCCTTCGATATCGAGCATGGCCCGGTACGACGGCAGCTCAGCGTAGACCTTTAACATGTCAGCGAGGAACGCTCGGGTCGGGCCCGGATCGTCGGTCACGCAGACGGGCAGCGAGCACACCTTGCGCGGTGTTGGGCGGCCTGCCGAATCAGCGGCGGCATCGATGATCGGCACGATCTGCTCGGCGAGCGTTTTGGGTCCGACACACCACAGGATGGTGCCGTCGGAACGCTTGCCAGCGATTTTCAACATCTGTTCGCCGAGAGCAGCAAGCATCACCAGTGGCTTGCCCGTGAGCTGACCGTCTGATGTCGGCGCCACACCCTCACGGTGTGCTGTCCAGATTTCTCCACCCAGTGAGGCCGACCCCGTCTCGAGCAGCGAGTCGAGGATGGCGAGGTACTCCGACATGTGCTTCACCGGGCGTTCCCACTTCATCCCCCAGTAGCCCTCGACTGCTGGCTGGTGTGACAGCCCGATACCCACGATGATTCGGCCCGGAGCAGCGGCCTGGGCGGTCATCGCTCCGGCGGCCATCGTTTCAGGGTGGCGTGTCCAGGTGGGCACCACCGCGGTCCCGAGTTCGATCTCGCTGGTCTGGCCACCGGCGACAGCGAGCGCCGTCATCGCGTCAACGAGCCCCGTCTGAGCGAGCCACCAGCTCGTGAAACCTTTCCGTTCGCTACTCACCGCGTCGGCCACCATGGCGTTCAGGTCAGGGCTGGCGAGAAGTCCGGAAGCATTGATGCCTATTTTCATGTCGGCACCGTACGTCGACCCGTTCCGTCAGCCAAAACGGCCCACGGGTTGGCGAACTCTGAGGTACCCCGGTGGCACACTCGGGACATGACCGAGACCGCCACCGCACCGTCAGACCCGTTGCTCGAGTCGCTGCGCATGCTCACCGGGCGAGAGGACGCGTCGTTTCGTGAGCACCAGCGCGACGCGGTTGAAGCCCTCGTCGACGGTCAGCGCGTCCTCGTCGTGCAACGCACGGGCTGGGGAAAGAGCGCTGTCTACTTTCTCGCCACTCATCTCCTCCGCCAGCAGGGGTCAGGCCCAACACTGCTGATATCGCCCCTGCTGGCGCTGATGCGCAACCAGATCGAAGCTGCCACCCGGCTCGGGCTGCGCTCGATGACCGTCAACTCATCCGCCAAGACCACCGTCAACGAACTTGCCGACGCGCTCAACACCGATTCCCTCGACCTCATCCTCGTCTCACCCGAACGTCTGGCGAACCCCGAGTTCGCAGCAAAGGTGATGCCGATGCTCGAAGAGAAGCCGGGGATGATGGTCATCGACGAGGTCCACTGCATCTCGGACTGGGGTCACGACTTTCGGCCCGACTACCGACGCATCGGTCGCATGCTCGACGAATACGGCCGCTCTGCTGGACAACGCGTCCCGATCCTCGGTTGCACAGCCACGGCGAACTCTCGGGTCATCGACGACGTCGCAGAGCAGCTCGGTGCCGAACTCACGACCTTCCGCGGCGCGCTCGGCCGCTCGGGGCTCGGCCTCGGCGTGGTCAACCTCCCCGCCCAGCCCGAACGCCTGGTGTGGCTCGCCGAACGGCTCGAATCAATCCCGGGGTCAGGAATCATCTATTGCCTCACCATCCGCGACACCCTCGCCGTCTCGGACTGGCTGCAGTCGAGAGGGCACGACGTCGCGGCCTATTCGGGCGCCACCGAAACCGGCGAACGCGAAGTCCTCGAACGGCGCCTGCAATCCAACGACCTCAAAGCGCTCGTGGCAACCAGCGCTCTCGGCATGGGTTACGACAAACCAGATCTCGGTTTCGTCGTCCATTTCCAAATGCCGGGATCGCCAATCGCGTACTACCAGCAGGTCGGCCGCGCCGGCCGCGCCCTCGACGAGTCAGCAGCAATTCTGCTCGTCGGCGAGGAAGACCTCCGCATCCAGAACCACTTCATCGATCGCGCATTTCCGCCGCCAGAGCGCGTCGACGAAGTGCTCGAAGTACTCACGACGGCCGGTGGGCCGATCGGGATGCGTGACATCGCCGCCGAGATCAACATCAAGTGGGGTGACCTCGAATCGATCCTCAAGCAACTCGATGTCGAGGGAACCGTTCGCCGCATCAAAGGCCAGTCATACGAGCGCACCTCGCAAGACTGGGTCTACCCAACCGAACGAGTCGGCAATGTCACCGAAGCTCGAAAATTTGAGCAGCAGTTGATGGGCGATTACGCCGAAACATCGGGCTGCCGGATGCAGTTCCTCACCGAGTTGCTCGACGACCCCGAAGCCGACCCCTGCGGCATCTGCGACAACTGCCGGCGCGCAAGCCGGATCTCGGAGGGAGCGTCACCGATCGACGCGCTCGTCGGCTCGGGTGTTTTTGCGCCCTTCGATCCAACGCCTGCCGCGCTGGCCCGCGCTGCTGGCTTCCTGCGGAACCGCCCGATCGTCCTCGCTCCCAAGAAGATGGGGATCCCCGCCGGAGAACGCAGCATCGCTGGTCAGGCGCTGGCCGTATGGGGCGACGATGGCTGGGGTCGCTCGATCGAGCGGGGCAAGTTCGTCGACCGACACTTCAGCGACGACCTCGTCGCCGCACTCGCCGACCTGGTGATTGCGTGGGAACCCGAAACACCGATCGAGTGGGTCACCGCCGTGCCGTCGAATCGCAGCGGCGGCCTTGTTCCCCGCGCAGCCGAACGTGTGGCCGAACGTCTGGGTGTGCCGTTTCATCCGATCGTGGCCCGTGTTGCCGACCGCCCGCCACAAGAGGAGCAGGCCAACAGCGCTTACCAACGTATGAACGTCGGGGGCGCCTTCGGGTTGACCGGGCCAGCACCCAAGGGCGCCGTGCTCCTCATTGATGACCTCATCGACTCGGGGTGGACCCTCACCGAGGTCGGTCAGGTGTTGCGTCGTGCCGGTAGCGGCCCCGTGATGCCCGCGACCTTTGCCAGCACCCCGATCAGATTCTAACTATTCGGGTTCGGCAGTGCGGTGACCAAACCACCGGACGGCCAAAATTGATCCGACAATGCCACCCGCGGTCGACAACGTGAGGTCACCAATCGTGTCAGGGTACGTCAACGACAATCCACCGCCTGCGCCCGTCTCCTGCACGATCCATTCGGCGATCTCCCACACCACGATCGCCAGTGCCCCAAAGCCAGCTCCGAGGAACCGAGCATCTCGATTGTCGCCAACGGATCGGAATCGGAATGCGTGGAATGCCCCGACGAGCAGCACCCAGTTCACGGTATGCAAAATGTCGTCGGTGACGTTGAATCGGTCGTAGAACCCGAGCAAGTTCCCCAGCGTGTCGATGAGGAACGGCGCCACAATCAGGCAGTCGGCCAGATGCGGATACGGCGAACGAGGCCCGAACTTCTCGATGATCGGCACGATTGCCGCGACGCCGACGAAGAACGGCGCCCGAAAGGTCATGCCCTTTCCTTCGAGCACCTCGAGCGGCACGAAGACCGCAATCGCGAACACCACCACGATGCCGACTTTCATCGCAGCGTTGAGCTGCTTCGCCCACGGCTCAGCGTCGAACCGTTCAACCTGTGCACCCATCCGCTCATTCTGACGGTCAGCCTTGAGGTAGAGCGTGATGCTCGAGACCACCGAAACCAGCGGCGCGAAACTCACCCGTCACATCACACTCGTCCCAGCTACGTTCGTGAGTGAACCCGCGGATCGGCCGATCCTGCCTGCGAGGTCCCCGACCGAACTCGGGAGGAACTGACTAGTCGATCGGCAACTGATACGCGTCGAGTGTCGGCTTCAGCGGTCGCGCGTACCAGAGCGGACGGCGCAACCCGCTGTCGTTGGTGGTGCCAGCCGGACGGGTCTTTTCCATCCACTCGAGGTAGGCCTCGCGCGACTTGGCGGTGTCGACCACAACATCGCCATACTGGTCGTCCGCCGCTGCCGGGGTCACCCGCACTCGCTGGTGCCAGCACTGCATGCCAGAAATCGGGTCGGGCTGCACACAGAACGTGGCGTTCTGGTGAACGCCGGTGTCGTGCCACCAGATGCGGCCGGTGTCGGGGTCCGACGACTCGTACGACTCGTTTCCCTTCTCTCGCTTGAGCGTCCACGTGGTGCCCTGCTGATCAATGGTCGCCTTACCGGCGGCCCAGTTTCGGCCCTCCTTTTCGTCGAGGCGCCAGCGACCCATGTGATGCGAAGCCGCGACAACACCCGGGCGGATGCCTTCGGTGCGCCATGCCTGGATCACAAAGTGACCAATACGCGTCGAGATGCGAACAAGACCGTTCTCTTCGATGCTGAGCTTCTCCGCGTCCGACGGGTGGATCCACAGCGGGTGGCGGTGGCTGATTTCGTTGAGCCACTTTGAGTTCGCCGAACGAGTGTGAATCAGCGTTGGGATGCGGAACGTCGGCAGCAGAATGCGTTCGTTGCCGGCGATGTCCATGTCTTCCCAGTGCACGTGGCTCGGGATCCACTTCGGCGTGGAGTACTCAGGCCAGCCCCATTCCTTCAGAGTGGTGGAGAACAGCTCCAGCTTCTTCGAGGGAGTCGGGAAACCTTCCTTGATTTCACCATCGACCTCAACCGCTGGTGATCCGTCGCCGAGCTTGGCGAGTTCGGTTTGCGCTGCAGATTCCGGCGTACCGTCGTACGTCCCGATCGTGCCTGGCTTGCGGAACACACCGTGCTCGTCCTTCGTGCAATCGGCCACGGCCTCGGCGGAGACGATCTTCTCGTAGGGCGTATACGGATCGGTCGGCACCGCGAACGCTCCACGGTCACGCATGAACTCAAGCGGCTTTTGGCCGGCTTCCGCAGCAGCTTCGGCAAGTCCAGGAACCTCTTCTTCGAAGATGTGGCCGTAGTACTCGTCAATGCTGATCGGTTTGCCAGGGCGCTCGTCCGACTCGAACCACTGGCGAATTCCCATCGAACCGTCGGGGTCGATCTTCCAACTGAGGTCGATCCAAAATTCGTTCTCTTCCCAGACTTCGCCTGGGTTGTACTCATGGCTTCGCGCATCGGGGCTGACCGGCTCACCGTTCTTGATCTCGGCGTACCGGCGGAACACGGACTGACGAAATCCAATCCACCTGCCTGCGTGCGTTTCATATGACGACACGTCATGACGCTCGGCGCCGACGCCCATCGGCAACACGTAGTCGGCGAACCAGGAGGTCTCGCTCCATGTTGGGGTCAGCGCGATATGGCAGTTCACCTTGTCGGGATCCTTGAGGGCTTCGAGCCACGTGAAGCCATCCGGGTTAGTCCAGATCGGGTTGTACACGCGTGAAAAATACGTGTCGAGTTTACCGCGACCCTCGTTGAGGAAGTGCGGGAGCAGAATCGACATCTCGTGATACGAGAGCGGAAACTCCTTGGGCCAGCTCAGCTCATTCCACTTTTCGAGCGGCGGTGCACCCTTGGGCTGATGGGCTGCAAACTTGTTCCACCCGTTGCCCGACGTTCCACCCTCGGTACCGACCGAACCCGTGAGCACATTGAGGAAGAAAAGCGAGCGGGCAACCTGCCAGCCGCCCTGGTTGCCGGCGCCTGCTGCACGCCAGTTGTGGCTCGCGAACTTGGTCGGGTGCTTACCGATGGTCGTGGCGATCTGGCGAATCTCGTCGGCGGACACGCCGGTGATCCGCTCAGCCTCTTCGGGCGTGTACTCGCTGTAGTGATCTTTCAGCGCAGCCTCGACCGAGTCGAAGGTCTGTGGCATCTGGGGGTACAGCTCGGCGAGGAACGTTTCCCAGTTCACCCAACGGCGTACGAAGTCGCGTTCCCACGTGCCGTTCTCGAGCAGCAGATGAGCGATCGACAGACACAGGAATGCCTCGGTACCGGGCCAGGTTGGCAGCCAGTGATCGGCCTTCGAACCGGTGTTACTGAGACGCGGGTCGACACAGATGACCGTGGCGCCTTTGCCTTGCGCCTCCATGATCCGCTGTGCGTGCGGGTTGAAATAGTGACCAGCTTCGAGATGCGACGAGATGAGAAAGATGACCTCGGCGTTCGCAAAGTCGCTCGAGGGGCGATCGTGGCCCATCCACGACTGATAGCCAATGCGGGCGTTGGACGAGCAGATGTTGGTGTGGCTGTTGTGGCCATCGGTGCCCCACGCCTTGAGCACACGGTCGGCATAGCCATCTTCGCCGGGGCGACCGACGTGATACATCACTTCGTTGTGGCGGTCCTCTTCGAAGGCGGTCCGGATCCTCTCGCCAATCTCGGTGAGTGCTTGGTCCCAACTGACGCGCTCCCACTGGCCCGAGCCACGCTCGCCCATCTGCTTGAGCGGGTACAGGATTCGCTCCTGGTCATAAATCTGATTGATCGTGGCGGGCCCCTTGGCGCAGTTGCGCCCGCGCGAAGCCGGGTGCTCCGGATTGCCCTCGATCTTTGCGATTTCACCGGTCTCGTTGTCGAAGTACGCGAGCAGGCCGCACGCCGCCTCGCAGTTGAAGCAGGTGGTGGGAACGAGGGTGTAATTGCGCTCAACCTTGTCGGGCCACGCCTTCGCGTCGAGCTCAGTCCAGTCATGCCACTTCTCGTGCGGCGGGTAATGGTTCAGATTGGTCATGCGATTTCCTCGAGCGACTCAGGAGAGGGGGACGGATTGTCCAGCACGGACAAAGGCGGTTTCAGCGAGCCACATACCGACGAGGGCGAGCAGCCCGGCGAACGCCGGCAGAAGCACAGAGGACGAGCCGGCGACGAGGGCCACGGCGACCAGGCCACCGGGAGCGAGCACCCCGAGTGACAGGCCCCAGTTGAACCAGCCAGCATGGTCGCCCTTGGTCATCGCGGCGATGGCAAGTTCCACATGTCGGCTGCCGTGCGAGGCCAATTCAACCCACGTAAGGAAGCCCACAGCGATCACACCGCCCAGCAGCGCCCACCACACCGCACGCTGCGACGGTATGCCCATGAACACGTCGAGGATCGCATACGCCGAGGCGCCGGCAACGACTGCCCGTGCGAGCAGAAGCGGCAGCAGTAACGGCGTCTGCCAAAGGTCGCGACCTTCGCACTGAGCGAACAGGAAGGCGGTATAGCCAGCGGTTGCAGCGCCGAGGAACGCGGCGGGAACGGCGACGATCTTGAGCGCGTCGCTCGAACCGGTGAGGCCGAGGAGGAACCAGACTGCCGACAGCGCAGCAAACGAACTCAGCACGTACGCGCCCTTCACGAGCCAGGAGTCAAAGTTGGATCTCGTCAGCAGGTAGTAGAAGCGCTTCGGCTGCTTGAGGTCACCGATCAACAGCGCACCGGTGACCGCCAGGAAGAGACCAGCGACCATCGGCGGCACGACTCCAACGGCGGCTTGCTCGCCGGCGTGACCGAGGAGGACCATCAGCGCGGCCATGACGATGACGCCACCGGCGATCGCCTTCGTGACGAGGTAACCGGAGACCATTTTGTCCCAGGTGGCCTTATGGAATGTGGTGTAGGTGGTGCGGGCGACGACACCTGGGTCGCCGTGGCCGCGCTCGTCAAGCAGCGGGAGCTGGCGGTGGTCCTTGGTGGTGTCTGCCCAGATCATGCCGTCAGCGGCGATCTTGGTTCGCGTTGGATCAAGAGACGCCTGGTCGGCACCCCTGTAGAACACCTTCGGCTTCGTGTTTTGCTCGGGCGAGCGCACGGCTACGTCTTCGCGCCCGATGAGTTTGCCGATCGGGTCATCGGGGTTGTCGAAATCGACGACCTTGATCGCTTGGGTTGGACACACGACGACACATGACGGTGCAAGGTCCATCTCAACTCGGTGGTTGCAGAAGTTGCACTTCTGCGCCGTGTTGGTTTCAGGGTTGATGTGCAACGCGTCGTACGGGCACGCGTTCATGCACGACTTGCACCCAATGCAGTCGTCGTCTTGGAAGTCGACCACGCCGTTGTCAGCACGGAACAACGCGTTCGTGGGGCAAATGGTCATGCACGGGGCGTCTTCGCACTGGTTGCAGCGCATCACCGAGAACTTGCGGCTGGCGTTCGGGAACGAGCCAGTCTCGATGTACTTCACCCACGTGCGGTTGACGCCGAGCGGCACATCGTGCTCGCTCTTGCACGCAATCGTGCAGGCGTGACAACCGATACACGAATCGCTGTCGAGCAAAAACCCGAGCCGGGTCATGTGATCCGCCTTGAACGCATCGTCACATTGTGGGCCACCTGGACCCCGAGCGGTAGACCAGTGAGGCATGGGGGGACATAGAGCAAACCTTGAACGCCTTATAGATCGGCCCTTTGTGACAAGTATCCTCTTCGAATGCCCTTGCCCGCGTCGGTCCCCGAACTCGCCGCACTCGACCTGCTTCGCTCCGTCGTCAAACACGGCAGCCTGTCGCGCGCAGCCGACGCTCACGGCATCACCCAACCCTCGGCGAGCAGCCGGATTCGCACACTCGAACGACAGCTTGGCATCACGGTGCTTGAGCGTTCACCCACGGGCTCGCGACTCACCCCCGATGGCCAGCTCGTTGCGCGATGGGCCGACACGGTTTTGGAATCAGCGCAAGCACTGGCGTCGGGAGTCGAGTCACTCCGCGCCCACCAATCGGGACTCCTCCGCGTTGCCGCGAGTTACACGATCGCCGAGTACTTCCTGCCGCCATGGCTCGACCTGTTCCTGGCGAAACGCCCGACGGACTCGGTGACGCTCGACGTCACCAACAGCCGAGCCGTGCTCGAACGAGTCGAATTAGGCGCCGTCGACATCGGCTTCATCGAGTCGCCGCTCGTTCCACCGACGATGTCGCATCAGGTCATTGCCACCGATGAGCTCGTTCTTGCGGTCTCATCGCGCCACCCCTGGGCCGCAACAAAATCAGTCGATCTCGACGAGTTCCTCGCTACCCCGCTCGTGCTCCGTGAGCCGGGGTCCGGCACGCGGGACTCGTTGGTGTCGCGTCTCACCGAACTCGGCCACAACCTGCCGCGGGTCGCGCTCGACCTCGGTTCGATCTCGGCGGTGCGGATTGCCGTCATCAGTGGGTCGTCTCCCACGGTCATCAGCAGGCTTGCCATCGCTGACGACCTCAAGTACGGGCGGCTCGTGGAGGTCAGCCTTCCCGAGATTCGAATCGAGCGACGCTTGCACGCCATCTGGTCTCACCGTGGAGAACTCCCGCGCCTCGCTGCGGCCCTCCTGCAATCGTTACCGTCGCTCGCCGACTGACTTCCTCACGAAGATCAGGCAGCGACGCAGTGAGCGCGAGTCGTCAATGAGTGTCCAAACGACGCCTGCGGAGCTGGGCGGAAGAGTTCGACGATGAGGCGACCGAGTGCACGCTCACGCACGGGGGTCGGTGCAGAGCGATCGCCGGCGACGTCGAGGAGGACCTCGCTGACGT
>JBLFZD010000100.1:0-10647 GCA_047610085.1 Ilumatobacter sp. | reverse complement strand
CGCTGGCGGACTTTGCTTACGCGCTCAACGCATGGATCGAGCCGAGCGACTCGCCAGAGGCCGCAACGTTGTCGCCAACCGCGTTGCCAGGCTTTGCATCGCGTGACGATCTGATCGCTCTCTATGGAGAGCGCACCGGGGCTGACTTGTCGAGCCTCGGGTTCTACCGAGCGTTCAACTCGTTCAAGACCGCATGCATTCTCCATGGCGTGTACGCCCGATACAAGCTCGGCATGAAGTCGACCGACGGGGTCGACATGCCCGGACTGTTCAACCGCGTTCTCACCAGCATCGACCTTGCTGAAGAACATCTCGCAAGCTGACTCCCTGCATGCATGGCTCGATCGTCGTTTCGGGAACTCGCTGGCTCCCTGCGGCGCGTCCACTGACGGGCTGATTGTTAAGCATGTCGATCGGTTCGGTTGGTTCGCTGCACATCTGAGAGACTGAAACCATGCGCGATTACACCAACATTTACATCGACGGTGCCTGGGTTCCTTCCGATGGCACGGGCTCTATCGAGGTCATCAACGCCGGAACCGAACAGGTCATGGGGTCGATTCCCGACGGCGCTGCGAGCGACGTCGACCGTGCCGTGGCAGCGGCTCGGGCCGCCTTCGAACCGTGGTCGCAGACCCCGGTTGAGGAACGACAGAAGTACCTCGTCCGCCTGAACGAAGCACTGCAGGCGCGGTCGGCTGAGATTGCTGAGACCATCGCTGGCGAAGTCGGCATGCCGATCACTTGGTCGACCATGATTCAGGCTGGCCTGCCCGCTGGCAACATGCAAACGTTCGCCACGCTGCTCGACACGTTCGAGTTCGAAGAGGAGATCGGCAACAGCCTTGTCGTGAAAGAGCCCGTTGGAGTCGTCGGTGCGATCACGCCGTGGAACTACCCTCTCCACCAGATCATCTGCAAGGTCGGCGGCGCGCTCGCAGCTGGCTGCACGATTGTGCTCAAGCCGTCCGAGATCGCACCGCTCAACGCCTTCATTCTCGCTGAAATCATTCACGAGGTTGGCCTGCCAAACGGAGTGTTCAACCTCGTCAGTGGTGACGGTCCGACCGTCGGCGCAGCGATTTCTGCTCACCCCGGCATCGACATGGTCAGCTTCACCGGCTCGTCACGCGCTGGCAAGCAGATTGCCGCCTCGGCCGCAGAGACGATCAAGCGTGTCGCCCTTGAACTCGGTGGCAAGTCGGCCAACATCGTTCTCGACGACGCCGACTTCGCAGCGGTCATCCCCAAGGGTGTGTTCGCCTGCTTCTTGAACTCCGGTCAGACTTGCACAGCGCACACGCGCATGCTGGTGCCGAACAGTCGCTACGACGAAGCCGTCGAGATCGCAGCGGCCGCAGTCGAAGGTACCCAAGTCGGTGACCCAACCGAGCAGGGCATGCACCTCGGCCCGCTGATCAGCCAGGCCCAGTGGGATCGCGTGCAGAGCTACATTCAGAAGGGCATCGACGAAGGCGCCACCGTCGTCGCCGGTGGTCTCGGCAAGCCCGAGGGTCGAGAGACCGGCTACTTCGTCAAGCCGACGCTGTTTGCCAACGTCACCAATGACATGACCATTGCGCAAGAAGAGATCTTCGGCCCCGTGCTGTCGATCATTGGCTATGACGACGATGACGATGCTGTGCGCATTGCAAACGACAGCCTCTACGGCCTGAGCGGTGGTGTCTGGTCGGCCGACCAGGACCGTGCGATGAGCGTTGCTCGTCGGATGCGCACCGGCGCCGTCGACGTCAATGGCGGCAGCTTCAACATCGCTGCACCGTTCGGCGGCTACAAGCAGTCGGGCTACGGCCGTGAGAATGGTCCCTATGGCATCGAAGAATTCCTCCAGACCAAGAGCATGCAGCGTTGAGTAACGAGGTCGGTCGGGTCGAGGGTGTTACGTACATCGTCGACCCGGCCGATCCGTGTCTGGACGACTATCGAGAGTTGAACAGCATCGCGGTGCGCGCTGAGATGGAGCGCGACGAGTACTTCATGGGCGAGGGGTACGTGCCGATCGATCGGATGCTCGACTCCGGGCATCGCATGAGGTCGGTGCTACTCCATCCAAAACGCCTCAATCGTTTCCTCCCGACGATGACTCGTCCGGAGATGGCGGGGGTTCCGGTCTATGTAGCTGACCACGACGTGATCGCCGAGGTTGTCGGTTTCAACATGTATCGCAGTTGCCTGGCGTCGGGCTTTCGGGCGCCGATGCCGACCGTGGCCGAGTTGGCGAGCACCTGTCGTCGGTTGGTGGTGCTCGAAGCACTCAACGATGACCAGAACGTGGGCGCCATCGCACGGGCCTCACGCGCGTTCGGTATCGATGGCATGGTCATCAGCCCGACCTGCAACGACCCGTACCAACGGCGCACGGTGCGGGTCAGCATGGGGGAGATCCTGCACGTCCCTGTGGCCCGCGCTGCGGCCGATGACTGGCCGGCCGCCCTCGACTCACTCAAAGACGCGGGGTTTGAGACCTGGGCGATGACACCAGGTCCGACCGCTGTCGACCTGTGGGATATGGAAGTGCCCGACCGTGTCGCGATCCTGTTGGGCGCGGAAGGGCATGGGCTCGAGCAGGAAACGATGGATGCATCGACCCACCGAGTCCGGATCCCTATTTCTGACGACGTCGACTCGCTCAACGTCGGTCACGCGGCAGCGGTCACGTTCGCTGCGGTTGGGCGCCCCCAGCGCGCTCGCTGAGCGGTTGGTATCAGCCTCGCCGGTGACGAGCCCTTCAGGCCGCTGCGAACCTGCGCCTTGAGTGCCACAAACGGTCCCAAACTCTGCTCAAACGAGTCATTCGCGTCAATTGAGAACGACTCGAACCTGTCTGGCCCGTGTTGTGCATCGTCCCTGGTCGTTCGTTGTCTCCGATGATTGAGGAAACCGTGAGCTCCGATCCCGCCCTGATGCTTTTGCGTCGGGCATGATGTCGCCATGAGCGAATCTGAAACGGTTACCCCTCCGTCTATCGAGCGCGTCGGCATCGTCGGCTGCGGTCAGATGGGAGCCGGCATTGCTGAGGTATGTGCGCGTGCCGGCATGGACGTCGTGATCCACGAGATCAATGCTGAGTCAGCAGAGCGAGGCCGCAATCGATTGCTGGGCTCGTTCGACAAGGCGGTTGCCCGCAACAAGATGACCGAGGAGGAGCGTGATGCGAACATCACGCGGCTCACGTTCACCACCGATCTGGGTGACATGGCCGATCGACGCATGGTGATCGAAGCCGTCATCGAAGACGAATCACTCAAGACCGACGTGTTTCGCACGCTCGATCGGGTCGTCACCGCTGACGACGCAATTCTGGCGAGCAACACCAGCTCGATTCCGATCATGAAGCTTGGTGTCGCCACCCAGCGCCCCGAGAACGTTGTCGGGATTCACTTCTTCAACCCGGTCCCCGTGCTGAAGCTCGTCGAGCTCGTCACGAGCTTGATGACGTCGTCGGAGACGGTGGCGCGTTCCGAAGCATTCGCTGAGGACGCGCTTGCCAAGATCGTGATTCGCAGCCAGGACCGCGCCGGCTTCGTGGTGAATGCGCTGTTGATCCCGTACATCCTCTCGGCAATCCGGATGATGGAGTCAGGTTTTGCCACGGCGATCGACATCGACAACGGCATGGTCGAAGGCTGTAATCATCCAATGGGCCCGTTGGCGTTGGCTGATCTGATTGGACTCGACACGACACAGGCGGTTGCGGAGTCGATGTACTCAGAATTCAAAGAGCCTCTGTATGCGTCCCCGGCGATGCTGTCGCGTATGGTCGAGGCCGGGTTGCTCGGGCGGAAGACCGGCCGAGGGTTTTACGACTACACCAGCAAATGAGCTGAGCAAAGGAAACATCGATGGCAGGGGAGCGCGTGCTCGTTGCGAAGGTTGGGCTAGACGGTCACGACCGTGGCGTCAAGGTGGTTGCGAGAATCCTTCGCGATGCCGGTTTTGAGGTCATTTACACCGGTCTGTTCCAGACGCCTGACACGGTCGCGGCTGCGGCGGTCGACGAAGACGTCGATGCAATCGGCCTCTCGATGCTGTCGGGTGCTCACATGACGTTGGCGCCCCTTGTGGTTGAGAAGGTCCGAGCCCTTGGCGTCGACATCCCTGTCATCGTCGGCGGCATTGTTCCGGAACAGGATGTTGGGCCGCTCATGGCTGCGGGCGTGGCCAAAATTCTCACGCCTGGAGCGACCGCTGATCAGGTTGCCCAGGCCGTCCGCGAAGCCATCGACGAGCACTGACGGCGCCGGCCATGGCAACCCGGCTGCTTGTTGTTGCCGGTGGGCACCCGTACGACCGTCAAGCGTTCGAAGCGATTTTCGCGGACGACCTTTTTGCGAGCTGCGATGTCGAGTTTGTCGTTCAGCCAGACGCGCTTGACCGGCTCCGACCAGGTGGCGTTGATGCCGACATTGTGGTGTTCTACGACATGCCCGGTCTGCGCTTTACGCGGGCCGACCCGCCGGTTGAGTTCGTCGAACCGCCGGCTGGCTACATCAGCGGCCTCCGGCGGCTGTTGACCGGAGATGGGTGTGAACGGGTCGGCATGGTCTTCATGCACCACGCCATTGCGAGTTGGCCGACGTCACATGAGTTCGCCCAGCTCCTCGGCGGACGATTCCTCTATCAACCTGGATCGTTCGACGGAACCGCATATCCCGATAGCGGCTACGTACTCGAAGTCGATCACACCGTTGAGGTGCTCGACGCAGGGCATCCGATTTGTGCGGGGCTCCCCGCGTCGTTCGACTTGACCGATGAGCTCTATCTCTTTCCGGTCCTCGACGGTTCGGTCCATCCGCTGATGCGGACGGCCTCCCTCGCCCGCCACGAGTTCTTCTCCGCTGATGCAGCGGTACGTGGCCGAAAGAACGACAACGACGGCTGGAGCCACCCGCCGGGAAGCGACCTGGTGGCATGGACACGATCTGTCGGCGACGCCGAGTTGACGTACCTGCAATTTGGTGACGGCCCGTCGACGTATCGAGACCCCTGGTTTCGCCGGATCGTTGCGAACGCTGTCGCGTGGGCAGACCCGCGCTGAGCGAGTGCTGGGAGGCGGTGGACTGCTGACAGGTCAGTCAGCCACGATGGCATGCTGGCGAAGTTGGGCCAGATCAACGTATTCGAGCGTCGAGAGATGTGTTGACTCGAGAACGACGTCGCAGGCTTGTCCGACCTCGAACGCTTCTTTCCATCGCATCGCACAGACGCACCACTGGTCACCTGGCTTCAGCCCGGCGAACCCGTATTGAGGCATCGGTGTGGCGAGGTCGTTTCCCTGCGCTTTCGAGAACTCAAGGAACGCTTCGTTCACCCGGCAGCAGACCGTATGCATTCCCGGGTCGTCGCCGCGGTTCTCGCAGCACCCGGTTCGGTAGTAGCCGGTCATCGGGTCGTAGGAGCATGGCATCAATTCCTCACCGAGGACGTTCAGCTGGTTCATGTGTTCAGTGTGCCTGAGGCGCGGGCCTGTGCGGCGCCAGCGAGTTTCTCGTGAGAGGTGTTAGATCCAAAAGCCGGCGAGGTCAACGATCAGGTGGCCGCCCGATGCATGGAACAAGCAGGAACGGCCGCTGGCCGAGAGCGAGACAAGTGCGCCGTTGGCGATTGCTGAGCCGGGGGTCATGTTGAGCGTGGAGGTCTCGGGCCGAGATCCGCAGTTCCAGGAGGTGATGAACCCGCCCGAGGTCTGCTGGGCTGCGGTGAGGTTGATGCTTGCGGCCTGGGGCGTGATTGCCATCTCGTTGTCGATGACCAGCAACGGGACACCGAAAGTCGTGTTGGTCTCGGGAGCAACCCAACCGACCTGGCGGGTGTCGAGCACGCGCTGCGGATCGGCCGTTACGAAGGTGAGTCCGCTGTTGGTGCCGAATTGGCCGGTGATGTCGAGGGTGACATCGGTTGGCGAGGTACTCATGATGCACAAGCGCTGGCGGGCGTCCAGTGCGAAGACTCCGTTGTTGCCACGGACTTCGCCTGCATCGAAGTTGAGTGACGACATTGTTGTTCTCGAGCAGTCGTTGAGTGTGATGAACCCTCGGGCCGATGCACGGATGGTCGTGACGTTCACGGAGACGGCGTCAATGTCTGTTGAAGCAAGATTGTTTGCGAGGTCGATGACTCTGACCTTGCCAGGCTGGAGTCGGGCGGTGAGGCCGAGTCCGGACCGGCTATCGACGACACGCTGGGCGTCGAGCTTGTCGAGTGACACGTCGCCTGACTCGCCGAGCCAGCCGGTGAGATCGGCGACTGCGTGCGTCGAGGTTGAAGAGTAGATGCACATATCGCCACCGCTTGAAAGTGGCACGATGACTGAGTTGGCAACGTCGCGACCGGGGTTGAGGGTTGAGGTTCGCTCGCCGTCAGGCGCTGTGCTGCATGGGCCGAGGCTGATGAAACCGCGTGAGGCGGGGTCGACCCCGACGATGTTGATCATCGCAGCCGTGGCTCCGAGTGGGGCCGCGTTGACTGTCAGGCGGGCGTTCTCGCCGGCGCCCAGACGGCCGAGAATTGTGCTGCTTGGTGAGCGAGTATCGAACAATCGCTCCGGCGAGATGGCGGTGAGCCGGGCGCCGAGCGGAGCGAGTTCGCGAGGCGGTGTGGTTGGCGGAACGACGGTGGTGGTGGGTTTGTCGACGGTGGTGGGACCGTGGTCGTCGTCGTCGTGGTGGTGGGCGGGTCGGTGCTGGCTTCGCGAACGTCGATCCCCAGTACGTACTCTCCTATCGACGTGTAATGGGGAGAAGCCGGTGTCGACCGTGCCCCAGCCAATGCTGCGCACTTCGACGAGGTACGAGCCGGTTGGACTGCCGTTCTCCAGCGTGGTCTCCAATGACCAGAATGATTCGTTGTCCGGAGTTTCGGTCGCCACGACGTTGCCGGAAGGCCCACGCACGGTCAGATCGGCGAGCAGGTTGCCATTGCTGTCGACCTTGTCGACTCTGATAGTGGCGGGGAAGTTGTTGATCGTGAGGGTGTGTCTTGCGATGTCTCCGCCATCGGCGATCACATAGACGGTCTGGGAGTCATCGACGCCGAGGATGCCAGGTGCGGTGGTGTTGGGTGTGCCGAGCCGAGGGAGGTAGCTGTCGATAAATGCCAGGTCGTCTTGTGTTTCGTTGGCTGCGGCGTATTCGCCTTTGGGCCACTGGGTGATTGTTTTGTCGTAGCCGACGCCCATGATCGGGGCCCAAGCACCGTGGCCTCGGTAGTACGTGGTTGTTGACTCCGCGCCGGTTTCGGGGTCAACGGTGGCGATTCCGTCGTACTCGTAGCCCGACAGCGTGGAGTCGACCGTGCTGCGCGATTCGCGTGAGTACGGGCCGGCGTTGATGGTTGGGTAGGTGTCGTCGCTTGGGTTGTTGGGTGTTGCGTTGTCGTCAAAGTTCCATGAGGTGTCATCGACGGTTTCGCCGTCGAAGTCGAGATAGATGGTCATTGCGGCCGCTGGCCGCGAATTGAGAGACAAGGCATCTGACGCAGCAGCCGCTGACGCCACGGCCTCACCGTCGGATGACTCGGAGAGTGCAGACTCTTCAGGGAACGGGCCGACGGGGCAGGCTCTTCGATGATGATCTCGTCGCCATCGAAGATCGCGGTGTCGTCGGCACGCAGGCCTGCGAGTTCGATCGGGCTCAATGGATCCACGGTGCCTTACTCAAAGAGGTGGACTGACGCGGGATTCGTCCTTGCGTCGATGACCATCGACGCAAGGACGACAGCTCCAAGTCCGACCAAGGTGCTGGCCCGCCGAACAAGTGCGCTACGCGGTGAGGCCGGGCGCCCAAACGGGTTGTGTGCGTCGAAGTTCATAGGTTCAAAACCTGTATCGACTATTGTCTTTGCGTGCTTGACCAATGCCAAGCGAACTTGAGGTTCGAAGATCCCCAAGTTCTCTGAGGTGCGCAGATCGGTAGCGTGACCTGACCATGAGTACTTCCGGACCCCGTTTCCGTTTCGCCCCGTCGCCAACCGGGTCCTTTCACGTCGGTGGAGCTCGTACTGCGCTTCACAATTGGGCGCTCGCCCAACAGTCGGGCGGGACGTTTGTGCTTCGGATCGAAGACACCGACGAGGCCCGAAACCGCCCGGAGTGGACGCAGGGAATCATCGATGCGCTGGCGTGGATCGGCATCTCCGCCGATGACCCACACTTTGAAGGGCCTCATTTCCAGAGCGCGAACGCCGCGGCCCACATCGCGGCCGGACAGCGCCTCTTCGAGTCGGGCGCCGCGTACTACTGCGACCTGAGTGGGCAAGACGTCCAAGATCGGGCGAAAGAGCTGGGGATCACCGGCTACGACGGTTATTCCCGCGACCGTGGCCTTGACGCGGCTTCCGGCCGTGTTCTGCGATTCCGTGTGCCGGAAGGTTCGACCATCGTGAGCGATGCTGTTCGTGGCGAGGTCACCTTCGACAACTCGACGATCGAAGACTTCGTGCTCTTGCGTGGAAACGGATCACCGATGTTCCTGTTGGCCAATGTGGTCGACGACATCGAGATGGCGATCACCGACGTGGTCCGCGCCGAGGAGCATCTGCCCAATACGCCAAAGCAACAAATGTTGTGGGCAGCGCTCGGCCACACATCGCCGCAGTGGGCGCATGTGCCGGTGCTGGTCAACGAGCAGCGCAAGAAGTTGTCGAAGCGCCGTGACAAAGTCGCGCTCGAGTCGTATCGCGACGAAGGGATACTTCCCGCTGCGATGATCAACTACCTCATGACCTTGGGCTGGACGCCACCCGGGTCAGAAGCGGCGGGAAGCGAAATCTTCTCGTGGGAGCAGATGGAGCCGATGTTCAAACTCAGCGCCGTGAACTTGTCGCCAGCCTTCTTCGACGTCAAGAAGCTTGTTGCCTTCAATAAGCAGTACATCAAGAACATGTCGCTGCCCGACTTCTTGGTCGCAGTTGATGGCGAACTCCCCGCCGAGTGGGATCGAGCCCGGTTTGCCTCCATTGCTCCGCACATCATGGAGCGCCTCGAGCGCCTCGGTGATGCACCGGGACTGGTCGACTTTTTGTTCCATCCCGTTGGTGAGAGTGCCGAGATCGACGACGATGCGTGGGCGAAAGCTGCCAAGCCGGAGTGGGCCGCTGAATTCCTGAGCTCGGTGGCCGATGCCTACACGGCGCTTGGCGACGGCGGATGGAACCACGAAGCGCTGAAGGAAACGATGGAGGCACTGATGGTGCCCCATGAGATCAAGTTGGGTAAGGCGCAGGCGCTGCCGCGTGTCGCCGTCACCGGCCGGTCGGTGGGCCCCCCGTTATTCGAAGCCCTTGAAGTGCTCGGGCACGATGAAACATGCCGGCGGCTTCGCGCTGCGGTGACGCGTGCTACAGCGGGATCTGCGACAGACTGATCCAATGGTGTGCGGTCCTCGGTCTGAGTTCGAGTCGTTCGGCGCGCGCTCGTCTGAACCGCCGCTCGAGCGGGGTCTTCACGACGAGGAGCTTGCTGTCCAAGTGGACCACGACCCACCTTCGGGAGGGCTCGCCAGCTCAACGCCGGCACCCACCTCGGGCAAGGCCGATCCAGGGCGGTCTCGGATCCGACGTCGGTTCCTTGTCGGTGGTTTGTTCGCTGTCCTCACGGGCTTGCTCTACTTCAGCTTTTCCCTGTTTCAGGTGTGGTCGACCGGGCGCGAGGATGATGAACAACCGATCGATGCAATCGTGATCATGGGCGCTGCGCAGTATGACGGTCGACCCTCCCCGCAGTTGGCAGCCAGGCTCGACCACGTTGTCGAACTCTGGCCGACCGGTATTGCTTCATTTGTGGTCGTCACCGGCGGCAACATCCCGGGCGACCGCTTCACCGAGGCGGAAGCGTCGGCTCGATACCTGATCGAACGTGGCGTGCCCGAGTCGGTGTTGATCCTCGAGAATGAGGGGTCCAATTCGTACGAATCGCTTGATTCGGTCTCCGAGATGCTGGGCGAGCGTGACCTCAAAGACGTGTTGATTGTGACCGATCCGTATCACGCGCTCCGCAGTCGACTGATCGCTGAAGAAGTTGGCTTGGACGCCACGGTGTCGTCGACCGATACATCGGTGGTCATCGGCTCCGATTCGCTCGTTCGTCACGTGAAGGAGGCCGGGGGAGTAGCGGTTGGGCGCATCATCGGTTTCGATCGGCTCTCCAACCTCGTTGATTGAGACGCCCAGCGGGGATCGCTCTGTCGAGCCGGTGGTTGAGCGCATGGCCGAAAACAATCACAGCCGACCCCGCAGGGCCGGCTGTGCGTGGTTGGGGTGAAGGGAATCGAACCCCTAATAACAGAACCAGAAACTGTCGTGTTGCCAATTACACCACACCCCAAAGTGCGGCGACTCCGAACCTTGCGGGTTCAGAACCTGTGCGGGCACTGAGGTTATCGGCGTCCACCCGTATCGACTCCGTAGATTTCGCGCTTCTCTACCAACCGCTCCTTCGGGTCGGTTCTCGATACAGAGATTGGGTCGAGGGCGGGTCCAGCGTGCGAACCAGATCGGCTCCCGATATCGTTGTCTGTCGCATCGATTTCGGTTGGTGCTTGCAGCATGGCCCGTTCGTCTAGAGGCCTAGGACACCACCCTCTCAAGGTGGGTACACGGGTTCGAATCCCGTACGGGCTGCCAATGTAA
>JBLFZD010000099.1:0-10676 GCA_047610085.1 Ilumatobacter sp. | reverse complement strand
TGAGAATCGAAGTCAGGACTTCCTGATCAGCGAGCACCCCGGCGAGGTCCGCTTCGGGAATCGCAGCGAATGCATCGTTAACCGGAGCGAAGACGGTGAACGGGCCATCGGAGTTCAGTGTCGACCAAGCTGGCCTCTCCGACCGCGGTAACCACCGTGGAGAGCAACGGGTTGTTGCTGGCAGCGGTGGCGGCCGCCGGGTCGACGGTCATGCCAGCAAACGAGCCTTCACCTTTGGTCGGAACGGCGGAACATGCCGAACCGAACGGACCGTTTTCTTCCGGGGCTGCTGCTTCTTCGACAGCCTCGGTAACGGCGGGTGCTTCGTCGACCGGAGCCGAATTGTCGTTCGAGCCGCTGCCACATGCAGCTGCAAGCAGCGCAAAGGACGCGACTGCGGCGATCATCTTGGGGGTGTGAGTGCGCTTCATATTCTTGGGTGTCTCCTTGAGAGGGTTGTTCACGGGGTGTTCGAGAGGGGTTCGCCGCTCGATCCGTTTTGGATCACGACCGGTGAAGGAAATGTTGATCACTCGACGAACACGATGATCTGGTGATGACCGGACGCTCCGTTCGGCAACGGTTCGGTTCGCTCCTCGGTCTGCACCTCGCCGTTGTTGTCCGTCGCACGGCAGCAGATCGATGAGCGTGCGCTGTCGCGAGCTACCGGCTCCCACCGGAAGGCCCCTTGTCTCCAGGTGTCGTCGTTGAGCGCTTCGCCCATCTCGGCCGGCCGCCATTCGCCGTCATCGATTTGGACCTCGACTGCACTCATGCCGCGGGTCTACGCCCATGCCACACCCCCGATGGCGCCAATCCACCGCTGCGCAAGACCGCCGGCGAGTGCCGTGGCTGTGACCAGTGTGAGCAAGACCGCCAACAGGACGCTGTTCCTCACCGTTGGGAGTTCCGCGAGGAGCCCGAGTAGCCGGTGCGCTTGCCGGTCGGCGTCGCACGCATGGGCCGCAACAGCGGGTCGTCGCACGTGAAGCAGTGATGCCTCGACCATCGTTAACACGAACAGCACTGCGACGAGTGCGACTATCGCGATGACGAGCCTTATGTCGAGATCGCTCAATGAGCTTGCCCGCCGTGGTGGTGGCCCGCGTCAGGGTTGCTGAGACAGCTTGTTCGACTCAGTGGGAGCAGATTCAGCGGACCACCAGGACTGGGCAGGGTGCGTTGTCGACCACGTACTTGCCCACCGAAGGCAGGAAGAGCCTGGCCCAGATTGTGCGGTCGTGTGAGCCAATGACGATCACGGACGCGCCCGAGTCTTTGGCGATCTGACAAATGGATGCACCGACCGGGCCGACGTCGACCTCAATAGTTGCGTCAACCTCAAGGTGCTCGGCTGCTTCGTCCGCAATCGCTTCGGCGCTCGCCGTGAGGCTGTCGGCCATTTCTCCCAAAGCCACGTAGATCGGTCTTCCACCCCCGGGGGCCATTGGATAGAGCGTCGCTGGAATTCTCCCGATGCTGGTGATGAGGTAGTCCGGTGCTGCGCCGAACAGGTCGTACGCGACGCTTACAGCGTCCGTTGATTCGTCGGTGTCGTCAACCGCAATCAGAATCTTGGTTTTGTGCTCACTCATGGGCTGTCACCCTTCGATGTTGTCTGCCGTGGCTTGCTGGGTCTGATCAATTGCTGGTTTCTGGTTGCCAGCGGAGAAGGGCTGCTGCGCCGTTGTCGAGGATGTCGACGTTCGGGACAACGCGGATGTCAGAGTCGGTGAGGAGGGCTTGTTTGATGCAGCGGTCAATGAGTCGCGGCTCAGGGCCGAAGGTGGTGTCGGCTGCGTCGTGAATGAGCAGTGTGTCGACTTGTCCGAGACCGAGTGCCTCGATCAGTTGCTCGGTCGAAGTTGGTGCCTGTCCGGTCCCTTGGGCCTCGCGAGCCTTCGCGATGAGCGTTTGAGTGTCGCGGGCTGCGACGTCGTCGGTATACCGCAGGACCTCGGCAGCGATGCCGTCAAGGTCACCGGCATCGACACATTCCACCCGGGTTGTGATGGCGCCGGTAATCGATCTGGCAACCATGGACTGCGCTCTGGTCGGGCCAGATACCAGGATCAAGCGGGCCTCGACTTGATCAGCCAAGACACGGACCGCTTCGGCCACGTTGTCGGCGTTTGTCTCCCATGTGTTTTCTGCCCGCTGTTCGGACCGTCCTCCAGGGTGGCTGCGATGGACATGGACGGTGGCGCCGTCGACTGCGTCCGTTGCCACGACCTTGCCTCGGTCGATGGCAGTGATATTCGCTCCGGTCAGGTCGGCTTCGACCACGACGTGGGCAATGAGGCGTTGCCGTGCCTCGATCAATGGTGCCAGTCGCGGCAGCGGGCCTTCGTCGAGTCGAGCATTCTCGATTCCGTTCTCGATGAACTCGATGATAGTTGGTCCGCCCTTTGCGTGGATGGCAACAGCTGCCGCACCGGCGTCGTGGGGGAGTCCAGCGAACATTTGGCCCAGTGTGTCGATCTCATCCGATGGCCAGATGTCGGATATTTCTTTGAAGGCGTTGGTTCGTTCAACCTCGAACCGGTGGGCGGCATCGGCAGTTGGGCTGGGAGCCGGGACCATAAAGGTGAGGAACGGGCCATCGTGTTCGGCGAGCGATCGGAAACCTGTGGTATGTGCAAACATGTGAATCTTTCAGTCTTCGATTTGGTGGCGGCTGCGGGCGAGTGAGCGCCTGGCATTCACTCGTTGGGTTCGACGGGCTCGGCCTGGGTGTCGCCGCCGTTACCGCGGCGCCAGAGCCGGCGCAAGATTGCGGTTGCCATTGCTCCAAGGGCTGCGAAGCCCATCCACTTCTTCGGTGTACTCATCTGGGAGTCCTTCCGTTGTGTTTCATCACCATACTTGATATCTAGTTAGATCTCAAGTTAACTTGGAGCGAGAGGAGTCGCTGGTGACAGATCGCGTGCACAACATGATCGAAGAGTGGAGTGGTCGTCGACCTGATCTCGACACTTCGGCGTTCGCGGTGGTGTCGCGAGTGCTGCGTGCGGCGCATCATCTCCAGGCAACACTCGACCGCATTGCGGCGGCCTACGGTTTGAGTCACCAGGGCGACCTCGACGCCTTGATGGAGCTCTACCGGGCACACCCTGAGCGTGGGCTCACGCCGACCGAACTCGCGAACGCGTCGTTGCTGACCGCTGGAGGGATGACGGTTCGCCTTCAGCGCATCCAGAAAGCTGGACTGATCGACCGGAACCCCAACCCGAACGATGGCCGTGGTGTCCTCGTCCGCTTAACCCAGACCGGCGTCGACCTGGTCGAACACGCACTCCCGACCCTGCTCAACGCCCAAGCCGCCAGCGTTGATGGTCTCTCTCCGTCGGAGCGCACGCAACTGGCTGACCTTCTACGAAACCTGCTCGCCCACCTCGGAGACGTTCCCCCCTTCCGGCCCCCAGTCTCAGCGGCAAAGGATCGCACTCGAGCCCCGCTCGTCCGCGTTCGATCTCGCGGGCAAGGAGAAGCCGATCGGCGCAATCGATGACGGTCGGCTCCGCCACGAGGCGAACCCGACCGGTGTCGTCGTTCGAGCGCGGCCTCGTCTACAACGACCGATGATCACCGACCCGGTTTCTGCGATAGCGGTCATCGTGCTGGCTGCAACCAGCTGCCAGTGGCTCGCGGCCCGCCTCCGTGTGCCGTCCGTGATGCCGTTGTTGGCGGCCGGTGTGGCCATGAGCACCGTGCTCGACCCCGACGAGATCTTCGGCGACTTGCTCTTCCCGATCGTGGGCCTGGGAGTCGCTCTGCTGTTGTTTGAAGGCGGCACGACCCTGCACTGGCAGAACCTCACCACGGGGCGAGACACCGTCATCCGTCTCGTGACCGCCGGGGCGGCAATCACCTGGGCGGTCGGCGCTGCTGCCTCGTGGTGGTTGTTGGACATCGATGGCATCCATGCGCTGTTGCTGGGCGCCATTCTGATCGTGTCAGGGCCGACTGTGGTGATGCCGCTGCTGCGCACGGTGCGCCCGGGTGAACCCACCAATTCCATCCTGCGTTGGGAAGGCATCGTCATCGACCCGATCGGCGCCGGTCTGGCCATCATTGTCCTCGACGCCATCATCGAAGACCGCTCGGTTGGCAAGGTTGCGCTGCGTGTCCTCACGACGTTTGGAAGCGGTGTGCTCATCGGCGTCGCGGTCGGCCTCATCGTTGTTGAAGCGCTTCGCCGTCGACTGATTGAAGACCGCCTCCAGGTCTCTGCAACTCTTGCAGCGGTCGTCGTGGCCTATGGCGCGGCCAACGCCGTGCGGCCCGAAGCGGGGCTGGTTGCGGTGACGGTGCTGGGGATTGTTCTCGCCAATCAACGCCGAGCATCTGCAGCTCATATTGCCGAGTTCAATGAACACCTCGGCGCCACGATCCTCGGAGCGCTGTTCATCGTGCTCGGTGCCCGAGTGAACATCGACGCGATCACTGACAACCTCGCCGCGAGCGCGGCCATCACCGCACTGCTTGTGGTCGGTGCTCGTCCGGTGGCTGTCCTGGCCGCGACCTTGCGGAGCGACCTGGGTTGGCCCGACCGAGCGTTCCTCATGACCCTTGCACCTCGTGGTGTCGTGGCAGCTGCTGTGGCTTCCTTGTTCGCGATCGAACTCGAACACAACGGCATCGACCCCGGCCCACTCGTCCCGGTGGTCTTCACCGTCGTCGTCGCCACGGTCATCCTCAGCAGCCTGACCGCTGGTGTCGCTGCCCGAAAACTCCGGGTCGCGCGGCCCGCTCCCAAAACCGTTGCCATCATCGGGGGAGGTCGCTTCGCTGTCGAACTCGCGGCACGCCTTTCCGATCTCGACATCCCCTCGTTGCACGTCGGACTCGACGACAGCGACGCTGCAGAGGCCTCACAGCGAGGTCAGCTCGTCTATCAGGGCCGGCTTGACACCGAGGAATTCCTCGAGATCGTCACCTCCACCGGTGTCGGCACAGCTGTCGCACTTTCGGGCACCGACTATCTCGATGCCTATCTCATCACCCGCCTGGCCAATGTGGTCGGGTCAGCCAACGTCTACGGCCTGATCAACCGTGAAGTCGACGAGCAGCCCGGCACCGTCACGCCCGTGACGGCGCAGCCAGCATTACCGGAGGACTATCCACCCGAGCGTCTCAGCCGACTTCTCGAGCACGGCGCGACGGTCCGCATCCGGCGTAATCCTGAGAACCAGGTACCCGGATGGCTCCCGATCTGCCGGGTCGATGCCACCCACACGCTGACCTTTGGCCCCACCAAATTTCCGGCCGGCAAAGGCCAAGCAGTACTCGAAATCGGCCCCGGCATCGACGACGAATGACCAAGTCGCTTGCCCCGAAGTCAACTGACCGGGACCTTGTGCGCTGCCGCTACAACGCGTGATGACTGCGGTGGGCCGAATTTCAGTCAATCGCGTGGACGACATCGAAGAGTTTCCGGTGAACTTCCTCGTTGACGGCGGGACTGTGGTCCTCCGTACGGCGCCCGGAACCGAACTGGCCATGATTGGTGATGTGGCCGGTGGACCTTCGAGGTCGCCGAGGATCGTCAGCTGGGAGCAGATCCGAAACTCGACCGGGCAGTCGACTCGGTTCCGCTCGCAACGACCCCGTTGACTGCGTCGGCCAATCGATTGAGTTCGTCATCGCTGAGGCGGTGACAGAGCAGCGGCAGGGCAATCGTGTCGTCGGAGTCGATGAGAGCTCGAAGGTCGAAGGCGAGCGTCCGGTCGGCATCGGATCCAACTTCATCAACAGAACGCAATCCTTGCAAAATTTCGAGGGCAGATTCGGCGTTTCGTTCGGCGACCCATGCCAGATCTCCGGCACCTTCTTTAGCCATACGGTCCAGTTCGGGATACACCACAGTTCCGACAAGGCTGACGTAGCGACCCAACTCGTGCCCGAGCGACGCGGCTGCCGCACGGCGATCGGGGCTGGCCGCAGTGCGCAGCGATCGGAGGCCGTCCAACAGGCGCTCGTGGGATGCAACGATTGGCTCCGTGAACCGTCGGCTCGCCTCACTCGGGCCACTGTCGGCCGGGGCCTCATCAAGCGTGCTGACATCGACGCCGGTATTTGCACCATGGGTCCGAGTCGCCCGAACTCGCACCGCAACCGAGGCATCGCCGTAGAGTTCGGCCGGGACGGTGCCGGACTCCCTCCCGCCGTTCGACCAGTCGGGCAGCTTGTCGATTTGGGTGTTGTCAATGACCGCTCGACCGTGAACGAGATCCACGATCGGCGCGATCAGGAAACGACCCGATCCGGCGACGGGACGGGTGATCTCATAATGGTTCGGCTCTCGACCGAGTTCGGCGAGGCTCGTCACGGCAGTGCGCTGTTGGGCGGCGAGACCGCAGCGGGCCCCGTCCTCAACACTGGCAAACCGTCGTGCGAGATCCGGGAGTATGTTCGGCGTGGAGGTCGCCATTCTTTCGGCTTCGAGGAGCTGAGCGATGGCCAGACCATCGGACTTGCACGGCACGCATTGCCCGCACGATTCGACCGAGAGGAACTGCGCAACACCCTGCGCTACTGCGATGAAGTCGGTGTGATCATCGAAAACGATGAACCCTCCCGTACCCAAACCTGATCCGATGCTCTGCAGTCCTTCGTAGGACAGCGGGGTGTCGAACTGTGTTGCTTCGAGCACCGAGTTGGCGGTACCAGAGATGGCTGCCAGGAGCGTGCGGCCGGGGCGGGGTCCGCCGCCAAGAGCGTCGATCACGTCCCACAGCGGCGTACCCATTGCAAACTCCCCGACCGCATGTCGTTGGGTGTCGCCAGTGATCGTGCAGACGATGGTGCCGGGCGACTCCGGCGTGCCAACTTCGCGGAACCATTCCGGCCCTTTGAGGATGATGCCTGCGATGTTGGCCATCGTCTCGACGTTGTCGATCAGTGCTGGGGCCTCGAGCGTTCCACCCTCGCGTGCAAGATCGACCCACGCCGACGAGTTGCCTGATGACGTATTCGGATCGTCGAGACCCCGCCGGTACGGCGGTGTCACTCGCGGGAACGGATACCGTCCTTCGACGACTTCGAGGAGCGCTGATTCCTCTCCGAACAGATAGTCGCTTGGACCTTCGACGATGCGCATCTTGATGTCGTGAAGACCCTCCGCCTCAAACTCTGCAATCGCAGCGCGCAGCCGCCGGATCTCGGGTCGGAACGATGCTTTGATCGCCACCACGACCTCGGGGGCACCTACGGCCCGTGCGGCGATGAGCGCACCTTCAAGCACTCGATACGGATTGCGTCGAATGATTGCCCTGTCCTTGAACGTTCCTGGCTCACCCTCGGCTGCATTTACCACCACCGCAGTGGGCTCGACCGTCGCCCTGCTGTCAGCCACCGTGCGCCACTTGATTCCGGTGGGAAATCCGGCGCCCCCGCGCCCCCGCAGTCCGGAGGCGGCGATCGCCTCAATCAGGTCATCAGGCTCAGTTTCCGCAGCGATGGCCAGTGCCCGTCCACCGCCAGCAACAAGATAGGTAGCGAGATCAGGGACGGGTTCGGCATCGAGCACTCGCGAAACTATGGTCATCCCACCGGTCTACACCCAGACACCTGTCTGCTCGAACCAAAGCCTCAAGCGGTCAAGCGCCTCCGGAAGCGATCTGGCGCCGTGACCGACGGAGCGTTTTCGAGGGTCGGTCAGAGACTGACGTACGGTTGTTGCCAAGTCGTGGTGAGCCGAGGAGGGGTAGTGGCCGAGTACTGGGGAAGCGAAACTCGAAAGGCAATCGACAACTTCCCGGTCTCGGGGGAGCAGGTTCCCGCCGCGGTCATCCGGTGGCTCGGCCGAATCAAGTCGGCCGCCGCAACGGCGAATGCAGAACTGGGAGTTCTGGACGGTGAGGTGGCGCGCCGAGTATCAGCTGCTGCTGACGAGATCGGAGCCGGGCTCCACGCTGACCAGTTCCCGATCGATGTGTTTCAGACGGGTTCGGGGACGTCGACGAACATGAACGTGAACGAAGTGATCGCCCACCTCGCAGGCACCGATGTCCACCCCAACGATCATGTCAACCTCGGCCAGAGCTCGAACGACGTGTTCCCGACTGCGGTGCACCTCGCTGCGCTGGAGATGGCCACCTCCAGCTTGGTTCCGTCGTTGGAATCACTGCGGGACGCGCTCGCCTCGAAGTCGACCGAGTTCGCTGACGTCACGAAAGCGGGGCGGACCCATCTCATGGACGCCGTCCCGATCACCCTCGGTCAGGAGTTCGGAGCGTTTGCCCAGCAGATGAGCCTCGGCATCGACCGGGTCGCGGGCTCGTTGCCACGACTGGCCACAGTGCCGTTCGGCGGAACTGCCGTCGGCAGCGGCTTGAACACCCACCCCGACTTCGCACACCGGGTGAGAGAACTCCTTTCCAGACGAACTGGTCTTGAGATGTGCGAGCCGGTCGACCGGTTCGAGGCCCAGGCGAGTCGAGATGCGCTCGTGGAGTTCTCCGGTGTCCTCAAGGTCATCGCGGTTTCGCTAACCAAGATCGCCAACGACATTGCGCTGTTGGCGAGCGGCCCGCGGGCCGGGCTGGGTGAGATCCGCGTGCCGGAGCTGCAGAAGGGTTCGTCGATCATGCCCGGCAAGGTCAATCCGGTTCTTGCAGAGGTGGTGCTGCAAGTCGCAGCGCAGGTGATCGGCAACGACGTCGCGATCACGATCGGGGGAATGCAGGGCAACTTTCAGCTCAACGCTCGCGTTCCCCTGATCGCGCGGAACCTGTTGGAATCGATGCACATCTTGTCTACAGCGATGAACCTCTTCGCTGAGCGATGCGTTAACGGGGTCGTGGCGAATACGGAACGCTTGTCGTGGCTGGCTGACAACACACTGGCGTCAGCGACCGCGTTGAACCCGATCGTCGGCTACGACACCGCAGGTGAGGTCGTTCGCCATGCCAAGAGCAACAAGGTTTCGTTGCGTGACGCAGCGCGAGCCATCGGCCTTGACGACGAGTCGATTGACAACATGCTGAACGCACGGCAAATCGCCCGTGGCAACCAGACCGAATGACCGGCGATCGATCGACGCGTCAAGTCGGACTTGGCACAGCGGTACTGTTGAGAACATGACCGACGACGAGCCAATGGAGACTTTGAGCCAAGCAACCACCCGTCTGACCAACGCCGGCTACGCCGAGAACTACATCGCTCGCGACGGACGACTCTTCTGCGGGCACAATGGCCCCAGCCACGATCCCGCCAACATGGTCATCGATGAGGTCGTGCGCTTCGAAGGTGAAAGCGACCCAGGCGACGAGGCAATCGTGTACGCGCTCGACGCTGGTCACGGCCATCAAGGCCTCTACGTCGCGGCCTACGGGACAGCGGCCACCGCTGACGACATGTCCGTTGCCACAGCATTGCTCGATTCCGCCGGTTGACCACACCCGCGAGGCCGGCGCCGACATTTGACCGCCTGACGCTGTTGCGTTGCAGCTCGCGAAGTGATGCTTGGACTTGAATCTGCCGACGTTGCCGGATTCGTCGATGACCGTGTTGATCCTGTTCACAGCCGAGATTTAGAACCCGGCGCCGCCGGGAACCATCTCCAACAGGAGTGCGTGGAGCCGACAGCACGCCTTGCTCTTCAACCGGCCCAAGTCGCGGTGTTGCTTCGACAACAGCTTCGACACTCGGGCGTGATCATCCGCGCACACCACGGTGAGATCGTCTGCTCTGAGCGCAGCGATCGCGATCGAGTGGGCATCGTTGGGGTCGTTCTTTTGGGACTTGCCCGAGCCCAACACACGCACTCTCGAAGCGCGTACTGGTGGCACATCGACAGCGGTTTGTCGTCAGAACAGGTTTCCAGGTCAGTTGATTCGATCAAGGTCGGCAGCCACTTCGATCACTCCGACACCGCAACACCGAGGTCGGTTCCCACTTTGATGAACCGAAGCTCTTTGACAATCCGGCCAGCTCACCACGCTCGCTCCGCGCTGGCGGGGTGCGGGTCACATCAGAGGACCCATCACATCAGCACACTCATTGCGATGGAGTTCCCACCCGCTCATTATGACAGCCACGATCCGTCGTGACAGTCGAGCAGTACGGCACGTCCGCGCTCGGTTCGGTGCGCGAGAACATGAGCGGTTTCGGGGCACTGAGGGTGCGGTCAGCAACTACCGTCGATCTATGACCGTGTCCACACGCACGAACGGCGCCATTTCCACAGGCACGATGGCGAACGAAGTCAGCACCACCCGCTTAGCTGCGGCACTGATCGCTTTCGGCGCAATCGCCTCGGCGTGGGTGCTCGCAACGCGCACAACTGTCGAGGGCAACGGCGCCGTGAGCCGGCCATTTGTCGTCCATGCCATCGCGATCGGAACCGTTGGTTTCGGCCTCGTTGCGCTCGTACTGTTTCTGGCGGCGTGGGCCGGAGCTTGGCGAGACCTCCGTCTCTGATCAAGGACCAACTCGGATCCATCGCACCTCCACTTCTCGCTCGCCCCATCACAGCTCACCGCTCCATAGTTCCCACGTGGCGACTTCATCGGAAGTACCCAGTCCCCACCGATCAATGGTCCGCTTGTACGCACCCTTGACGAACTGGTCGCAAGGTGTGACTTGAGTGTGCCGACGACGTCTGGTCCGTTCTGTGCCCATGACAGCCGTTCTCACACCACCACGGCGTGGATCACACCCTGCCCGACATT
>JBLFZD010000098.1:0-11038 GCA_047610085.1 Ilumatobacter sp. | reverse complement strand
TGCGTATGAGTCAGCAATCTTCTCCTGCACCATCTGGTGCTCGGCGATGATCGAGCCGTGCGACTCGCGTGACAGCGCACGCTCGCACATCATGTCGAACGCAAGTGTGCACTGCGCGATTGTCCGCATTGCGTGGTGGATGCGACCGCCGCCGAGGCGGCGCTGGGCGAGGACCTTCGCACCGTCCTGCGGGCCGAGCAGGTGGTCGGCGGGAATGCGTACATCCTTGTACTTGATGTGGTTGTGGTTCCGCGGCTCGGGCATGATCTCCACACCCGGCGTCTCGCGCGGAATGACGTACATCCCATTCGTGCACATGACGAACAAGATGTCGGCGACGCGTCCTGCACTGGTGAACCACTTTTCACCGTTGATCACCCACTCCTCGCCGTCCTTGACGGCGGTCGTGGTGAACAGATTGGGGTCCGAGCCGCCCTGGGGTTCGGTCATCGAATACGCGGAGAACATCTCCTGGTTGATCAGCGGCGTCAACCACCGTTCTTTCTGCTCCTCGGTGCCGTACGCGGCGAGCATCTCCATGTTTCCGGTGTCGGGCGCGGCGGCACCGAACAGTTGAGGTGCAGCGGGGTACTTACCGAGGATCTCGTTGACCAGCGCAAGCTTGAGTTGACCGAAGCCAGGGCCGCCGAGCTCCTCGTCGAGGAACAGCGCCCAGAGGCCCTGGTCCTTCACTTCCTGCTGGAGCTCTCGGACGTATCCCCTGACCGCATCGTTCGGCCAGCGCACTGCGTGGGGGAAGACACGGTGTAGCGGCTCCACTTTCTCGTCGCAGAACTTCTGGATCCAGTCCAGCTTCTTCTGAAATTCGGGTTCGGTCGAGAAGTCCCATGCCATGAGTACCACCTTGCCACGACGGCCACGAACTCTTGCGACCCGGTGGCATCGGGGACGTGCGCCCATGGTCCCACGCTGTCCATTCGTGGCTCGTTTGCCTGACGAGCCGATGTGGGCGCAGCACTACCGTGCGATGCATGACACTGGATTTTTCGGGCAAGCACGTCGTGGTCACCGGCGCGAGTCGGGGCATCGGCGAGGCGATCGTGCGACAACTCGATCGTGCCGGGGCGCGTGTCGCTCTCGTGGCCAGGTCGGCCGACCGTTTGGTGTCCATTGCCTCGGAGCTGACGAACGATCCACTCGTGGTTGTTGCCGACCTCTCCACTCATGAATCGATCGAGCAGATCTCTACAGCAGTCCTCAACGAATTCGGCGGGCTCGATGTGTTGGTCAACAATGCGGCGGTCGAACGAAACCAGCCGGCGTCGAAAGTGACCGGTGAAGCGATCGACGAAACCCTGTTCGTCAACCTCCGCCAGGCCTTCATGCTGTGCTCGGCCTTCGCCAAACCGCTGTTCTCGACCAGAGGGTCGATCGTCAACATCACATCGACTGCAGCGACCGGCGCGGGTGGCACCCAAGGCGCGTACGCCGCGTCGAAGGGCGGGTTGAACACGCTGACCAAGAACCTGGCCAACGAGTGGGCCAGCAAAGGTGTGAGGGTCAACGGCGTGGCGCCTGGCCTGGTCGACACCGAGATGTGGGAGCCGACCTTTGATGCGCTGGGTGAGGAGCAGGTTCGCACTTCTTTCGTGAAGCGGGTGCCACTCGCTCGCTGGGGAACTGCCGACGAGATCGCGAATGTTGCCTGCTTCCTTGCCTCGGAGCAGGCGAGCTACGTCACCGGGCAGACAATTCGAGTCGACGGCGGCATGACGAACATCTAGCGATTCCCGTGGGTTGGGACCCCTCGCGGCACTGTTGCGTTGGTTGATTGAGTCGGGCAAGGACGGGCGCGTCGCCCAGATCCCACACGCGGTATTGATGATGCCCATGACTGCGGCGGCGAGCGTTCGAGCCGTATTTTCGATGGCGTTGTCCTGTTGGATTTCGTCGGCGAGACGGCCGATCCACTGTGCTGAGTTCACGGCGTAGCGTCCCGCAAGAGCAGGGTGGGCGAATGCAAGCCCGAACAGCTGTCTTACTGGTTCTGGGTTTGATTCGATGTGCGCCGCGACCGCGTGAGACGCGATTCGGATCCGGTCACCGAACGGTCGATCGTTGTGGTCGATTCGTCGAAGACGGCGATCCAGGCTGTGGGGTGCGCCATGACCAAGTCGTCGTCGCCGAGTTCGGTGAACATCTGGATTGCCACGTCCGCCAGCGTGGTGCGCGTGCGTTCCTTGTTCTGCTCGCGAGTTCCCATTGGTAGCAGTGTGGCGCGATCCACGATTTGGCATCGAGTGCCAAACGTCCCTTGGCTCCCGATTGGCGCTCAGTGACACTTTCTCTATGTTGTTGTTGCAACAAAACAGGGCCCAGGCCATGGACGAGACTGCTCTTGCCGCCAGGGATTCTCGGCCTCCTTGGCATACGGAACAGCGCGTGAGCGCCGAAGTGGTCGAGGCCACGCCGCGAGATGACTCGATAGCGAGGCTCCACCCAGAGCCGGGGGACTTCCGCGACCGCTACATGGTTGCGACGAAACCTGGTCAGTACCGCACCGTTGACCGGGTGGCGGCAGGCTGGTTCACTAAGCAACCGAGGTGATTGCGAGTCCGGAGCACCAACACGACGTCGAAAGCCGGCGTCGAGCAGGCCATCGACGAGGGCGGCTTTCAGGTCGGCAGATCGGTCGGCTCGTGGAAGGTGATCCAACGAGACGACGACGAGATCGTCTTCAGCGACAGCATGGGCTTTATGGGTTACTGATACACCTTTCTTCTGCCCGCCAACGAACCAAACACCGTCGAAGGCTCCATCGCCGTCAGATACCTGTGGCCCCGAGCCGGTCGGTTCCACTTCGCACTCGCCCGTCTCGGGCAACGGCGATTTCTCAAGCTTCTCATAACAACGACGGTCAAGTAATGGAGGCCTCGAATACGCACGACCGAAGCGACCGATCGGCGAATGCTCGTGGTCGCCGTCAGGCCAAATAACGCGTCGCTCCGAGCAAGCTCCTAATCGCCGCAGCGGCCCTCTCGGTGATCACGGCGATACTCCACGTCACCGGTGGCACCAGCCAGCACGCCACGCCGTTGCCCAGCTCGAACGTCGACGAAGGTGTCCGCCTCGGACTGCTCGCTGCCTGGCACATGTCATCGGTCGCAATTTGCCTGTCAGCGGGAGCGCTGGTGTGGGCCGCTACAAGAAGGCAGGTCCTCGAATCTCGAGCGATGGTCCCCTTCGTTGGTCTGATGTGGATGGGATTTTGACTCTGCTTCTTTTTTGTGGCGCTCACCGAGACGGGCGACGGCCTCGCCGGGAACCCTTGCTATCGCCAGCCAAATCCATCGGGCCAGCTCTGAGTCTGGCGCCACTGCCGAGGCGGCAACGTGAACGCATGGCGTCACCTATTTCGAGTCCTGTTGGCCCGTGGTGCTGCGGCCTCAGTCGGTGGAGTTTGGCGTGCCAACCAGCAAGGTCGAGCGAGTATTCTCGCCGGTCTATGCAAACCCAGCTGTTTATCGGAGGCCAGTGGCGAACTTCATCCGCGGGCTCCACGTTCGACGTCTTCGACCCGGCAACAGGTGAGCTGATCGCGGCCGTTGCCTCAGCGTCGGCCGACGACGCGACGGCCGCATGCGCCGCGGCCCACACCGCACAGCAGCAATGGGCAGCTGTTGCGCCACGAGCAAAAGCTGAGGTTCTGCGGCGCTGTTTCGAACTCATGCACGAGCACAGCGACGAACTTGCCCGGTTGATCGTGCGCGAGTCGGGCAAGCCCCTCGCAGACGCTGTCGGCGAAGTCGGATATGCCGCTGAGTTCTTTCGCTGGAACTCCGAAGAGGCCGTGCGTATTCGTGGGTCGATCGGAACGGCACCGTCGGGCAACAACCAGATCATTGTCCGGCATCCCCCGGTTGGGGTCGTGGTCATCGTCACGCCCTGGAACTTCCCCGCCGCGATGATCACCCGCAAACTGGCGCCCGCGCTTGCAGCCGGGAACGCCGTGGTGATCAAGCCGCCGGCTGAAACCCCGCTTACGGCGCTCCGCCTCGCCGAACTGTTCGCGGAAGCGGGGATACCCGATGGCGTGATCAACGTGACCCCGACGGCTGACGCCAGCGCCTGGTTCGATGCTGCCGTCGACCATCGCGCGACCCGCATGGTGTCGTTCACCGGCTCCACGGCGACGGGGCAAAAGCTGCTGCGGCGTTGTGCCGATCGGGTCCTCAAAGTCGTGATGGAACTCGGTGGCAACGCACCGTTCATCGTGTTCGATGATGCCGACATCGACGCTGCCGTGGCGGGAGCGATCACGGCCAAGATGCGCCACTCAGCACAGACCTGTACGGCGGCAAATCGCTTCTTCGTGCAGGCTGGGGTTGTCGACGAGTTCACGACAAAACTCGCGGCGGCCATGCGTGCAGTCTCGACCGGAGACGGGTTCACCGACGGGGTCGAGTGCGGCCCGTTGATCCACGATGCTGCGGTCGAGAAAGTGGAAGCGCTCGTCGAAGCCGCCGTTGCGGCCGGCGCAAAAATCGAAGCAGGCGGTCATCGGCCCGATCGGCCCGGCAGCTTCTTCGAGCCGACGGTGTTGAGCAACGTCACGTTCGATTCGCCGATCACCCGCGAGGAGATCTTTGGCCCGGTTGCCCCGATTATCACCTTCACCGATGTCGACGAGATGATCGATCACGCAAACGACACCGAGATGGGCCTGATCGGCTACGTGTTCACCAGCGATCTCGCCCGCGGTCTCAACGTCAGCGAGCGGCTCCAGGCCGGGATGATCGCACTCAATCGCGGTGCGATCTCGGACCCGGCAGCGCCTTTTGGTGGCATGAAGCAATCGGGTCTCGGGCGCGAGGGAGCGAGCGAAGGCATCTATGAGTTCTGCGAGACGCAGTACATCGGCGTCGCCTACTGAGTCGGCAGTCGCTTCACCACTCGGCGCCAGGCTCACGGCGCTCTGAGCCGCCACGTAGTTCGAAGTTCGCGAGGCGTGCATCGAGGATCTCGACTAATCGATCGACGTGCTTGGACGAGAAGGTCAGCGGCGGTCGGATCTTGAGCACGTTGGTGCTCGGCCCGGTCAATCCAATGAGGATCCCGTCGTGGCGGAGCTCGGTTGCGAGGCGACGGCCATCGGCGTACGACATTGGTGTACGCGTCGCCCGATCGGTGACGAGGTCGAGGCCCCAAAACAGACCGCCACCCTGCACATTGCCGATCACGTTGTGCCGCGAGGCAAGTTCGGCGAGTTGGGACGACAGTCGGTTGCCCATGGCGTTGGCGTTGTGCAGAAGCTGTTCGTCGTTGATCACGTCGAGCACCGAGTTCGCTACAGCCGCCGACACCGGGTTGCCGCCGAAGGTATTGAAGTAGGAACGTCGCTCAGCGAACGCGGCGGCAATCTCTGGAGTGGTGACCACAGCCGCCACGGGGTGCCCCGCACCCATCGGCTTGCCGATCGTGACGATGTCCGGGACCAGGCCGTACGACGTGTGGCCCCAGAAGTCGTTGCCGAGGCGGCAGTAACCCGACTGCACCTCATCGGCAATGACCAAACCGCCTGCAGCGCGGATGAGTTGTGCGCATCGCTCGACGTAGCCGTCGGGAGCCACGAGCACCCCGTTCGAGTCCCAGCTCGGGTCGACCAGCCACGCAGCGGGCAGGTGGCCGCGCTGGTTGAGTTCGTCGAGTTCGTCGGTGAGGAGGTCGGCGTAGCGCCCGCCGAGATCGGTGCCATCGAGGTGAGGATCGCCGGCGCGGAAGCGACCGCGATAATCGTTCGGCGCGTCGATCACGCCCAGCCACTCGGGGCGATCCGTGGCCGGATAGCCGTCGGTTGACAGCAGGGCCACGAGCGATGAGTTGCCGTGATAGCTGTGGTTACTGACGACGACGCCGTGTTGGCCAGTGACCGTGCGGGCGATCTCGACGGCCAAATCATTGGCCTCGGTGCCGGTGCACACGAAGTAGCACGTCTGGAGGCGGCCGGGAAGCATGGAGCCGAGCCGTTCAGCCAGGCGCACGACCTCTTCGTGGAGATAGCGGGTATGGGTGTTGAGTTTGGCGGCCTGACCGGCGAGTGCGGCGACGACGCGAGGATGGGCGTGGCCGACCGATGGCACGTTGTTGTAGCAATCAAGCAATCGGTTGCCGTCGACGTCGGTGACCCAGACGTCCTCGCCGCGGACGAGGTGCACTGGGTCGTCGTAGAACAATTGGTAGGAGGGGGCCAACGCGGATTCGCGTCGGGCTCGGAGGTCGTCGTTCATCAGCGTTCTGTGGTGTCAAGTTGGCGATGTAGCGCGTCGGTGGTTGCGCTCGGATCGAGCTTGCCCCAACGCGACATGTTCTCGCGATAGCTCGGGAGCTCACCGGCAATTTCAGCGAGTCGATGCGGTGGCGCATGTCGCGATTGGTATTCCACTAGCAGTAGACCGAGCACGATACGAGTCAACACGAGATCGGCGAGCAGGTCGATTTCGGCGACGTTGAGCGGCATTGCCGAGTGGTAGCCGGTGGCGATCGAGCACAGAGCGGCCCGTTGGTTCGGGTGGCGATCGACGAAACTGGCACCGCAGATAGCGAGGTCCGCAATCACCGCGGTCTCGGCGATATCGCCGAAGTCGATGACGCCGATTACCTCGGTGGTGTCGAGCGTTTGCCGGAGAAGATTGCCCCGATGTCCGTCGTTGTGGACGATCTGGCGCCGTGCGCCGGCCAGCAAGGAAGCTGCAGATTCGACACGCTCCCGGTACGGCGCAGCGGACGCCCGACCCTCGGGGCTCAGATCTGTCCAGAGCTCCTCGTTCGCGATCATGCCGCTGTCGAGCGACCAGGCCATGAAGTTGGTGGCCGCAGGGTGTTCGAATCCGCGGAACGCTGAGGCGAGGCGACCTTGAGATGCGCCCACCCCGACAAGTGCGTCGGGTTCGAGCGATCCCGCCGAGTCGAAGGTGACGCCGGGAAGAAATGTCAGCAGCCGGGCCGACATCGAGACGCCGTCCGATTCCAGGTCGATGATGTGATCGCCGGCCACGGCATGAACCACTCGGGGGGCCAGTAGCTCGGGGTCGGCTTGAGCGAGGTGGTCGAGTGCTGCGCATTGGAATTCGGCGACTGAGCGATCCTCGCTTGCACTGGCGATCTTGAGAACCAAGACGTCGCCACCCCCGGTGGTGACGCGTGTGTTTTGATCTCGTTCGCCGTCGAGGCGGTCGAGTGAACCCTCGAGCTCCCAGTGCTGTCGCAGCAGCGCGCGCCGGAGATCTTCGTGGACCTCGGGCGGATCGAAGCGGAGGTCGCTCGGCTGCAGTCGCGGCGCCACGCCACCAGGTCCGTTGTTCATGGTCGAGTGTCGGCGGCGATCAGTCGATCTCGACGAGTGCCTTGCTGAGTGCATCGAGCGCGTGGTCGATCTCGTCGGCGCTCACATTCAGTGGCGGCATGAATCTCAGCGTCGTTCCTGAAGAGCCAGCTGTCATCGTGATCAGGTTGCCCTGCTGCAGACAGTGCTGGACCACCGCCGACGTGTGCGCAGCGGTGTCGAACTGTGCCGCGATCATCAGACCGAGTGATCGCACATGTTGGATGGTCGGATGATGCTTCTGCAGATCGCGTAATCCACCGGCCAACTGTGTGCCTCGTTCGTTGACCGAGTTCATGAAGCCGTCAGCGGTGAGGATCTCGATCGTGGCCAACGCCGCAGCGCAACCCATCGGGTTGCCGCCGTAGGTGCCGCCGTGCGAGCCGGTCGGCCATCGATCGTCGAGCTCGCGTCGCGTGCCGAGCGCCGAGAAGGGGAATCCTGAGGCGATCCCCTTGGCCATGCAGATGACGTCGGGCTTGATGTCGTAGTGCTCGATGGCGAACATCCTCCCCGTCCGACCGAAGCCGGATTGGACTTCGTCGGCGATGAAGAGCATCCCGTGCAGCTTGCAACGAGCATCGAGGCCTTCGATGAATCGGGCGGGAGCAGCGATGTAACCACCTTCGCCGAGCACTGGTTCAATGATGATTGCAGCGGTCTCGGCGGGCGACGTCATCGTGGCCAACATGTCATCGAGCGCCCGAAGTGCCCGGTCGATCTCGTCGTCGACATCGGCCGCGTGCACGTTTGGGTACGGGGTTGCAAAAATACCCGACGGCAGCGGCGCATGTCCTGCGCGGTAGACGGTCTTCGATGTGGTCATCGCCATCGCCTGGTGCGTCCGCCCATGGAAGCTGCCCTGCACAACAATGATGTTTGGGCGACCGGTCGCCTGCTTGGCGAGCTTCACGGCCGCCTCGGTGATTTCGGCACCCGAATTCGCGTAAAAGAAGGTGTCGATCCCTTCGGGGCTCAGCTCGGTGAGCCGAGCAGCCAGCGGTTGCATCAGGTCGTGGGTGTAGACGTTGGCCTGGGCGTGGATGAAGCGTTGGGCCTGGTCGGCGATTGCCCGCACCACATGGGGATGCGAGTGGCCGGTCGAGGTGACGGCGATGCCGCCGGAGAAGTCGAGATATCGGTCACCGGAGGTGGTGATGACCCAGGAGCCTTCGCCCGAGGCGACTTCGAGATCGGTGACCTTGAACCAGACGTTCGACAGGTTGGCAGCGTTGGTCGCCATGGTCAGTGCTTGATCATGACGTGCTTGACTTCGGTGTACGCCTCAACCGCGTACATGGACATGTCTTTGCCGTAGCCCGAGTTCTTGAACCCACCGTGCGGCATCTCCGACACGATCGGAATGTGGTCGTTCACCCAGACGCATCCAAACTGCAAGGCCTTGCTCATCCGCATCGCTCGGCCAACGTCGTTCGTCCACACGCTTGCGGCGAGGCCGTAGGCGACGTCGTTCGCCATTTCCAGCGCGGTGGCTTCGTCGGCGGCTGATTGCACGGTGACCACTGGGCCGAACACCTCTTGCTGGATGATCTCTGCGGTCTGCGGGGATCCGATCACCACGGATGGCTCATAGAAGTAGCCGTTCCCTGTGCCGCGGTTGCCCCCAACGGTGACCTCCGCGCCGGCGTCCCGAGCGCGATCAACGAAGCCAGCAACACGATCGAGGTGCGCCGCAGAAATGACCGGGCCCATCTCGGTGTCGGCCGACATTGGATCGCCCATCTTGACCTTGCTGACCGCGTCGGTGAGCTTGTTCACGAAGTCGTCGTGCACCTTCGGCCCGGCGATCACTCGGCACGGGGCTGTGCAATCCTGCCCCGAGTTGTAGAACGCCATGCCCTGAAGCATTTCGACTGCCGCGTCAACATCGGCATCGTCAAAGACGATGACCGGCGCTTTGCCGCCAAGTTCGAGGTGGACCCGCTTGAGCGTCTCGGCTGATGATCGAGCGACCGACTTGCCCGCGCCAACGCTGCCAGTGATCGACACCATGGCGATGCCGGGGTGCTCGGTGAGCGCCACGCCCGTGGTGTCACCCTGGCCGCACACCACGTTCACCACGCCGGGTGGGAGCACGTCGGCTGTCAGTTCTGCGAAGCGGAGCGCGGTGTACGGCGTCAGTTCGGACGGCTTGAGGACGACCGTGTTGCCAGCGGCCAGCGCGGGACCAAGCTTCCACGTGGCCATATTCAGCGGGTAGTTCCAAGGGGTGATCGAGCCGATCACCCCGATTGGGTCGCGGCGGATCATCGACGTAAATCCCTCGAGGTACTCACCGGCTGCTTTGCCTTCGAGGAAGCGACACGCGGATGCGAAGTATCGCCAGTTGTCCTTCGTGAGGTCCATCTCGAATTCGACGATGCCGACCGGCTTGCCGACGTTCAAGCATTCGAGTTCGGAGAGTTCGTCGATGTTCTGTTCGACGATGTCTGCAACGCGGTGGAGAATCTCGCTGCGTTGTCGCGGCGTGATGCCCGCCCAGCCGCCGAATGCAGCAGTCGCTGCCCGTACGGCGGCATCGACGTCGGCAGCAGAGGACGACGGAACCTCGCCCAACACCTCGCCGGTCGCCGGGTTGAGAACAGCGTCAGTCGCGCCGTCCTGAGCGGGCTGCCAGTCGCCGTTGATGAAGTTTGCGGTTGCCAGTGTCATGGCGGTTCTCCCCCGAGAAGATGTGCGAACGGCAGGGCGCCGAGCCACGAAATGGTCAAGTAGCCGAGCGCGAACGATTGCTCGGCGCGACGGAACCCGTCGTGTTATTGTCATCTTCACACGATTTACGTTGTAGATCCAGTCGTTATTCATGGATCAAGTTGTTGCGTGCGTCGATTTCTCGACTCGGCGACACCGTTCTGAGCAGCGTTTCTTCGTTATCGCATGTTGTTGCCGACCCACCTCAAGGACCCGTTATGAACCACGAACAACTCGCTGAGCTTGGCAATCGTCACCTGTGGGGGCACTTCTCCACGGTCGGCGGTGGAATCGACACGGTGCGGATCATGGAGCGTGGCGATGGCTGCTACATCTGGGACGACCAGGGCAACCGCTATCTCGACGGTCTTGCCGGGCTGTTCACCGTCCAAGTCGGACACGGCCGTGTCGAACTCGCCGAGGCCGCCCGTGAGCAGGCCGAGAAGATGGCGTACTTTCCTATCTGGACATACTCGCACCCCATGGCGATCGAGCTGGCGGCGCGCCTCGCCTCGCACGCCCCCGGTGATCTGAACCGTGTGTTCTTCACCACGGGCGGCGGCGAAGCGGTGGAGTCCGCATGGAAGCTCGCCATGCAGTACTTCCAGTCCGTCGGTAAGCCACAGAAGCGCAAGGTCATCAGCCGTTACCTCGGCTACCACGGCACCACCATGGGCGCGCTTTCGATCACCGGTGTCCCTGGGTTACGCAATACCTTCGAGCCCCTCGTGCCGGGCGCCTTCAAAGTCGCAAACGCGAACGAGTACCGCTGTTCGATGTGTGCGTTGGCCGGAAGCTGCAATCTGTCGTGCGCCAACGACATTGAGCAGATGATCCTGCGCGAAGGGCCCGACACCGTGGCCGCTGTGTTCGTGGAACCCGTCCAGAACTCCGGTGGATGCTTCGTTCCCGCTGACGGCTACATGCAGCGAGTGCGTGAGATCTGCACCCAGTACGACGTCTTGATGGTGTCCGACGAGGTCA
>JBLFZD010000097.1:0-11082 GCA_047610085.1 Ilumatobacter sp. | reverse complement strand
AGACCCTCACGGCCGAGATCATCGCAGGCGACCTCGGGCTCGACCTCTTCAAACTCGACCTTTCGTCAGTGGTGAGCAAGTACATCGGTGAGACCGAGAAGAACCTCGAGCAGATCTTCGACGCCGCGTCAGCTGGCAACATGGTCCTCTTCTTCGACGAAGCTGACTCGCTGTTTGGCAAGCGCTCCGAAGTGAAAGACGCCCGTGACCGCTACGCCAATATCGAGGTGTCCTACCTGCTTCAGCGTCTCGAGAGTTACGACGGCCTGGTCATTCTGGCCACCAACCTCGAGAAGAACGTCGACGACGCCTTCCTGCGCCGGATCCACGCACGCGTACAGTTCGCACTCCCCGGCCCCGACGAGCGGCGTGCGATTTGGCGGAGAAACTTCCTCGACCCGGCACCGCTCGACACCGTCGACTTTGACTGGCTTGCCGACACCTTCGAACTCCCGGGTGGCGTGATTCGCAACGCGGCGGTCCAGGCCGCCTTCCTTGCAGCGCAGGATCGATCAGAAGTGGGCGAAGGGTCCGGATCGATCAAAATGGAACACGTCGTGATCGGCGTTGCTCGCGAGTTGCGAAAGATGGGCCGACTCCTCAAAGAGTCGGACTTCGGCGAGTACCACTACCTGCTCGGCTGAGCGTTGGCTGTTCGGCCGCGAAATTCAGGCGAATGCTGCGGCAAACAGCGCGGTGGTCGCGTCCCAGGCACCGACCGCTGCGGCCTCGTGGTAGTTCGCGTGGCTCGGCCAGGTGAAGCCGTGATCTGCGCCTTCGTAGATGTCGACGGTGACGTTCTCCACGGGCTCGACTGCATCGAGGAACCGCTGGTGCACTGCGATCGATTGGACCTGGTCGGCGTCTCCGATTGCGAGGTACAACGGCTTGGTCAACGTGGTTGCGGTGAGGTGTGGTGAGTCGGACTCGTCGTCGGCGAGGAACGATGGGTGCCAGGTTGCTCCGGCGAGTGCTCGGCCGTCGGCCATAAGCCTGCGGAAGACGGCGCGAGCACCGAGGCAGAACCCGATGGTCACGATCGGTGTCTCGTCGGCGACGCCGGCCGAGGCAAGCGCCCGGTCGGCGTCGTGCTGGATGTTGGCGTCGGTCATCGCTGTGATCCAGCCCCACACCATCTCCTGTGGGCTTGTCGCCTCAGGGGGAGCGGTGTCGAGCGCGTTGAGGAGTCGTCCTTGGCGGTGGTGGAGGTCGGGGGTGATGACGACGTAACCCTCTGCAGCCAGCTTGGCGGCGAAGGTATGGGTCGCTCCACGGATGCCGGGTGCATCGATAAACAGCAGCACCGCAGGCCATTTGCCGAGTGCTGTGGGCTGCGTGACGAGCACGGCCATCTCACCGTCATCGGTGGTCGCATCGATGATTGCCTCGCGAATCTCCATGCCCCCAACCTATGCGCCGCACAAGTTCGTTTTCGGCCTGGCACTTTTCGAACATGGCCTGTTCGTTTTCGGCCTGGCACTTTTCGAACATGGTTCGGCAGGAAGCGGTGATCAACGCTGTGGCAGGCTGGACCAATGCATGATCTGGTCATCCGAAACGGGCTTGTCATCGATGGAACGGGCGCAGCACCTCGTCCGAACTACAGCATCGCCATCGACGGCGAGGTGATTACCGCGATAGGTACCGACGTTGGGCCGGGGCGTCGAGAGATCGACGCGACCGGATTGTTGGTGACACCCGGCTTCGTCGACATCCACACGCACTATGACGGCCAGGCAACGTGGGACGGCGACCTCGAACCGTCGACTCCGCACGGCGTGACCACTGTGGTCATGGGCAACTGTGGTGTGGGGTTCGCGCCGGTCAAGCCTGACGAACACGACTTCCTCATCCAACTGATGGAGGGCGTGGAAGACATTCCGGGAGCGGCGCTCAGCGAGGGAATTTCGTGGAACTGGGAGAGCTTCCCGGAGTACCTCGACGAGCTTGAACGGGGCGAGTATGCAGCCGACGTCGCTGCGATGATCGCCCACGGCCCGCTGCGGGCCTACGTGATGGGTGAGCGCGGCGCCAACAACGAACCGGCCACGTCAGATGACATCGCGGAGATGGCGCGCCTTGTGCACGAAGCGGTTGAGGCGGGAGCAATGGGCTTCTCGACGAGTCGCACGATTGGTCACCGAGCGATGAATGGTGAGCCGGTGCCAGGAACGTTCGCTGCCGAAGACGAACTCTTCTCCATTGGCCGTGCCATGGCCCGAGCTGGACGTGGCGTCTTTGAAGTCGCGCCCGCTGGGTTGGCGGGCGAAGACCTCGTGGCCCCCAAGAAGGAGATCGACTGGATCTGTCGCCTGGCGGATGACATCGGACGCCCGGTCACCTGGCTGATGCTTCAGAACATGGTCGAGCCTGACGAGTGGCGCGAGCTGATGGACCTCAGCCAGCAGGCCCAAGACGCAGGCAAGCAGGTCATCCCGCAGGTGGCGGGCCGTCCGTTCGGCATCCTGATTGGGCTTTCGACCCGGCATCGTTTTAAGGACGTGGCGAGCTTCGCCCCGCTTCGAAAGTTGTCATTCGCGGAACAGGCTGAAGCAATGGGTAACCCCGAGCTCAAGGCGCGGCTGATCGCTGAATCGACCGAAATCATGGAGTCGATCAAAGACATCGAGCCGATGGCCTATCAGGTCGTGAATTCCTATGAGCGCCAGTACTTGCTCGGCGACCCAGTCGACTACGAGCCCACCCCTGATCGCAGTATTGCTGCGCGCGCCAAAGCGGCTGGAGTCGAGCCGATCGATGAGCTGTACGAACGACTCCGCGACCGAGACGGCAAGGCGCTGATGATGATGCCGTTCCTCGGTTACGCACACGGCAACGGTGATGCCCTGTACGAGATGCTCACGCACCCGGCTGCTGTGCTCGGGCTGGCCGACGGGGGAGCCCACGCCAACTTCATCTGCGATGCGTCGACGCCAACATGGATGCTCACGCACTGGGCGCGTGACCGTTCGCGTGGTGCAACGCTGCCGCTCGTCGATGTGATCAAAAAGATGACCTCCGACACCGCTGCGTTGTTTGACCTCGACGATCGTGGCGAACTCGTCGTTGGGAAGCGTGCCGACGTCAACGTGATCGATCACGACAACCTCAAGCTCCGCGAGCCGCGCCTCGTCAACGACCTCCCAGCGGGAGGCACACGTCTTCTTCAGGCGGCCGAGGGGTACGTGGCGACCATCGTGCGCGGCGTGGTCACACGAGAGAACGACGCGTTCACCGGCGAGCGCCCTGGGCGCCTCGTCCGTTCCTGATGTCGACGGTTTGCGCCAACGGCATTGAGATGTACTTCGAGGTACCCGGAGCCGAATAGGCCCCGTGGGTGTTGAACATCAGTGGAACCGGCGGAGACCCGCGGCGGACGCTGATCGATTCGTCTCACCGACCTCCAGGGCGTGGATCCCGGTTAGGCGTTCGCAACTCGAATGCGGCTGTACAACCAACGTTGGGACCCGGAGGCTGATGAGCCGATTCAAAACCTTGGCGTGGTGTACGACTTCACAGTTGCTCGGCACAATGAGATGTTGCCGCCTGACGCCGTGGCCGGACTCGCACGACAACTCGAAGCACGCAACGGCCACGATGTGGTTAACCGACTTGGCTCGATCACTCATCGAACCCTCGTTGGTTGTGGGCGTTACGACGGCATGGCGCCCGTCGCGAACTCCCAGGCCGTCGGTGGTCGACTTCCTCCGGGACGGCGCTTCGGCTCCCTGACCGTCAGCGGCCTCTGCGCCGCGGCAGACTCATGTCGTCGAAACGGACGCATCGACAAGAGCTTTGACCATGACCCTCCGAATCCGAGAGACACCGCGCCCGGGGCCTCTCTTGCGCGTCGCTGTGGTGATGGCGGCGTGTGCGGCATCGTGCGCGTCGGTTCCCGATGTTGCTGTTCCGGTTGCCGGTGTCGATCAGCATCGTCCCACCCCGGACGTCACCACGACCGTTGGGATGCTCACCGCAACACCCGAACCCACCGACGTTGTATTGCCGTCAGCGCCGTCGGCGCCGTCAGCAACCACGGTCACCACGACGACACTGACGACGGCCTCGGCCACGGTCCCAACGACCACGACGCTCCCCGCCCCGGTCACAGGATGGGATGCGTTCGACCTTCACCTCCAGAGCATTCTCGATGCGGACCCGGTCACCGTTACTGACCGCTTTCGAGTGGCAAGTATCAGCAAGGTCGTCACTGCGATCGCCCTGTTACGGCTCGTTGAGTCCGGGCTGATCGACCTCGATGAGTCGATTGGCAACCGCCTGGCATCCGCTGTGGGTGTGTCATCGCCTGCCTTCCGTGTGAGCCAGATCACGCCGCGCAACCTCCTCACTCATCGGTCCGGCATACCGCAGTTCGAGAATCTGATGTTCCGGCGCGAGGTCGAGTCGTGCCGCGAGGCGGGGGCAGCAGGCTTGTCGCAGTCCCTTGATCGCGATCCGGGTACCACGTTTCGTTATAGCAACCTCAACTTCTGCCTCCTGGGCCTGCTGATCGAGGACATCACCGGGCGCCCCTATACAGACGTCGCACGCGACGAGACCCTCGCGCCGCTCGGTCTCGACACCATGCGTCTCGCCGGGACATTCGACGTCGACGATGGGGACGTCGAGCACCAATCCGATGCTGGACGCAATTACATGGAGGTCTTGGGCGCTGCCGGTTCCTGGATTGCGTCGCCGACCGACATCGCCACGATCATCAACTCGCTCGACCTTGACACACCGGGGTGGAAACCGCTCGAGGCGCAGACGATCGCCGACATGCGGACGGTCCCCGTCGATGCGCCCGCGCCGCCCGCTGAAGGTGTCGACCCCGCCTCAACAACCGCCACGCTGCCACCGCCTCCAGAGACGCGCGGCTACGGCCTCGGACTCATGGTCTTCGGTCCGGAGTCGTTTGGCCACACGGGGACCCTTGAAAGCACCCATGCGATGGCGGCGCGCCAGGCTGATGGGATCACGTGGGCGATCGCGGTGAGCGGTGATTTTCCATCCTCAACCCGTGATCTTGCGGGCATCATCGGTAATGCGATGCGGCTTGCCGACATCACCTGACTGGCCACCGGCCAAGTCGTATTCGAGGTAGCCGACGACGTCGACGGTGCGGTGGGTGGTTGCTGAGGTGAACAGCAGCTGGGCCGACAGGGCGAGCCACGCCGCCGGTGTCTTGCAGCTCACCCAGCATCGCGTCGGACGTTTCGATCGTTGTTCCGCTGAGCGCGGTGCCGTTGTCGACGAGGGTGTTGCTGACGGTAAGTGTGCCGCCTGTTCCGTCGTCGCCGAATGGGTCGAGTCCGTCATTGGCCACCACGATCGACGCGGTCACCATTGCCGACGAGACGTTTCTGCGGAGGATCGCGGCGCCACTGGCCGGTCTGCTGTTGTCGGTGATCGTCGAGCCGACGATGGTGATGTCGGAGTTGAAGAGATCCATGCCAGCACCCGGGTCGAAACCATCTGTCGCATTGTCAGTGATCGTCGAGTTCCTCATCACGGCCGGCCATGCGTTGTAGAGCGAAAGGCCTGACGCGTCGGCACCGCTGACCGTGACCCCGAAATTGTTGAGGCGCTGCTGTTTCTGACGTCGATGCCGTTCGAATTCGGGTCGCTGATGTTGACAACTTTGAGCTCGATGGCCCCGGTGTCGTTGAAGCGCAGGCCGTCGTTGTCGACATTGCTGATTTGCACATCACGGATCATCACCAGACCTGTGTTCAAGAGATGGATGCCGTCTCCGCTGGTTTCGTCGATCGTGACTCGCTCGATGGTCGTGATCCCACCGACGAATTGGACGTCGATGCCGTGGCCCTGAGCCTCAGTGATCGTGACGTCTCTGATGGTGACACCGCCGGCGTTGTAGACGTCCAACCCTTCGTCGTTGGTCTGGGAGATGTCGACACGTTCGACCACCAGGTCACCCTCGATTTGGGTGAGCTCGATGGCGTCGTCGCTGGCGTTGTCCACCGTGATGTCCTCGAGCACCACGTCGCTTTTTACTTCGTCGACATCGATCAGGTGATCGACAAAGCGTGCCGTGGTATCGGAGACGGAGACGGACACGTTGCCGGTGGCAGGCGCTCCTACACCAAAGTCGTAGACGTCGATCGACGCTTGTTGGTCGAGGTGGAAGTCTGACGAGATAACCGTGACGTCGCCAGTCCCTTCGTAGATGTCGAATGTGTTCTCGCCGTTGCTGAAGCCGGTGACACGTGTTGCGGTGAGCGAGAGTGAGCTCCTTGCACGGAGGCCATCAGAGCCGTTTGCGCTCGGCGTGGTGTCGGTCAGAGTCGCGTCGCTGGAGTTGACGAGGTAGGCCCCTTGGCTGCCGCTGCGACTGATCAAGGAGTCGGTGACGAAGACGTCACCCGAGTTCTAGGTGTTCATTCCGTTGAAACGCGAGTCGACGATTGCCACATCGGTGGCAATGATGTCGCCAACAGAATTCGCTCGGATCGCGTCCCGTGCGGCATCGTCGATCGTGAGGTCGTCGTTGACGCGCAACGTTGTCGGGCCAATGTCGAGTTCGCCAGAGAGCCCGGGTGCGAACACGATCGTGTCGGCGCCTGCAGCATTCGCAGGTGTGTTGTTTGATGACGTGGCCATGTGCCCTCCCAGGCACGATTGAATTTTGTGAGCGTCCTTGAGTCAGTGGTGTTTCACAGCAACGACGTGGCGGCCGACTGACCGCTGTTCCGGGGCCCAATGCCCCGGCTCACGAGCTCCGGCTTCTCGGTCGCGAGGGCGCGACGCCTAACGTCTTGTCTATGCCTGACGCACTGATCATTGATGCCTGCCGTACCCCTCGCGGAATCGGCAAGGTGGGCAAGGGTTCGCTCGCTCACCTCCACCCGCAGCACCTCGCTCGCACCGTGCTCGAAGCAATCCGTGACCGCAACGGCCTCGACACCGCTGACGTCGACGACATCATCTGGGGCACCAGTGCCCAGGTCGTTGAGCAGGGTGGCGACCTGGGTCGAATGGCTGCACTTGATGCCGGCTATGACGTCACCGCAAGTGGTGCCACCCTCGACCGTTTCTGCGGTTCGGGTATCACCACGGCGAACTACGCGACCCACTCAGTCATGGCCGGGATGGAAGACGTCGTTATTTCCGGCGGTACCGAGATGATGTCGCTCCCCAAGAAGGGCATGCTCCCAATGGGTGCGAACAACGTGCACCTGCAGGAACTGCACCCGCAGTCGCACCAGGGTGTTTGTGCCGATGCGATCGCCACGATGGAAGGCATCTCCCGCGAAGCCCTCGATGCTCACGCAGCCGACTCGCAACGCAAGGCCGCCATCGCCATCGCCGAAGGTCGCTTCGATAAGTCGCTCATCCCGGTGCTCAACATGGACGGCTCGGTCGCGCTCGACCGTGAAGAGTTCCCCCGCCCCGGCACCACAGCCGAGTCGCTTGCCAAGCTGTCACCGAGCTTCCCGGCCATCGCCGACTACCGCCACGAGGAGGGTTCGAAGACCTTCCGCGAGCTCATCAACCAGAAGTATCCCGACCTCGACATCGAGCACATGCACCACGCTGGCAACTCGTCGGGTGTCGTCGACGGCGCTGCCGCGCTGCTCATCATGAGCGAGGAATACGCCGCCAAGCACGGGATGAAGGCTCGGGCCCGCGTCGTTGCGACCGCCAACATGGGCGACGACCCGACTCTGATGCTCAACGCTCCGGTCCCCGCAGCGCTCAAAGTGCTCGCGAAGGCCGGAATGACCAAGGACGACATCGACATCTGGGAGATCAACGAAGCCTTTGCCGTCGTGTCCGAAAAGTTCCAGCGCGACCTCGACCTCGACCGCAGCACGGTCAACGTCAACGGTGGCGCTATGGCGCTCGGTCATCCGATCGGGGCGACGGGCGCGATCCTCATTGGCACCGTGCTCGACGAGCTCGAGCGTCAGGACAAGCAGTTCGGCCTGATCACCATGTGTGCAGCGGGCGGCATGGCCCCCGCCATCATCATCGAACGAGTCTGAACCTCTTCGTGAACAGTTGGGGCCTGACCCCAACTGTCCACGAGCAGGATCAGGGCGCGGTACGCAAACGGACCGACAGGCAGGTGACGCAGCCTTCGAGCTTTTCGAATTCGCTGATGTCCGATACGACAACCTTCCAGCCCAGTGACTCGAGAATCTGACGTGTGGCGTCCGCTCGGGCGGTCATGATCACCGCACTGTCGCCGAGGCTGACCACGTGTGCGCCCGGCTCTTCGGGCACGGCGCGGAATGACTCGAACACGGTGGTGTCGTCGACCACGGGTTCGTAACCGATCACGGTGCCATCGGGCAGCGCAGTGACAGCGGATTTCAGGTGCAGCACCTTGGTCGTGGGTATGGCGACGACGGTCGCACCCATCGGAGCGACGAACTCGCGGAACTGATCGATGCCCGCCTGGTTGGTCCGCCCGCCGAGGCCGATGTAGATCGTGGTGGCGACCTTCATCACATCGCCGCCGTCCAGTGTTCCTGGCCCAGTGATCGACTCGAATCGATACCCGGAATCGGTCAGCCGATCACCGAGGCCATCAATTTCACCAATCCGTGAGGCCGTTCCAGGGCGAGTAACGATTGCGAGGTCGCCATACATCACAACGACGTCTTCGACGAATACGCCGTCGGGATGGTCGTCGAGCGACGGGAGTTCGATCACGTCCCAGCGGTGTTGCCGGAAGACCTCGACGTAGTCCTCCCACTGCTGCATCGCAAGGGGGACGTCGACCGGCACCCGGCCGATGTGGGTGACTTCACCGTCGGCAAGTCGAGGACTGGGACGGCGAACAAGGATGACGCGCTGGTCCTGTTGCGGAGGGTTCATGTGCCTAGTTTGCATTTGGTCGTTGCTGTTACGGGCAGCCGACTCAGGTTGGTCGAGGGTCGAGATGGACCCCAGCAAGCATGCATCGCACCGAGCCACCGGCGAGCTCGATCGTCGAGATATCGACCGCCACGATCTCGCACGACAATTCGATGACAGCGGTCTGCTCGGCGGTGAGTGCGTTGCGGGCTGCGGTCGACATTGCGAGCAGCCGACTGTCGCTTCCACTGAGCTCGAAGGCGTTCCCCGCGAACTCGCGCATTTGCTGTGGTGAGATGTCGATCACCGTGCGGCCGGACTCGGCGAGTCGTTCGATGATCTCGGCGCGGCGGTCGCGGTCGGCGATCGTGTCGAGGCACACGATCGCGAAGTCGGTGCCAATACACATCAAAACGTTGGTGTGATAGATCGCTGTGCCGTTGTGGTCGATCGCGTCGAACACCATCGGCTCGTAGCCGTTGTGTGTGCAGAATCGTTCGAGGATCACGGGGTCGGCGCGATGCGATCGTGCGACGTACGCGACGCGACCGATGTGGTCGAGGACCATCGCGCCCGTTCCTTCGAGGAAGAGACCGTCGTGCTCAAGGCCCGAATAGTCGATTGCGTCCTGTACGCGGTACTGCTCTTTCAACAGTTCGACGATGTCGTGTCGTCGTTCGAGCCGCCGATTGGGCGTGCACATCGGATACGTGACGATCCGGCCGCCGCGATGCGTCGACAACCAGTTGTTTGGGAACACGCTGTCTGGGCGATCGCGTGACTCATCGTCGAAGAGATGAACGCGCACGCCGTGTTCGGTCAGCGCCTGTGCAAGCGCGGTCGACTCGGCGTACGCCGCTGCGGCGATGTCACGAGCGCCCGAGGTGGGAGCTGACTGGAACACGTTGTCGGCTGCGGTCTGTTCGTTGACCGCGAAATGATGTGGTCGCACCATCACCACGGTGGTGGGTGCCTGCAGGGAACGACCAGGCCGAACGACGGGGCCAACGGATGCAGGCTGGTCGATCGTGGTGCTCATCAACCGACCGGCGCGGTACGTTTGGCGTTGATCATGCCGAACAGGTTTTTGGGATTTGACGGCTCCGCGATGAGGTCGATGTTGTCGTAGTAGTCCGTGCCCTCGACAGCGTTGTAGAGGTAGCGCAACGCGCAGACATCTTCGATCGCGAAACCGACCGAATCGAAGATGGTCAGTTCGTCGTCTGAGGTGCGACCCTCGGCGTCGCCGTTCAGGACTTGCCACAGCTCGGTGATCGGCCAATCGCGGGGAAGGAACTGGATCTCGCCTTCGATGAAGGTTTGCTCCGGGTACTCGACGAACACGGTGCCCCGCTTGACGAGTTCAAGTTCGAGTTCGGTCTTGTCGGGGCAGTCCCCTCCGATCGCATTGATGTGGAGGCCGGTGACCCCGCCGTTGCTGCGAGCACGCTTCACCATCTCGTCGGTGAGGATCGTGGCGTTCTTTTTGTCGGCGGTGCAGGTGGTGATGATCTGTGCACCGGTGATTGCCTCTTCGGCGTCAGCGCACAGCATGACATCGAAGCCGAGCTCGATCGCATTGCGTTCGAACTTGGTCATCGCATCGGGGTCGATGTCAAAGACACGCAGGGTGTTGATGCCGAGGTTGGCGCGGAAGGCGAGAGCCTGGAACTCGGCCTGGGCGCCGGAACCGATCATCGCCATCGTGTGGGCGCCCGCCGGGGCGAGTGCCTTGGCTGCCATGGCCGACGTGGCGCCAGTTCGCAGCGCTGTGAGCAAGGTCATCTCCGAGACCATGATCGGGTAGCCGGTGTCGACGTCAGCGAGGGCACCGAATGCCGTCACGGTCTGCAGCCCGCGGGTCGAGTTGATGGGGTGCCCGTTCACGAACTTGAAGCCGTATGTCACCCCATCGCTCGTGGGCATCAGCTCGATGACACCGTGCTCGGAATGGCTCCCGAAGCGCGGCGTCTTGTCGAACACGGGCCAGCGTCGGAAATCGTCTTCGAGGGCTGCGACAAGACCGCGCATGATTCCCTCAACGCCGGTGTCGGCGGCCCAGCGGGCGAGGTTGGTGACGTTGATGAATCGAACCATGAGCGTGCTCCTATGTGTGATGGAGGGGTTACCTTCAACGCTATGAGTGACCGGTGTGCAACATCAACGGTCAAATAGAGGAGAAAGTGTGCACCAACTGTTCATATTGCATCACTTGGAATAGCATTATGTCCATGGCCGACCTTGATCCACTCGATCGCA
>JBLFZD010000096.1:0-11189 GCA_047610085.1 Ilumatobacter sp. | reverse complement strand
TGATCCATGTCCGGTAGCGGCCATCGTCCGGGTCGCAAAGCGGCCTCTGCCAGACCTGTTACGGTCGATTTTTCATCACAGACACAACGAGGAGAGGGCAACATGGCCGATCAGATTCAGTACGCAGTCAGGTGGAAGATCCACGACGGCAAACTCGAGGAGTTCAAGGCGCTTGCCGCCGACGCGACCGCTCTCGTCAAAGCAAACGAGCCGGACATGTTGGGGTATCACTGGTACTTCGATGCGAGCGAGACAACCTGCACGCTGATCGAGCAGTATCCAAGTGCAGCGCACATCCTTGTACACCTCGGCAACGTTGGTGAAGCTCTCGGCAAATTGGTTGAGGTATCTGACATCAGCATTGACGTATTCGGCGCGATCGACGACGAGGCCCGAGCAGCTCTTGATCCGCTCGGAGCGGTGTACCACGACCACCTCACCGGATTCAGCCGATACTGAACTCTTGGCGACGTCGCCATCACTCAGTCGGATATCGAACAATTAGCCGTTCGCTACTTGAGTAGCCCAGAGCGCTGGTGTTGTTGCTGAGGTCCGAGGACCCGACTTCAGCGACCAGCGCCGCCCAGACCCTCGTTATAGCGTGCCTACTCCCCCGTTGAGTGCCCAACACCAGCGCCCGATACAAGACCACCACCGTGACGCACCCACTCTCGCAACCCCAACGTTGCCAGTAGCGGCACGACCGATTCCTGGCGGCAGCTCAGGCCGCTGGATCGTTCAGCTCGGGCCGATCGGCCAAGGTGCTGGCGCATCAGAAACAAAGTCGAGGCGTTGCACCGCCCTGGTCATTGCCACGTACAGCAGACGGGCCCCACGTGGAGTGTCGCCCAAGATCTCATGTGGGTTGACCACCACGACGCCATCGAATTCGAGCCCCTTCACTTCGTGAGCACCGAACATCGGCACCTCGTTTGATTCGAGGTCGTGGACGTGGTCCACAACGCTGAGCCCCAACGCTTCGAGCTCCGCAGCGATGCCATTATGCAAGTGTGATGGGGCCACAACTCCGGTCAGCTTGTGGAGTCGCTTCACCTCGGCAACGACCGGGCCGACATCGGTGGTGTGCCACCTCGGAGCATCACCGGTAGTTCGCACACTGCGACTCTCGGTTGCATCGACCCCGGTGAGGGGCAACAGGCGATTGGCAACCGTGAGAACCGGCTCAGGGACGCGGTACCCAATGGTGAGATCGGCCACGATGCCCACCGTTCCCTTCGGGCTCAGGTGAGCAAACACGTTGCTCCACCGCTCCTGGCCGGCGGGAGTCGTGGACTGGGCCACGTCGCCGACTAGCGTCATTGAGCCAGCCGGGCTGCGGCGACCGATCACACGCAACGCGACCGCCGAGTGGTCTTGTGCTTCGTCGACCACGACGTGGCCGTACGTGAACGGCGAACCACTCAGCAGCGAGTTGGCTTCATCGATGAGGAGTTGATCCGCCGCGGTCCATGCCCGCTTCTTTCCGGACGGTCCCGGAACGAGGGAATCGACAAGCTTGGCTGGCTTCTGTGTCGGCCAGGCCTTTGTGATCGCCGACTTCAGCGGGCCGCTGTTCGCCCACGCGTTGTCCTTGCCGCTCCGCCGCAGCATCTCTCTTTGGGCAATCGCTGTGAGTCGCTGACGTCGCTCGTTTACTGGCGCATTACCGCTTTTTGCGGTGTCGATCCAGCCCGAGAACTCTGCAGCAGAGATGACGTGATTGCGCACGCCGATCGGAACCGCGATGTCGCCGGTCGGTGGACGGACCGCAGCGAGCGCAGCGCTCTCCAAGTCGACGAGCCGATCCGCTGAGCCCTTCCACCGAGCCATTTCGTCATCGTCGACAGCGGTGATCTCGACACGCGGGATACACAGCTCCTGAGCTGTTGATTGGCGCACCGTTCGTTCGCCCAGTGATGGGAGCACATTTGCGATGTAGTCGAGGAATGCCTTATTCGGGCCGACCACAAGGACACCGTCTCGGGCAAGGCGAGCGCGGTGCTCGAACAGCAGGTATGCAGCTCGGTGCAATGCCACCGCCGTCTTGCCGGTACCGGGCCCGCCCTGGACGATCAGTACCTGATCGATATCGGAGCGAATCACCACGTCCTGTTCGCCCTGGATCGTGGCAACGATCTCACGCATCTCACCGCTGCGCTCGGCGCCGATTTCGGCGAGTACCGGGTCAGGAATTCCCGCGGCAGCTCCCCCACCTTCGGGGTCGTTCAAGTCCTCGTCGAGGTAGGCGACCATCTCACCGTCATCCATCATGAATCGACGACGGAAATCGACACCAAGCGGGTCGACCGCTGTCGCTCGATAGAACGGCGCACTGACCGGTGCACGCCAATCGACCACAACCGGATCGTGCGCATCGTCTTCAATGTGGCGGCGACCGACGTACCACTGGCCCTCGTCGCCGTCGATCCGACCGAAGAAGTCACCGGACCCAGGGCCACGGAGGTCTTCGAGCGCTTCGGCAACGGTGGCCTCGATCAACTCCGAAGTGATCTCGTCGGCCGCTCCAGCTGGGTCGACAGCTTCGAACCGGACGATCATGCGGTCCCGCGAATCGCGAGCAAATTCCAGGTGGGCGCGTTCTTTGTCGAGTTCGGGAAAGAGATCAGCGCTCATGGGACATGCAAGGCTAGTGAACATGACGAGCCGCACGGTCAGAGGTTGCAACATCGCCTACGAATACCGGGGGGTCGGCCCCGACGTCGTGTGGGCGCACGGCCTCACGCAGAGTCGAGCGCTCGAGAACGTTCAACCGCTGATCGATTGGGCTGGGGTGGAGGCTCGCGTGCTTCGCTACGACGCCCGCGGGCACGGCGAGTCCGATTCGACGCTCGAACTCGAGGGGTACACGTGGGAAGAACTTGCTCACGACCAACTCGAACTCACCGCCGCACTCGGCACCAAAACGTACGTCGCTGGGGGGGCGTCGATGGGGTGCGCCACAGCGCTGCATGCTGCAGTACTGGCCCCGGATCGAATCGGCGGGCTCATTCTGGTGATCCCCCCAACCGGCTGGGAGTCGCGTGCAGCGCAGTCCGAGGTGTACGAGCAGGGCGCTGAGGTCGTCGAGGCCTACGGCGTCGAGCCACTGATCAAAGCGGGAGCGGTGATTGCCCCGCCCGATCCCCTGGCCGATGACCCCGACTACCGCACGCGCCGAGCTGACGGTCTGCGTTCGTGGGAGTCCGATCGGCTGGCCCGAGCGATGCGCGGCGCTGCGGGAGCCCAGCTTCCGAAGCGAAACAACATTGCGGCGATCGAGTGCCCCACGCTCGTACTGGCGTGGACCGGCGACGCGACACATCCCTCCGAGACAGCAGAAGAACTCGGAGACCTCCTCCCCCATGCTGAGGTCCACATCGATTCCACCGCCGACGAAGTCGCCGCATGGCCCACGCTCGTAGCAAACTTCTTAAACCCGGGGCGGGTCAACAGCGACGCGTACCCGTGAACCCGGCGGCCGGGTCGTTGCATTGATCGCCATGCCAAGCGTGTCCCAGTTGCGTGCCCTCACGAGGTAGCGGTCCACACCGTCGCCACCGACTTGCACGGCCTCACGATCGAGCTGGCCAACCACTTCACCGCTGAACGCTCCTGTCACCGACGCCAACGCTCCGTACGGCGGAAGACCCAACATCTGGCGCCGTTCGCGTTCGGCGTCCACCACGATGTTTGGGTTGCCAGACACCGCAGCGCGGAGCACTTCATGGTCGGGGTTGAACGTCTGAACCATCACCGTCGGCGCGATCCGGCCGGCGCGAACAAGCAGCGCCAAAGCTTGCTCGGACGCCCTGAACCGCGGTGCCAGCATCTCGGAGTCGAACTCGAGAAACGCGACCACGTCAACATGGCCCACTCGGTAGAGCGCCGCCTCGGTCCCCACGTAGAGATCGGATCGACGTGGTGGCTCGTCGTCATTTCCGGTCACCACGACAACCCGGCGGTTCGCCGCCGCTTCGAGTTCCTCACCGATCCGCGTGACGCCTGGGCGAAGATTCGCGAACGTTCCGCCACCGCACTCCTGGCATACCGCTGGCCGCTCTAACAAACACCGCTTGCAGGCCAGGCGGCCGCTATCGGCCAGGCCAACTGCGGCATCACATGTCTCACAGCGCACCAACGCCTTACAGGTACGACATGCCAGCACCCGGGCGCGCCCCGTCGTATTCGAGATACACAACACGCGCTGCAGCGGATCACGAATTCGTTCAACCAGATCAGACGTGACCAATGATCGCTTCCAAGGGTCCTCGTCGGTTCTGTCGACCACCTGCACGCCGGGCCACCCGTGGCGCTCGCGCTCAGCCGAGGGGTGCACCGGGCCCTCTGGACCAGCGAGTTCCTCGACCGCTACGAGCGTCGGAATCGGCGAGATGAACACCGCGGGCACTCCCGCGCGTCGGCAACGTTCGGCCACCACGTCACGGGCATGCCAAATGGGCGACCGTTCTTCCTGGAGCCCCTCGTCATGCTCGTCGATCACGAGCGCAGCAGCCATCCCCGCACACGGCATCCACGCGGCCGAACGCGTTCCAACAACGACATCGACACCGCCTGCCGCTGCCGCCCAGTCGTCGGGAACGAATGCCACAGTGACGCCGGTCCGCCGAAGCCGAGATGCGAGCAACGACGCGTCGGACACCGTCGGTACTACAACAAGGGTCGGGCCGACCGTAATAGCCGAGAGAACCGAGGGCAGCACGTCGGCGCGGGGCGGCAAGCGCAGCACGCCACCTCCGGACCTCAACAATTCCGATGTTGCAGGCGACGACGGCGCGGGATTCTGTGCACGTCGGTACGGCAATGGGAGTGCGCGTACCGCCTTCTTCGGCGAGGCAGCAACCAGAAACGGACGGACTCGCCGGGCGGCCCAGCGAACATGGGCCCATTCGGCCAGCTCAATCAACTCTGCAGCGGGTCCGTGACCCGTGACTTTCGCGATCGGCTTGAGGTCGCCAACCGATGACTCATCGACGATCTGGGTGACCCAGCCACCGATCCGCCGGCCGTGAAGCTCAACCCGGACAATCGTGCCGACCACAATGTGGTCGACAAGATCATCAGGAATCCAGTAATCAAATGACTTGTCGAGCCCTGTCACATCGGGCAGGACCCGCGCAACCCGGCTCATCGCAGTCTCGACGAGGCGTTCAGGCGCCGAGAGCGGCCTTGAACTCGTCGAGCCGGCCGAGCTGCTCCCACGGGAACTGATCGCGACCGAAGTGCCCATACGCCGCCGAGGCCTTGTAGATCGGACGCTTCAGATCCAGATCGCGGACGATCGCACCGGGGCGGAGGTCGAAGATGGCTCGAACGGCCGCTTCGATCTTTGCTGGGTCTTCCTTGGCAGTACCGAAGGTTTCGACCAGAATGCTCATGGGCTGTGCCATGCCGATGGCGTAAGCCAACTGGATTTCGCAGCGATCCGCTGCGCCGGAGGCAACAACGTGCTTGGCGACCCAACGGCCGGCGTAGGCCGCGGACCTGTCAACCTTCGACGGATCCTTGCCAGAGAACGCGCCGCCGCCGTGGCGACCCATGCCGCCGTAGGTGTCGACGATGATCTTGCGACCGGTGAGGCCACAGTCGCCGTGCGGACCGCCGATCACGAAGTTGCCGGTCGGGTTGATATAAACGTCGTAGTTGTCGTCCGCGAACTGCTCGGGAATGATCGGGCGGATGACTGCGTCGATCAGGTCCGGGCGAATCACCGTGTCACGGTCAATGCCACCCTGATGCTGCGTTGACACGAGTACTGCCTTGAGCGCGATCGGCTTGCCGGTTCCGTCGTACTCATAGGTGACTTGGGTCTTGCCGTCGGGGCGCAGGTACGGAATCTGGCCAGACTTACGGACGTCGGCGAGGCGCTCTGCGAGACGGTGAGCGGTGTGGATCGGCAGCGGCATGAGCGCTTCGGTCTCGGAGCAGGCGTAGCCGAACATCATCCCCTGGTCGCCAGCACCCTGCTCGTTGAGCTGGTCTTCGCCGGACTTGCCAGTACGAACCTCTTCAGAGGTGTCGACGCCCTGAGCAATGTCGGGGCTCTGCTCGTCGAGGGTGACCATGACGCCACAGGTGTTGCCGTCGAAGCCGTACAGCGCATTGTCGTACCCGATGCCGTTGATGGTGTCGCGGGCGATCTTGGGGATTTCGACGTAGGCGCTGGTGCTGATCTCGCCAGCGACCACGCAGAGACCGGTGGTCACAAGCGTTTCGCACGCGACCCGAGCATCGGGATCCTCGGCGAGGATCGCATCGAGGATCGAGTCGGAGATCTGATCAGCCATCTTGTCCGGATGGCCCTCGGTGACGCTTTCGGACGTAAAGGTGTAATTTGCCATGTTCAGTTCTTTCCTGTCAGAATTTCGACGATCGTGTTGATGACGGCCCGGGCAATATCTCGCTTGGCGGCGAGGTCGATCTCGACAGGCTTCGCGTCGGGCCGGATCAGCGTAACCGCATTCGTATCGTGTGCGAAGCCAACCGCCGGAGCACTCACATCGTTCGCCACGATCAGATCGAGATGTTTGCGCACGAGCTTCGCTTGTGCATTTGCGATGAGGTCGTTGGTTTCTGCCGCAAACCCAACGAGCACCTGCCCGTCGGGCTTGTTTTGGCCAAGCCCCGCAAGAATGTCGGGCGTGGGCTCGAGCACAACCTCGGGCGTGCCGTCTCGTTTCTTCAGCTTGTGATCTGCGGCGTTCGCCGGCCGGAAATCAGCAACAGCAGCGGCCATCACGATGACGTCGGCATCGGCAGAGCGGGATTCAATCGCCGCTTGCATCTGCGCAGCGGTTTCGACCTCGACGAGCGTGACCCCTGCCGGTGTTGGAAGCGAGACGGTTGAGACGAGTGTGACCGACGCCCCGCGCGACGCAGCCTCTTCGGCAACCGCATATCCCTGCTTACCTGAGCTTCGGTTCGCGATCACTCGAACCGAATCAATAGGTTCTCGAGTGCCACCAGCAGAAACGATCATCGAGACGCCGGAGAGGTCGCTCGGCCCCAGCACTCGCTCGGCGGCTGCAACGATCGACTCGGGCGACGCCAGACGACCAAAGCCGATATCGCCGCCAGCAAGCCGACCGGCTTCTGGGTCGACGATGTACACGCCGCGGCCACGCAGGACGGCAATATTGTCGGCAACGCTGGGGTGCTCCCACATTTCGGTGTGCATCGCTGGGCACACGATGACGGGCGCACGCGTCGCGATGAGCGTGTTCTGCAGCAGGTCGTGGCTATACCCCATGCGGTAGGCAGCGATTGCTTTTGCTGTAGCCGGCGCAACGATGATCAGGTCAGCGCCCTGCCCCACCGTGGTGTGGGGAATCGGAGTTGTTGGATTATGCCACAGTTCGGTTTGTACCGGCTCCGAGGCAAGCGCCGACAGCGTCGTCGTGCCAACGAAATGTTGTGCGGCCTCAGTCATGATCGGCACCACATGGGCGCCGACATCGACGAGTCGACGCGCAATATCTATGGCCTTATAGGCGGCAATACCCCCGGTGACACCGAGAACGATGCGTTTGCCCTGCAGCGGGCTCACGATCGTGTCAGTCGCTGCTCTTGGCAGCCGCTGTGTCGGCGCCCTCAAGGTCTTCTTCGGCCTCGGACGGCTCGGGCTCTTGTGGCGCTTCTGCCCAGACGATTTTCTTCTCTGCGATCTCCTGGAAGGAGATCGAGAGCGGCTTGCGTGCGGTGGACGACACCTGTGGAGGAATCATGCCGCCAAGGCCATCACCCAACTGGTTGAAGTACGAGTTGATGTTGCGCGCTCGGCGTGCTGCAAGCGTGACCAACGTGAACTTGGAGTCGACCTGGTCGAGCAAGTTCTCGATGGGCGGGTTGATCATCGTGTTGTGGTCCAGCGCCATAGTGAGTCAAGCCTACCGGAGGAATAGGTTCTCAGTGGTGAAGGTCTTTGTCACCCACAACCCCGAGGATCTTGCCGCGTACTACGCCAGGGCACTCCCCGAACTCCAACGAATCGCTGACGTGGTGGTGAATCCCCTCGATCGCGACCTGACCACGAGGGAGTTGACCGATCTGGCAGCAGGGTGCGCGGTCATCGTTGCTCACCGAGCGACCCCTGGCGAGACGAACATCTTTTCTGCGCTTCCCGGTCTACTCGCCTTTCTGCGCTGCGCGGTCGACATCAGCACGGTCGACGTTGGGACCGCATCGGAATGTGGCGTCCTCGTGGCTCGGGCCGACAAGAGCTTCGTTGCCTCCACCGCAGAGCTGGCGCTCGGGCTGTACCTCGACGTCTCACGCCAAATCTCATCGTCGACGATCGACTATCGCACTGGCAACGAACCGCCACAGCGCTCTGGCCGACAGGTCCGTGGCCAAACCGCCGGAATCATCGGGTGCGGAGCAATCGGGGCATACCTTGCCGACCTGTTGACGGCGATGGGACTCATCGTGCTGGTGCACGACCCGAACGTCGAGACGGCGTACGAGGATGTCGATCTGGCCGACCTGCTCCGACGCAGCGACGTCGTGTTCCCCCTCGCCCCGGGCGGACAAGCCACAACCGGGCTCATTGCCGAGGCTGAACTTGCCCAGATGAAGCGCGGCGCCGTGCTCGTCAACGTTTCCCGCGGCGAACTTCTCGATGAACAAGCAGTCGCCAACGCCCTCGATTCGGGCAGGCTGTCTGGCGTCGGTCTCGACGTCGGCCAGGCAGCCGATCAACGGCCGTCGCTCTGGCTTGCCGCCCGCGCAGACGTCGTTGCTACGCCCCACCTTGGCGGCCTCACACCGGAGAATGCCGATGCCCAAGCGCTCAGTAGCGTCGAGCAAGTCCAATCAATCATTGCGGGCAACGTCCCTCAGCGATCGGTGAATGCTGAGCACGCGACCCGCCTCCACGCATGGTGGGCACGTTGAGGACCGACGCACACATCCACGTCTACGACGGCCGCCACCCCACCGCAACCGAAGCCATTGTCCACGCCGCCGATGCGTCGGTTCGCGAGTACCTCGAGGCCTTCCCCTCCACGGAGCGCGTCGTTGTTGTGCAACCAAGCGCCTACGGACTCGACAACCAATGCCAGCTTGACGCGCTGATTGAATTCGAACGACACGGCGTCACCGCACGAGGTGTGATGGTTGTCAACGGTGACACCCCCCTCTGCGAGATCGAGCGGCTTCATCACCTTGGTGTCCGAGGGGCAAGATTTCACATGCTTCCAGGCGGGTCGGTCCCCTGGGACGACCTCGAACCGGTTGCCTTGATGATCGAACCGTTTGGGTGGCACATCCAGCTCCAGCTCAACGGGCGTGAGTTGCCGGGCCGAGCCAGCCACCTTCACAAGCTCTCGGTTCCGCTTGTGATCGACCACGTCGGACGCTTTATGCCTCCCGTCACCGTGGAAAGCGACGAATTCACCGCCCTTGCTGAACTCCTCAACGCCGGAGCGTGGGTCAAGCTTTCGGCCCCCTACGAATCCGACGCCGACATCACTCTGATCGAACCGGTTACTGCAGCGCTGACGTCGCGATGGACCGATCAACTGGTCTGGGGGAGCAACTGGCCTCATCCCGGTCGAAAGCGATCCACCCCCACCTGGCACCCCGACGGAATTGACGACACCGTCCTCTCGCGAAACGCCGCACGTCTGTACGGGTTCTGAATACGATCCAGCCAATGACCATCGATCCCACCGCAGCACCCGCCCAGAACTACGCTTCGTATCCGTCGCTCGTTGACCGTTCGGTCTTCATTACCGGCGGTGCTGACGGCATCGGCGCCGGGATGGTCGAACAGTTCGTCGGCCAAGGCAGCCGCGTCGGGTTCGCCGATATTCAAGCTGAGCGCGGCGCCCAATTGGTTGAGGTGCTGAACGCGACCAACCCCAGGCACACACCGCGATTCTACGACATCGACCTCATCGACATCGGCGCATTGCAAGCCGGTATCGCCCAGGCCCAAACCGATCTCGACGGGATCGAGGTGCTCGTGAACAATGCCGCGAGCGATGACCGCCACACATGGGACGAGGTCTCCGCTGAGTATTGGGATGACCGGATGAACGTCAACTTGCGCCACTACTTCTTTGCTATCCAGGCCGTTGCCCGAGGCATGCTCGACGCTGGTCGGGGTTCGATCGTCAACATCGGATCGAGCTCATACATGATGCAGGAGGACTTCTTCCCCGGCTACGCAATCGCCAAGTCGGGCGTCGAAGGAATCACCCGCACGATGGCCCGCACGTTCGGATCGCAGGGTGTCCGGGTCAACACGGTGTTGCCCGGTTGGGTCGCAACCGAGCGTCAGCTCGAAAAGTGGTGGAGCCCCGAGGGCGAAGCGGGCACGTTGAACGATCAAGCGATCAAGCGGCGTATCTACCCGGCAGAATTCGCACAAATGGTTCTGTTTCTGGCCGCTGACGACGGTGCAGCCTGCACCGCCCAACAGTTCATGGTTGACGGCGGCCGCTTCTAATAATCCCGAGCATTTCGTCGATCGTCGTTTCGAGATCGTCATTGACCACAACGTGATCAGCGAGCTCACGCCCGATCGGTTCCTCTTCCTCGGCCTTCTTCAGCCGAGCGAGGACTTTGTCGTTCATATCGCCACGACCACGGAGCCGTCGTTCTTGTTCCTCCCGTGACGGTGGGAGCACAAAAATGAGCATGGCTTCAGGGGCGATGCGCTTCACCTGCTGGGCACCATCGACCTCGATTTCGAGCACGATGTCGCGCTCGTCGCCTGCGTCGGGGGTCGGGGTGCCGTAGTAGTTGCCGAGAAATTCGGTCCACTCGAGGAACTCGCCTGCCGAAATGCGCGCCTCGAATTCATCGAACCTCGAGAACACGTAGGCCTCAGCCGACTCCGACGGGCGCTGTTCCCGCGTCGTCCAGGATCTACTCAGCCAGAGCTCGGGGTCACGTTTTACCAAGGCGTCAACAATCGTGCCCTTGCCGACACCACCCGGACCGGACACGACGATAATCACCGCATCAACCTAACGATCAAAGCGGATCGCGGCGCTTGAGATCCCGATCGCTTCAATGCAGTTCTTCAAGCAGCGCTTTTCGCTGCTGCGCGCCGAGGCCTTGGACGCGGCGGTTGTCGGCAATACCGATCTCTTCCATCAAACGGCGAGCCTTGACCTTGCCCACGCCAGGCAACGATTCGAGCATCGATACGCACTTGAGCTTGC
>JBLFZD010000095.1:0-11221 GCA_047610085.1 Ilumatobacter sp. | reverse complement strand
GATCGGCCGAGAGCATGTGTGGAGCAACGTCACCACTTCGAGACAGTTGGCCTTTACATGATGTCCGCAACCGTTGAACCCTTCCCACTTCGGTCTCGAGTCGGTTCCCGGATTACCGACTTCCCCAGCCCCACTCACAAGATCTTCGAGTCGGGTGAGAACACTGCGACCGTGAACTGGATCGCCAAGGACACGATTTCCGCGACCGGCCGCAAGGTCACCAACGATGTCGACGCCACGTTGGCCTTTAAAGGCAGTCCGGTCATCGACCTCCGTGACAGCTTCAGGTACTGCTTGCTTACCTGGACGCCTGGACGCCTGGACGCCGATCATCAAGTCGAAAGTCCGGGCGACCACCCGGAAGAACTTCGACGAGTTCCGCGCAACGTCAAGCTGACCCATCGCGCCTGAACCTGCACTGCCACGTACTCAATCGGGATTACTGGCTCGACCGGGATCGCTGACAGGGCTACGTACTCAATCGGGATTACTGGCTCGACCGGGATCGCTGACAGGGCTACGTACTCAATCGGGATTACTGGCTCGACCGGGATCACTGACAGGGCCACGTGCTGAACCGGGATCACTGGCTCGACCGGGACGGCGTCCCGGTTTGCGTGATGTGCGATCAACGTTGTTCCCGGTCGTAGGGGCGGCCGAGGGCGGCGGGCGCGGCGACTCGTCGAGCGCGGGTCGGGCTGGCACTGATAGCCACCACCACAAGGTACGCGGCGACGAACGGAATCATTGTCAAGAAGTCGCTTGGGATGTCGACCTGCGCGATCTGCAGTGTGAAACCGAGGCCACGCAGAACGCCGAACACAAAGGCACCGATCAGTGCCAGCCACGGCCGCCACCCGGCGACAATCACGAGCGCAACAGCAATCCAGCCGGCACCTGCGGTCAGGCCGGTCTGCCAGGTTCCGAGCACAGCGAGCACCAAGTACGCGCCGCCCATCCCCGCACCGAAGCCGCCAATCGCCGTTGCGAGATATCGGATTCGAACCACCTTGAGACCAGCAGCGTCAGCAGCCGCCGGGTCTTCGCCGACCGCGCGCAACGACAGGCCAGCCGACGAGCGGTACATCACACCGCTGGCCACCGCGACGAGGATGACCGTCACGTACACAACCGCGTCATGGCCAAAGATAATCGGGCCGACCACTGGCAGGTCCGACATGAAGGTCGGCAACAACGAATTCACCTCGACACCGTTGGCCCGCTCCAACAGCGACGTGTCGCCGGCAGCACCCACGTACGCGGAGAGACCACCTCCGACTATCACCAGTGAGAGCCCTGACACGGTCTGATCGACCCGCAATGTGATTGCCAGCACCGCGTGGACGAGCGACAACGCCGCGCCGGCCAAACCACCGACGATCAACGACAACGTCAAGCTGCCGGTGTGGACGCCACACCAGAATCCGACGACAGCACCCATCAGCATCATGCCTTCGACGCCAAGATTCATGATTCCGGAACGCTCGGCGATGATCTCACCCAGGCCGGCCAACAGGATCGGAGTTCCAGCGACCACAGCGCTGGCCAGCGAGAGGACCAGGACCGTGTCGTTCATGACGCTCCTCCGTCAGCGAGCAGCTGGCGTGCGTCGACCCCGGGTTGGGCACCGTGCTCATCGTCGGGTTCACTGGCGCTCCCGACAGCTTCCGCGCGCAGACCGAGACGATTCGAGACGAAGAATTCACCAGCGGTCACGCTCAAGAAGATCAGGCCCTGCAGCAGCCGAATGACCTCGACTTGCACACCGATCGACTGCAACGAACCGCCCGATGTGGCGATCGCCGCCAACAGGATGGCGACGGGAATAACACCGATTGGATTGAGCCGAGCGACCGTTGCGATGACGATCCCGGTGTACCCGAGTTCGATTGCAAGTGCGCTCGGGTCGAGCCGACCGGTCACGCCTGAGACCTCGATGGCGCCCGCGACCCCGGCGAGCCCTCCCGAGATCGCGAGGACCGCAACGATGGCAACCGGCACTCCAACGCCGGCATACCGAGCTGCCCGGACGGAGTCGCCGATGGTGCGAATGCGAAACCCGAACGTGGTCCGCTTGAGAATCCACCACAGCAGCACAGCGATCACGACGGCGATCACGAAGCCGGAGTGCAGACGACCCGAGATCAACGGAAGTCGCGCTGACTCCGGGAGGCTGTTGCCCTGCGGAACCGGCCGTGACGGATCACGCCAGAAGGACTGTGATCCAAAGATCAGATAGTTCATAAAGCCGAGTGCCACAAAGTTGAGCATCAGTGTCGTGATGATCTCGTCGGTTCCGAACAGGGCCTTGGGTACGGCGGCAAATCCGGCCCATACGGCACCGGCCAGCGCGCCGCCAACGAACATCGCGCTCAACATCAGGACCTTGGGCGTGTCAGCGGGAAGCTGCAGGCCAATGCCGCTCGCGGCGATTGCGCCCATGAACAGCTGACCCTCCGCGCCGATGCTGTACAGCTTCATCCGGAACGCGACCGCTGCGGCCAAGCCGGTCAGGAGCAATGGCGTCGCAAACGTCAAGGTTCGCTCGATCGGCTGCTTGCCGTTCAGGCTCGCATTGATCATCTCTCGATAGACCTCGATGGGGTTGGCGCCGGTCGCAACCAGAATCACGGCGCCCAACATGAGCGCCACCGCAAGCGCCAACAACGGAACTCCGGCACGCGTCCATACCGATGCCTGCGCTCGCGGGTTCACCGTCACTCGGCCGAGCACGCCGGACAACATCACGCCACGGCCTCCGCCGATGAACTCGATGGAACGGACATTTCCGGTTCGCTCGTGGCGCCGGTCATGAGGAGTCCGAGCAGTTCGACATCGACGTCAGCTCGATCGAATCGGCCAACGATCCGACCCTGATACATCACGACGACGACGTCGGAGATCTGGAGCACTTCGGCGAGGTCCTCGGAGAAGATCAGCAAGCCACACCCCCCGTCTCGTTCGCGACGCAGATGCCCGCGGACCGCTTCGGCCGCCGCCAAGTCGAGACCACGTGTCGGCGCCGCAGCGACCAACACCTCGTGTTCCTCGGTCAGCTCACGAGCGAGGATCGCCTTCTGCAAGTTGCCGCCCGACATGAGGCTCACGGGCATGCCGTCGCGGGCGCCGCGCACATCGAAGTCGGCGACGAGACGCTGCGTTGTCGCGTCAATCGCACGAGGCTTGAGCCGACCGCCCGACGCGTGCGGTGCCCGGCTGAACGATCGCAGCACCATGTTGTGTTCGATCGGCAGCCCTGGTGCGAGCCCTGTCCCAAGCCGATCCTCGGGCACGTAGGCGAGGCCAGCTCGGTGACGCGCCTTGGCCCCCGACTTCGAACAGTCATGCCCGTCAACGGTGATCGAGCCTGACGCCCGAGTTCGAAGGCCAGCGATTGTCTCGTGGAGTTCGCGCTGGCCGTTACCGGCCACGCCTGCCACGCCAACGATCTCATTGCGCCGAACCTCGAGCGACAGGTTGTCGACCGACGCACGGCCGTGATCCCCCATGACCGTTAGGCCGGACACGGTGAGCACCACATCACCCGGTGTGTGTGGCGTCGAGGCCGTGCGTTCCTCGGTGGTATCGGCGAGTTCACGGCCGAACATCATCGTGGCGAGCACCGACGGAGTGAGCTGCGGTGTCGGCTGACTTCCCGCATGGCGACCCGCACGAAGCACGGTCACCCGGTCGGTGTGATCCAAGATCTCTTGCATCTTGTGCGACACGAGCACGACTGCGTGGCCACCGTCGGCCATCAGCCGAACCGCTTCGAACAAGTGCTCAGACTCCCGGGGCGCAAGGACCGCCGTCGGTTCATCCAGAATCAGAATGCGCGCCCCGCGAAACAGTTGCTTGAGGATCTCGACGCGCTGACGCTCACCGACCGACAGCTGCCAGACCGATGCCGATGGGTCGACCTCAAGCCCATACCGATCGCCGAGTGCTTCGACCTGGTCGCGCACCTCTTGGCGTGCGCGCCGTCCTTTTGCTCCGTGGTGTCCGAGCAGGATGTTCTCGGCAACCGTGAAGCTTTCGACCAGCCGGAAATGCTGATACACCATGCCGATACCGCTGGCGGCAGCGTCCTCCGGCGAGCGGAATCGCACCTGGGATCCGTCGAGGCAAATCTGGCCCGAATCGGGGCGGTACAGCCCGGCGAGCATCGAGCACAGCGTTGATTTTCCGGCGCCGTTCTCACCGAGCAAACCATGGATCTCGCCGCCGACGAGGTCGAATCCGACCCCGTCGACGGCGTGTACTCCAAAGAACGACTTGCTCAAAGCACGCACCGAAAGCGATACCGGTTTACTCACCGGACTTTGGGCCTGAGCATGTCGTTCCCCATCCCTCATGGTCAGCTCGGGATCTCTCCGGAGACACCTTCGACGAAGAACTGGCAGCACTCGATGCGCTCGTTGAAGGGAATGGTCTCGCCTTCGGCAATGGCCACGTTGCCCTCGTTGTCCATGATCGGACCGGCGAACATGTCGAAAGAGCCATCGATGATCTGCGCCTTGACCTCGTCGATCTCGGCGATCATTTCGGGCGTAACGGCCGGGCCGTACGGAGCAAAATCGATGAAGCCATCAGCGATGCCACCGAAGGAGATCTCGGGCTCGAAGGTTCCGTCAACAACCGATTGCACCTGGTCGACGTAGTAGCCACCCCAGTCGTAAAGGAACGACGATGCCCAGGCCTCAGGCTCGATCTCAGACCAGTCGTTGGTGTAACCAATCACGTAGCCGCCGGCTTGCGCTGCGACCGTTGCGTACACCTGTGCACCAACCTCGTGGGCGAGTACATCGGCACCTGCATTGACGAGGGCTTCAGCGGCTTGCTGTTCCACCGCCGGGTCGAACCACGTGTTGAGGAACAGGACCTGCACCTCGACATCGGGGTTGACCCGCTGAGCGCCGAGCGTCAGCGCGTTGACCGAGCGGTTGACCTCGTTGAACGGGAAACCGACCGGGTAACCAATGATGTTGCTCTCGGTGAGGAAGCCAGCGACCATGCCGTCGAGGTAACGCCCCTCTTCGGAGGCACCGTCGAAGTGACCAACGTTGGGAGCGGTCTCGAACCCTGCCCACGTGAGGAACGTGACGTCCGGGTTGGCCGCCGCCACTCCCATCATGTCGTCCTGGTAGTAGGTGGTGCCGATCACGACGTCGGCATCTGCAGCGACGGCGTCCTCAAAGGCGTTGGTCGCTGTCTGGCCCGGCGCGATGCCTTCGACGAACTCGACCGTCGACCCGGGGAATGCCGCAGCGATGTCGTCGCCGCCGTTGGAATGCGCCGTGTTCCACCCGCCGTCTTCGGCCGAACCGTCGCCGATCAACACGACCTTCAAGTCGCTGAAGTCACCGTCGGCAGCCTCGGTGGACTCTTCGGCGTCTGCGTCATCTTCCGGTTCAGCCACGACCGCTTCGGGTCCTGCGGTAGCCGCTGGCTGCTCGGCGGCGTCATCGCTGCCACAGGCCGCAGCAACGAGCACAACACTGGCGAGCACTGCGCCGAGCCTGGTCGATCTGCGAATGGTTCGGTTGGTCGTCATGGGGGCTCCGTTTATTGGGGGTTGATGGGGGTGTTGGGGGAAGAAGTTGGGGGAAGAAGTTGGTCGCCAGGTCGCTCGGACGAGATGCACGTTTCTCGGACAGCAACCTCGATGCTCCCGCCCGGGACCACAACCATCGGCTCCGCGGAGCGGTCGCGATCAGTCGGTGAAATCACGCGGTGCTCGGTCGATCGACCCAGGTAGCGGACGCATCCCTGATGCTGAAGTCCAGGCGTGCCATCGCTGAACAGCAACGCCATGGTGCCGTCGTCGGTGTGCGCCCCGCACCTGAGCGGGTCCTCGGCAATGCGCTGGTCAGCGCGGGGGGAGTGGATGACAGGGAGCGCGGCGAGTTCTCAATCGCCACCTGCGCTTTCACGTTCGCAGGCAGTGCAAAGAAGCGTTGCGTTGCGTCGAGAACCGCGGGCCGGAGTTCGCCGTGCGCGACGACTGCGAAGAACCCGGTCTCGCGACACGCCCGATCAATCTGTTCGGCGACGTCACCGACGGTCCGGCCAGCCGCGACCGAGGCGGCAGTATCGATGACGGGAATGGTGTCGCTCATGTTTCCACCATCAACGCGGCCATCTTTTCGTCGAGGTACTCGCGAGCAGGGATCGGCTCGTACTTTGCGGGATTGTCGTCGGAGATGCAGCTGTCGAAGGTCTCGACGATCGTGTCGTGGCTCGGCTCCCCGAAGAAGACGAGGCTGATCAGTTCTTCGGTTGGCAGCTCTGCAGGAGGCGGGAGCACTCGGTGGATGTTCGAGCACCAACGGTTATTGGTCCAGCGCCGAAGCAGGTCGCCGGTGTTGATCGTCAAACCGCCGGGAACAACGGGAGCGTCGACCCATTCGCCTGACTCGTCGCAAACCTGGAGCCCACCCATTCCGGGCTCGCGGTCGAGCACGGTCAACAGCCCAAAGTCGGTGTGGGGTCCGACCCGGAATTGATTCGGCAGCGGCTGGTTTGCTTCACGCGGGCCGTACCAGTTCAAGGTCACGTTCGACGTCGGCGTGAGGCTCAAGTCTCGGAGGTGAGTAAGTGGGAGGCCGAGTGCCAGCGACATGATGTCGCACAGGTGGTCATGGAGGTTTCGTGCCTCGCGCCAGTAGGCCTCGGCTGCGGCTTGCAACCCGGGCACCGAGTCGGGCCAGCGGTTCGGCGCGAACCACTCCGGAGCTTCGGCTCGCAGCGCCTCGTCGACGACGTCAACTGGGCCGTAGTTATACGCCTCCTTGAGATCAGGCGGTGTGTCGATGCCATACGTTGCAGCGTTCGACTCAAGGCCTGACCCAAGCCAACCTCGGTAGATGCCTTCGATCATCGCTGTCTCGGCCTTCACTTCTTCAGGCAGATAGAAGAACGACCGCACCTCAGACCGGCACGTGTCGATTACCTCGTGAGGAACCCGATGGTTCGTCACGACGAGAAAGCCACAGCGCTGAAGGTGCTCATCGACTTCTGCGGCCAGAGCCGAGCGTTCCTCAGGGGTCCCTTCGAACCAAGGCTGGAGGTCGACCAGGGGAATCTGCATCGTCATGGTGTGGTCGTTTCGATCCGAGCGGCCTCGCGGCCAGCATGTTGATTGAGTTCGAGGCCGCGCGATCCACCCAGCTTCTGAGCCAGGTGCTCGGCGACGGTGACGTCGTCGTACGGTGAGCTTCCGTCGATGTCGCGGCACGGGCCAAGTGTCGAGATGGTGGCGTCGGCGTTGCCGTCGTGGAAGAACGCTGCCGAACGCCGACGGATCGATCGACCATCGGCATCAATCGGTGGAACCACCCGATGCATCGTCGACATGTACCGGTCGTTGGTCCAGCGGGCGAGGAGGTCACCAATGTTGATCAACAACGCTCCCGGGGCCGGGAGAACGGGGTGCCATGCCCCATCAGGTCCGAGGATCTCAAGCCCGGGCACTGGATCAGCCCACAGGATCGTCACGATTCCATAGTCGGTGTGAGCTCCCATACCGAGTTGATCCGGTTCGAGTTGTGTGCCGGGCGGGAGTGCGTAGTTGACCATCCTGAGCACGTCGACCGATTGCCCGGTGAACGGCTCGAAGAAGTCGGCTCCAACTCCGATCGCCTGACCCGCAATCGAGGTCATCCGTCGGGCGAGCACGCCCACCTCGCGCAACCAGTTCTCTACACCGGTTTCGAACGTCGGTGCCATGGTTGGCTCGGGCCAGATGTTGGCGGCGTACATGTCTGGGTTGACGCCGGGGGCCTCCACCACGGGAACGCCAACGTTGAACGCTTCGAACATGTCGGCGGGAGAGTCAACGCCGAGGCTGTAACTCAAGCGTTCCGACCGCGGCGGTGCATAGCCACGATTGATCGATGCGCGGGGCGGCCGGTACTGCGCCTTGACATCCGACGGCAGGCCGAACACTTCGTCGAGAGCGTCGGTGAACCCGGCGATCACATCATCGGGAATCCCGTGTCCCGTGATCTGCATGAAGCCGATCGAGCGGCACGCTTCATCGACGCGCTCGGCAATCGCCGAGCGCGCTGTTTCATCTCCGGTCTCCCAGTCCGCCACGTTGATCGTCGGAACAACCAAGCTCATGGTCGATCCAGTCCAGCGAGGTCGATCATCATCCGGCGGTACTCGAGGCAGCCCAGGTCGGCCTTGGTGTGGACCTCGGCTCGCACGTCGAGATGAAGGTTCGGGTCTTCCATCTGCTCCAGCATCCGCAGGTCTTCGCGCCCGACTTCGGTCTGCAGCGCACGAGCGGCGGTGATCGCCTCGGCTTCGCCATTGAGCGGATAGGCGTGAACCATCCACCACAACGTCGTGCCATCGTCAACCGGACAGGCGAATGACCAGATCAGGTCGGAGGCATCGGGGCGATCGAGTCGAAGCTCGACGGCGAACGGTGCGCCGACGGTGTACTGAGCCACCGCTGGCTCTGACCGTTCGAGGTGGGCACCGTCGACTCGCTGTTCATCATGGACGACGATCTTCCAGCCATCCCGATCAACTGTGAGCGACGGAACGCCGTCGTCATCGGCACCAAATGTGCCCGCATGAAGAAACGGGAAGTGCGCGCCGTCGAGGAAGTTGTCGGCCAAGACCCCCGCGCTGACATGGGTGGTAAACGGGCCAGAGACGAAGGTGTCGTTCACCGGGTCGAGGAACGGCGCATCGTCGAGAAACGTGTCGATCGGGTCGGCCACGAGCGACATCCACACGACACCAAAGCGCACGGTCACCGGTGTGGTGTCGACGCAAGCCTTGGGCGGAATCGGGGTGTTGGGGTCGAGCGCCGGGATCGTGGTCGCACGGCCGGTCGAGTCGAAGCGATACCCGTGGTAGCCGCACTGCACTTCGTTGCCGACGATCGATCCTGCACTCAGCGGGACCTTGCGATGCGGGCACAGGTCGCGCATGCCGACCAGTTCCTCACCGAGCCGAGCCACGATCCAACGTTCGCCAAGCAGCCGAACTGCAAGCGGACTCGTCGCACCAACATCGCTCTCGAGCGCCACGGGATGCCAAAACTTTCGTAGCCCAGAGTGGGTATTCGTCATCGACGTGAGCACAGACCCAACCGTAAGTAGCGCTTACGATCAGAGCGTCACGGCCGTGTGAACGTTGTATTTCTTACCGTGCGAACCGTCAGGCCGTGGGCGCAACAATGCAAAGAACTTCGGCGGGATCGACGCCGCGGTGCAACCACCGATGACCCACGGTGCCGCCGTGATGCAGTGAGTCACCGGGCTCGAGGTCGACCGTCGACCCGTCGTCGAATTCAACCAAGATCTGTCCGCGGATCACGTACACGAAATCTTCGCCACCGTGATGGAACCACTCTTGGTCGTCGTCCTCAGCGTCGATCACATAGTGGTACGACTCGAGGAGAACATCCTCGCCGGTCCGAGTGAGCAGCCGAGTCAACTGGGCATGTTCTCCCAGTCCCGCTGCGAGCTTTGGACCCGCCCCCGCTCTGGTGACGTGGGTTCGCGGCGCGCTGCTCCCGAGGAGAGCATTGGCCGTGCACTCCAACGCTGTAGCAACTCGATACAGGGTTCCAATACTCATCGAACTGCGTCCGGCTTCGACCTGGCTGATGAACGGAGCCGACACACCCGACCGACGCGCGAGTTCCGCGATCGACAAGTCACGGGCCCGGCGTCGAGCCCGAATCTCGGTTCCGAGAAATTCGCCCGGATCCGGTTCGGCCAAGTGAGGTTCGCGAGGCGTCGTCACGCAGACACCGACGCCAGCATGCTCACCCTCACCACGGTGCGTCAGGCTCACCGATGTCTTCGTTCCAGAGCGAAGGTTCCTCGGAGATGAAGTCGGTCATCATCGAAACACACTCGGCGGAGTCCATCACCACAACCTCAACGCCATGGCTGCGCAACAAATCCTCGGCACCCATAAACGTCTGATTCTCGCCGATCACCACCCGCTTGATGCCGTACAACAACATCGCGCCGGTGCACATGTGGCACGGCGACAACGTGGTGTACATCGTGGATCGGGCATACACCTCTGCCGGCTGGCGCCCAGCCAACTCGAGCGCATTGGTCTCGCCGTGATGGATCGCGCTTCCCTCTTGCACGCGACGGTTGCGGCCAGCGGCGAGCACCTTTCCATCAGCGACCAGCGCTGCACCGATCGGGATGCCGCCCTCAGCGCGACCAACCCTGGCCTGCTCGATAGCAATGGCAAGGAATGCTGCGTCGTCCATTCCTCGAACCTATAGATCTCATGTGACGTCGATGTGAACTTCGGGTCGGCGCCCGACACGAACACAACATCACGAAGATGTTTCCCATTGGTGAACATCGATTGGCGCGCACCGCTGGGGCACGCTCCATCGTCAGACTCGGCACCGATGACGCATCATTCGACCCAACTCGACCTCGCGATCACCGGCGGCACGGTGGTCCCTTCCAATGGCAGCGACCCTCGCGTGGCCACCGTCGGGATCCGGGACGGTCACGTCGTTGCGCTGCTCGAAATTTCCGACACCTTCGATGCCATCCGCACGATCGACGCGGCAGGATCGGCGGTGCTGCCAGGGTTTGTCGACTCGCACACCCATATCGCCTCGAACATGTTGCTCCGTGGCCTCCTCGAAGACGTCGAGCTGTTCGAGTGGTTGGCCACGATGTGGAAGCTCAAGCAGAACTTCGATCACGAGACCCTTTATTGGGCCTCGATGTGTGGCCTCGTCGAGATGGCCAAGTCCGGTATCACATGCTTCAACGAGCACTTCGATGCCTACGCCGTCACCCCTCAGGTGCGAGCCCTCGACGAGGTCGGGCTAAAGGCAACCCTCGGCTACGGCTTCGCCGACGGAGGGGTCTACGCCGATGTGAAGGACTGGTCATGGGCCGCACTGAACGACTTCGGGGCAGCCACGGCCGGAGCAGCCGACATTGACGGCGACCGAGTCCGCCTTGCGCTCTCGCCCCATGCTCCCTATTCGTGCAGCGAGGCGATGTGGCGCGCGGTGCGTGAACTGGCCAACGACACCGGCCTGCCGATCCATACCCACATCGCCGAAGGCGCGAACGAGGCGGCGTACATGGCCGAGCACCACGGGGTCACGACCGTTCAGTGGCTCCACGACATCGGGTTTCTGGGTGCCGACATCACCGCAGCACACTGCTCGATGCTCACTCCATCAGACATTGCCTTGTTCGCCGAA
>JBLFZD010000094.1:0-11224 GCA_047610085.1 Ilumatobacter sp. | reverse complement strand
ATCATGGACGACGATGTCGTGCAGATCGGCGAAGTCAGCGAGTCGGGATTGTTGTCGATGCCACAGGTCGAACCTATTGCGGTGTCCGACCTCGTCGATGCCTTCAACACCTTTGCCACCCCCGGCGAACCGCTCATCGGCAGCGAGGAGCAATCATGAGCCGCGTTCCTGCCATTGTGATTACCGGCCCGGGCACGAACCGTGACCACGACGTCGCTGCTGCACTCCAACTCGCAGGAGCCAATGTCCGCATCGTGCTCGCCAGCGAGCTGGTCAAATCGCCTCGCCACCTCGACAGCGCTCGACTTGCCGTAGTGGCCGGTGGATTCAGCTACGCCGATTCGTTGGGCGCCGGACGGATGCTGGCGCTTGATCTCACCCTGGGGCTTGGCGATCGGCTCCACAATTTCGTCGGCAGCGGTCGTCCGTTGCTTGGAATCTGCAACGGATTCCAAGTTTTGAGTCGCACGAGTCTCTTGCCGGGCTCGCTCGGACACAATGCCCAGGGCAACTTTGACTGTCGATGGGTGGTGCTCGACCGGGTGACCAAGAGCAACAGCATCTGGACGAAGGGAATCGAAGATCCCATCCATTGCCCGATCGCTCACGGTGAAGGTCGCTACGTCCACCCGGACCCCGATTCACTCGAGGCTGCTGGCCAGGTGGCTTTGCGCTATCGCAGCACCAATCCCAACGGGTCGGTCAGCGACATCGCCGGTGTCAGCGACCCGAGCGGCATGGTGCTCGGCCTGATGCCCCACCCGGAGAACCACATCGTTCGTCGCCAACATCCACACCATCACCGTGGCGGCGGCGGGGCGGCCCATCTCGGCCTGCGCATCTTCGAAGCAGGCGTCGCTCACGCCAAGCAGGCCTGATCCTCGTGTCGACGCCTGTTGACCCGCTTCTCGAGATTGACCTCGGTCTATCGGATCGCCGAGACGGGAAAGTGCGAGTCTCCTACGCGCTTCGTGGCGAGCACGCCGGCCACCGGCTCTTTGTCACAACGGACCGGCTCTCGGCATTCGACCGGATCATCGCTGGGGTCCCGTACAAGGGCCAGGTTCTCAATCAGCTGTCTGCCTGGTGGTTCGAGCAGACCGCCGACATCGTAGACAACCACATCGTCGCTGTCCCCGACCCACATGTGACGATCGCTCGCAACGCCGCTCCACTGCCGGTGGAGGTCATCGTCCGCGGTTACATCACCGGCGTGACCGACACAGCGCTGTGGACGGCGTATGCACGAGGCGAGCGCACGATCTACGGCCACCACCTGCCAGATGGCCTCAATAAGAACGACCAACTCCCTCAGCCGATCGTGACGCCAACCACGAAAGGCGAAGCCGGAGCCCATGACACACCCATCACGTGTGCAGAGGTTGCCGAACAAGGCCTGGTCGAACCCGAACTGTGGGAACGCGTTCAGCACGCCGCGATCGCCGTGTTCCAGCGGGGAGTCGAGCGTGGACGCGACGCCGGGTTGATCTTGGCCGATACGAAGTACGAATTCGGACGTGCCGACGACGGCACGCTGTTACTCATCGACGAGGTCCACACGCCCGACTCATCGAGGTGGTGGGTTGCGGAAAGCTACGCCGAACGTCTCGCTGCCGGCGACGAACCCGAAAGCCTCGACAAGGAGGTCGTGCGACGAGCGCTGGCCGCCGTCGGCTTCCGTGGCGATGGAGACATTCCCGACCTTCCTTCCGAAGTCTGGACTGCCACCACAGCGCGCTACGTTGATGCCTACGAGCGCCTCACTGGCGAGTCGTTCGTGTACGCCGACTATCCCGCGGCACCGCGCATCACCGATGCCGTGTCGTATCTGGAGTGAGATGACACGATCGATTCCCGTTCGCCATCAGGTGGAGAACATGACCGAACGGGGACCAACCGACCCGACGGCCGACGATGTAGCCCACGATGAATGTGGCGTACTTGCGCTCTCGACACCTCACGGTGACGGCGTAGCGCAACTCGCCTTCTTCGGCCTCTTCGCTTTGCAGCACCGCGGCCAGGAAGCCGCCGGCATCGCAGTCAGCGACGGAAAGCGCACTCGCCTCCACAAAGAGGCGGGCCTTGTTGCCAACGTCTTCTCCGCCGAGGCGCTCAAACCACTCACCGGCTACCACGCCATTGGCCACACACGATATTCCACCACCGGCTCGAACGCCGAACGCAATATTCAGCCGTTCCTTGTTGAAACAATGCATGGTCCCCTGTCGGTGGCCCACAACGGAAATCTCGTGAACGCCACCACGCTTCGCGATGAACTGCTGAATCGTGGGTTCGGCCTCACCGCAACCAGCGACACCGAGGTCTTCACCCTGATGCTCGCCGCAGCTGGCGGCAGCACGTGGCAAGAGCGAATCGAACGGACACTGCCAGCCTGGAAAGGCGCCTTCTCGCTGGTCATTCTTGCGGCCGACCAGATTATTGCGGTCCGTGACCCCTGGGGTTTCCGTCCGCTATCCGTTGGTCGCCTACCGCACGGGGGCCACGCCGTGGCGTCGGAAACGTGTGCGCTGTCCACCCTCGGCTGCGTCGACATCGAAGAGATCAAACCGGGTGAAATGGTGACGCTCCGCGGCGCCGAAATCGAGCGACAGCAGGTCCTTGCGCCCAAGGCCAACGGTGCCCGCTGCACCTTTGAATTCGTGTACTTTTCTCGCCCCGATTCGGTGTGGGACAACAAGTCGGTCCACCACGTACGTCAGCAGCTCGGGGTCGAACTCTCCAAGGAATCGCTCGTCGACGCCGACGTTGTCATCCCGGTGCCCGACTCGTCAATCCCGGCAGCGATTGGCTTCGCTAACGAGAGCGGGCTGCCGTTCAACGACGGCCTCATCAAGAACCGCTACATCGGTCGCACCTTCATCGAACCGACCCAAGACATCCGCGAGCGAGGTGTTGCGCTCAAGTTCAACGCGCTGACCGAAAACCTCGAAGGAAAGCGCGTGATCATGATTGACGACTCCCTCGTTCGCGGTACCACCGCAGGTCCGCTCGTGAAGCTCGTCCGCGACGCCGGCGCGACCGAGGTTCACTTGCGCATCACCTGCCCACCGATCACCCATGCGTGCCACTTCGGCGTTGACATGGGCCACGACGATGACCTCATGGCTGCTCACAAAACGGTAGAGGAAATACGGGAACACATCGGCGCTGACAGCCTTGCATTCCTCTCGCTCGATGGCATGATGCGTGCTGTGGCCAACCGCGAAAGCGGTCAAGACGACGGCTATTGCAATGCCTGCTTCACCGGGGACTACCCGATTGCCGTCGGCGACGCGCAGACCAAGCTCGCATTCGAAGGTGTCTTGTCTTGAAGGTTCTCATTCTGGGCAGCGGCGGCCGCGAGCAGGCGATTGCTTGGGCTTGCCGGCGATATGGCCACGATGTCCGCTTCGCCGCCGACCTTGACGACGCTTCGTCCGACGACACCGACTTGGTGATTCCCGGTCCTGAGGCTGCGCTTGTCGCCGGAGCCGCCGACGAATGCGCCGCCCGTGGCATTCCGTGCTTTGGCCCAACTGCAGCGCTTGCGCAGCTCGAAGGCTCTAAGGGATACGCGCGCCAACTCGCTGACGACCTCGCGATACCTGGTCCAGCATTCGCCCGGTTCGATCCGACTCAATCGTCGACGATCGTCGACGATGCTCGCGCCTGGTGGCGCGAGTTGGGCAAGCCCATCGTCGTGAAGCTCGACGGGCTCGCCGCTGGCAAAGGTGTGGTCGTGCCGGACTCTGACGGCGAAACCGATGCGGCGATCATCGACGCTGCCTCGTCGGGCGCCTTTGTGCTCGAAGAACGGATCACCGGACCTGAGTGCTCGCTCCTCGCATTGTGTGACGGCACAAATGCCGTGGCGCTCCCACTTGCCCAAGATCACAAGCGGATTGGCGAGGGAGACACCGGCCCGAACACGGGCGGCATGGGGGCGTATGCGCCTGCACCTGTCCCCTACTCGCCTGCTGATCTCCTGGCCACTTTTGTACAGCCGGTGGTTAACCACTTTGCCGCTGCGGGAACTCCCTACGTTGGCGTCATCTATGCGGGCCTCATGCTCACAAAGGACGGACCACGCCTGATCGAATACAACGCCCGATTCGGTGACCCCGAAGCACAAGCTGTTCTCCCACTCCTCGACACCGACCTCGCACAGTTGGCGCTTGCTGCCACCCACGGCGACATCGGTTCGGTCCCACTTCAGATCCGCTCCGGGTCAGCCGTCACCGTCGTGGCCGCTGCGGCCGGATACCCATCGCTTCCTGAATCCGGTGCGGTTATCACCGACCTCTTCGAGGGGGACGCAAATGGCTCTGCGTTGCGATTCGACGCTGGGGTCGCCAATGGCAGAACCACCGGCGGCCGAATCCTCGCCGTCACCGGTGTCGGCAACGACCTTGATGAAGCTCGCCGTATTGCGTATGACCGGATGGCAGCGATCGACTTTTCTGGCATGCAGGTCCGCCGTGATATTGCTTGGCGGGCGCCCGGCGCCGCGCTCACGTCGTACGCCGATGCGGGGGTCGACATCGACGAGGGCACCCGTGCCGTCGATGAAATGAAGGCCGCTGTCGAGTCGACGCATGACGTCGGGTCCGGCCGCGGGGTGTTGCATGGCCTCGGCAACTTCGGCGGCGTGTTCTCTGGTGCTGCGGTGAAGGAACTCGACGACCCCGTACTGGTTGCCTCCACCGACGGTGTGGGCACGAAAGTCGAACTCGCCGCTCGGCTCGGCCGGGTCCGCGGCGTGGGCGCCGACATCGTCAACCACTGCATCGGCGACGTCCTTGTACAAAATGCTCGTCCGCTGTTCTTCCTCGACTACATCGCCGCAAGCGTCCTTGACGCCGACATGGTGGCCGAGATTGTCAAGGGCATGGCCGAGGCCTGTCTGGCTGCGAACTGCGCCGTGTTGGGTGGAGAGACCGCCGAGATGCCCGGCGTCTACCAGCCGGGTTCGTTCGACATCGCAGGCACACTCATTGGCGTCGCCGAGAAGTCCGAACTTCTCCCCCGCACCGACGTTGCTGCTGGCGACGCGTTGATCGGTGTCGCGTCTTCAGGCCCTCACACGAACGGCTACTCGCTCCTGCGTAAAGTCTTCGAGTGGGCACCAATGGACATCGCCCCTGCTGGCATGGATCGACCGTTGGGTGACGCACTGCTCGAGCCACACCGCAACTACCTCGACCCGCTTCGTGAGGCATTAGCCGGTGGCCACGTGAAAGCGTTGGCGCAGATCACGGGCGGTGGGCTACCCGAAAATCTACCCCGGGTGCTGCCCGAGGGCGTCGGCGCCGAGATCGACCTGTCGTCCTGGCCGATTCCTCCGCTGTTCCAGCTGGTGCGTGAACTCACCCCGAACATGTCGACTGACGAGCTGTATCGCACGCTCAACATGGGCATCGGCATGGTCGTCATCTGCGATCCTGATCGTGTCGAAGAAGTACAAGCGTCGATCCCCGAGACCACGTGGCGCATCGGTTCACTCGTCGCCGGTGAACGCTCCGTCGCACTGCACTGAACCAACCAACCGCTTGGTCGGCCCACGACACCTCACGGACACGCGTTGCGCCGCCCTGCAGATTTTCCCTGGGTTCTGTGCAATGGGTGGTCTCCCCAAGTTCAAAGATGGGTTTCTTCAATCCTCACGATTCGTCAGATTTTGCGCCCGACGACGCGTCGTCCGAGCCGAGCTGCCTGAACACGGCGAGTACCTCGTCGCGATGTTGAAACCATCGTGGGAGCGTCACGGCGACAATATCTGCCTCTTCGGCGACCAATGCGGCCTTGCGAATCGATGGGTTCACCGTCCAGAGCTCGACGCCTTTGGCCTTGAGCTCATGGCTAAGGGTCCGCAGTGCATCGAATCCGGTTGAGTCAATCGACGAGATCGCCGTGGCGTCGATGAACACGATGGGTGATTCCTGACGAAAAATGACCAGCTCGTCAACCTGTGCAGCGGCCGAGATGACGGTCGACGTCACGCCAATCGCCGTCCGGTGTGCGACCCAGAACGGCTCCAGCGGGTCGTCCGACGTACAAGACGAGGATCCTCAGCGCGACCACCAAGGCGGGCAGTACGCAGAACGATGACGCAGAGCACCGCAACCACCGCAGCGACAAGGTTGCCGACCTGGGACTTTCCTCCCGAGGAGAGTGCCACGCTGGTCTTGGACAGCGCCCTCGTCACCATGTAGCCGCCACTCAAACCAGAGCCGATGCTCGCGGCACCGTGTGCAACCCCACGATCGGCTCGGCCCCGACGATCGCTGAGTATGACAGCACCGACGGGATCAGAACGGAGGCAACGGTAAGCCTTAAAACCGCCTCCGGGCGCAACCATGACCGGTCGTACCTCGGCAACCATCGTGTCATCGCTCGCCGAAATCTCATGTCAACGCGCTCCGAGGCTCGGCGCTCAGCGATCAACTACCGCGGCTGCCTCATCGGTCAGCACTAACGAGGATGTCTCGAACGCCGAGAAGGAAGATCGAGTTGTGCCCAAAAGACCGACCATAGTGCTCCGACCCACCGCCCCTCGCCGTCCCACCCACGGGCATCGGGAACGCCGACACAGCGCGACGTGCTGATCGGGATTCGACCGAGCGAGCGGAGAGTTCGTGGGACTGCTGGGCCACCTGATCGCGAAGCTGATGGTCGAGATCCAGGACGGTCCCCAGCCCCACGACGACACCACCGAGATCATCACGGGCGACGAGCGCCAGGACAAGACGGACCGCCTGATTTCCGTCTTTGTCGCCCCCGCCTGAACTCAACAACCGTCCGGGGACATTGGTGATCAAGCCAACGACTAACCGCGAGAAGACGCGCGGCCGGTTGCTGGAGGCGGTGGCGAGTTCGAAGCCGGTGGTGGCCCAGACGTTGTCGGTGATGCTGGACCAGAAGTCGTCGATCGATAACGGCGGTGCAGGCAACCGTGCGACCCAACGACGGCCACTCCACCGACCACACAGCGTTCTCAGTGCCCCCGAAAACGCGCGGAGCCGACCAGGAGGATGGCCCGCGGAGGGGCGAGCCGCCCTTGTTGGAGAGCCGCTCACACGCTCGCCTGGGTGCCTCTCGGACCTCCAAGAAAGTTCCAGACTGTCTTGGCCGCGCGATCGCCGACCGGCCGCCCAACCCCGAACGCCACCTTCGAGCCACACCGCAGAACGATGCAACAGCCAACATCTCTCCGCTCCAATGCCTCACCTCGCTAGCGTCGTGTTATGTCCCGCATCGTCGTACTCGCTTCCGGGTCGGGCTCAAACCTGCAGGCAGTCATCGACGCATGTGCTGCTGGCCAGCTCGATGCAGAGGTGGTCGGTGTACTCACGAATGTCAAAGATGCGTACTCGCTGAGCAGAGCGCAACAAGGTGGCATCGCTACCCAACTTCTCGAACGCCTCGATGGCGAACTGCGCGAGGACTACGACCTCCGTCTTGCCACTGCTGTGGCCGAGTTTGAGCCTGACTTTGTCGTGCTCGCCGGCTGGATGCGACTCCTCACGATGAACTTCCTGGGGTGCTTCCCCAATCAGGTTCTCAACCTGCATCCTGCGCTTCCTGGCCAGTTACCGGGCGTCCGAGCCATCGAGCGGGCGTGGGACGAAGCGCTCGCCGGGGACCGACGGATATCGGGCGTGATGGTGCACTTCGTTCCCGATGAAGGCGTTGACGACGGACCAGTTCTTGCATCGCGAGAGATTCCCATCAACACGTCTGGCACACTGGACGAATTCGCTGCCGCTGTTCACTCCATCGAACACGAACTACTCGTCGACACATTGATCGAGTTGTGCTCCCAAGCGTGACCGCCCACCTCTCATCCCCACGAACGTAAGGGTCCTGCCATGACCGAGTCCTCCACGTCCGAATTCGCGAACGTCAACGATGACTTCTTCGATCGTTTCGAAGCACTCACGTTCGATGACGTCGTCATCATCCCCGGTTGGTCAGAGACCCTCCCCGATGCCGTCGACACGTCCTCCACGTTCGCCGCGGACATCGAGTTGGCCGTGCCACTGGTGTCGGCTGCGATGGACCGAGTCACCGAAGGGCGCATGGCTGTCGCTATGGCTCGCCACGGTGGCATTGGTGTCATCCACCGGAACATGTCGATTGCTGATCAGGCTGCAGAAGTCCAGAAGGTCAAGCGATCACAGTCAGGGATGATCACTGACCCCGTCACGCTTCCGCCGACGGCGCTCCTTCACGAAGCCGAAGCGTTAATGAACCGCTTCAAGTTCTCGGGTGTGCCGATCACCGACGAAAAGGGCCGGTTACTCGGTGTGCTCACGAACCGTGACATCCGGTTCTGCGAAGGCGCCGACTTCGATCGCCCCGTCTCCGACTTCATGACCGCCGACGGACTCGTCACTGCCAAAGTTGGCACGTCACTCGACGAGGCGCGTGCAATCCTCCAGCAATACCGGATCGAAAAACTTCCGCTCGTCGACGGTGCCAATTGTCTCGCTGGGCTGATCACGGTCAAAGACATCCAGAAACGCCTTGACTACCCCAACGCCTCACGTGACGGCAAGGGGCGCCTGCGCTGTGCCGCTGCTGTGGGAGTTGGCGCCGACCTCGAGGAGCGCGTCGCTGCACTCATGGAAATGAGCGTCGATGCCGTATCGATCGACACTGCGCATGGGCACTCCGCGAACGTGGTGAAGGCCATCGAACGGATCAAGGGATCATGGCCAGAACTGGCTGTCACCGCAGGCAACGTGGTGACTGAGGAGGGCGTCGAGGCACTCGCGAAGGCAGGAGCCGATGCGATCAAGGTCGGCGTTGGAGCCGGCTCGATCTGCACAACCCGAGTCGTCTCAGGTGCGGGCATGCCCCAGCTGTCAGCGATCTGGCACACCACCCGTGCAGCCCAACGTCTCGGTATCCCAATTATCGGCGACGGTGGCATCACGTTCTCGGGAGACATCGTGAAGGCGATCGCCGCCGGCGCTCAAACCGTGATGGTTGGGTCCCTCCTCGCGGGCACTGAAGAATCACCCGGCGATATCGAACTCATGGACGGGCGTCGCTACAAGAGTTACCGCGGCATGGGTTCGATGGGTGCAATGACCGGTGACAGCGCTGACCGCTACGCCACGAGCCAGTCATCGTCGGGCAAGACCGCGATCGGTGCAGCGAGCCAAAAGCTCGTACCCGAAGGAATCGAAGGACGTGTGCCATATGCCGGCCCGCTCGGCGATGTTCTGTACCAAATGGTCGGCGGGCTCCGCTCGGGCATGGGCTACGCGGGCGCTGCGACGCTCGACAAGCTGCGTCAGGCTCGTTTCATGCGTGTCACGACTGCTGGGCGCGAAGAGTCACACCCTCACGACGTCACCATCACCGCCGAAGCACCGAACTACCAGCGCGGCGGCTGATTCACTGAATTCATCGGTCATCGTTGAATCAGCGCAGAGCGCAGCGTGTGGTGTTGTGGTGTCGTCAAGCTTCGATCAGTGAGCGGCCTGCATCACCTCGGCAAACGGTTCGACCTGACTGGTTTCCCATTCCGCCTGATCGGCTCCACCGAACTCGTACCGAACAAGGTCGGGGGTCCCCTCCGTCTGGAAGACCGGAGCATCACCCATGGCGCGGAGGAGTTCGATGGCGATGCCGCCCGCGCATGAGCGTGTCCGCCAAGCTTCCATCGGGTGCTGGAGGGCAACACCGGCGCCGGGCTGTTTGCCAGCCCGGCGAGAGGGGACGTTTGACCCTTGAGTACCACTCGACTCGGTCCCACGATGGAGCCCAGTGATCGACCACGCCATGTGCGCCGATCCGACGTGGAAAGACCACCAGCTCTTGTACAACCGCATCCTTGTCGGAACCGATGGATCGCAGCAGTCCCCATTAACCCTCACATCGAAGCCCAGGCTCGGTTCAGCGAAGCGACAAGGATGCTGGACCCCTCGATCTCTATCATTCCGCACGAGGCGTTGGGCGACCCCGCCAACGGCATCATGGCCATCGCCGAATTGGTCATCGCTGACCTGATCGTGGTCGGCGCGCGCTAATTCGGTGCCACTGAGAGATTCCTTCGCGGCTCGGTGTCAACCAAAGTGGCGCACCACTCTCGGTGTGATGTCCTCATTGTGGAACACGACGACTGATGACCACTCCTCGCGTGGTCACCCTGACGTTCAGTCCGACAATCGATGTCGCCACATCGGTCGACGTCGTCACACCCTCACACAAGCTGCGCTGCACGTCGACTCGCGAGGAACCCGACACGGGCGGCATCAATGTCGCCCGTGTCGCCCAACGGCTCGGAGATGATGCCGTGGCGGTCACTCCGACTCCCGTCATCATCTACACGTCCGGTGCTGCCCTACGCGCCGCCCTCCAAAGCGGTGCTGCACTCGTCAAGCCCAGTGCTCGCGAGCTGGCTGATCTCGCCGAGCGGCGGCTCGCTACCGACGGTGACATCACCACTGCCGCCATCGATACGGGTGACAACCTTGTCGACGCCATCTGCTTGGGAATCGCTGCCAGCACTGCGGCGGTCATGTCAGACGGAACCGAGCTGTGTGAACCCCACGCTGTACGCGACCTCCTGCCGCTCGTCGTTCTCGATGCACCGATGAGCTTTCACCATCGCAGATTTATACCGATCGGGAGGGGAACCGCTGACCATCGAGGCCGGAACTGTTGCCTCGCATTTTGCGACGTGCCTAATTGCCGGTTTGGTTGAGGGAACGGTCCTATTCGCGATGCCGGCGGCTCAGTCGCAGAGCTCCGATGGCATCGCCGCCTGATGTTCTACGCGCTTGCACTCTCCGCTGGCGGACTCGCAACGTCGGCACACCACGTGCAGGTCCAGTGGTTCCCCCGGAGCGATCGAACGCAGGCACGCTTGGCGATCCCAGCGCGGCAAAATGATCTGCAGCGTTCGGTAGCTTTAAGATTGCTGAGATGGCTGACATGTCCTTCTTTCTCATCATGCTCCTCTCGGTCGGCTCCCTTTCGAAAAGCGGGATCGAACTGGCCCGCAATGTCAGCGACCGACCTACCGACCCTCGTCGGCGGAGATGACCACCCAATCATCGGTGTGCCAGAGTTCGTGAGCCCGAGCAGTGTTGGAGAACAGCGCCGTGAAGTCCCGGCCGTTGCGTTCGGCGTGCAGGATCGGCAGCCGATGAGCCCGAGTTGGATTGAAACGGATCGGCGCAATCGTCGGCAGATAATTGAGGTCAGCCTT
>JBLFZD010000093.1:0-11274 GCA_047610085.1 Ilumatobacter sp. | reverse complement strand
AGGCATTTGTCGAGAAGGACCCCGACGCTGCGATCGTCGACGTGAATATGCCGTTCGTCGATGGGCTGAGCGTCGTGCGCCGGCTCCGCGATAAGGGTGACCGCACCCCAGTGCTCATCCTCACGGCCCGTCAGGCCACCGCCGATCGCGTGGAAGGCCTCGACGCCGGTGCCGACGACTACCTCGCCAAGCCGTTCGAACTCGACGAGCTCCTCGCTCGCGTGCGGGCGTTGTTGCGCCGCAGCGACAGCGGCAATGTGGCCACGACCTGTGTGGTCGGCGACCTCACGATCGATGTCGCCAAGCGTTCTGTGCGCCGTAGCACTCGGGTCGTCGATCTCACCAAGACCGAGTTCGATATTCTCGAACTGCTTGCTCGCAATGCCGACATCGTCCTCTCGCGCCGCAAGATTTATGAAGACATCTGGGGGTATGACTTCGAGTCATCGTCGAAGTCGCTCGATGTTCACGTTGGCTACCTGCGCCGCAAGCTCGAAGAGAGCGGTGAGGCCCGCCTTCTGCACACGATCCGCGGTGTCGGCTACGTCGTTCGTGTCGCGGAGCCCGAATGAGCCTCAGGTCGCGACTCGCGATCTTGTTCGGCTTGGTCGGTCTTGTTGCCAGCGGTTTGGTTGGCGCATTCTCGTTTCGCAGCACCGCCGGTCAACTCGACCAGTCGACCGATCGGTTCCTCGGGGCCCGAGCCTCTGAAACAGCACTCGCTGTTGCCAACGCCACCGACACGAATCGACCGAACAACAGTGGCGCGAGTCGCCGGCCGCAGCGACCCGGCCGCTTTTCCGATGGGCTTCCGGTTGCTGACGATGACGCAATCATCCAATACACCAGGCCGGGCGGACTCGTGCTCACCAGCAGCTTGGCGCTCCCGTCGACGCTGGCATCCCAGGCGGCCGCCAACGATCGGCCCAACCGCGGCGACGCCTCATCGGACCCTCGCTTCGAAGACATCGAGGTCGATGGCGAGAACTATCGAATGGCATCGGTTGGCTTGGCCGATGGTGGTGTCATTCAGGTTGCGCGCGCTACGGGTGAAACCGATCAGTTAAGCGCGACCCTCCTCTGGCGCTTTCTCATGATCTCTGCTGGCGTTGGGTTCATAGCGGCCGCTGTCGGCTGGTTCATTGCGTCTCGCACGACGGCTCCCCTTCGCCGGTTGGCTACGGTGGCGTCCGACGTTGCGACGACCCGCGACTTCACGATCGACGTCGGCGACGACGACGAACGCACCGATGAGATTGGCCGCTTGGCCGTGAGTTTCCGGTCGATGCTCGACACGCTCGAGGCGAGTCGTCAACAGCAGCATCGTCTGATTCAGGACGCCGGCCACGAACTTCGAACGCCGCTCACGAGTATGCGCGCCAACGTCGCGCTGCTCGAGCGAGCCGTCGACCTCCCTGTTGCCGAGCGAACCGAAGTGCTTGCTGCGATCGGCTCGGAACTCATCGAACTCACCTCGCTCTTCGACGAGATGATCGAACTCGCCACCGACCAGCGTGATGCCGAGATCGCATCAGCCCCGATCGATCTCGACCACGTCGTGTGCAACGTGGTAGCTACGTGGGGGCGTCGTAGCGATCGTCCGATCACCGTCGATTCGTCATCAGCAGTTGTGCTGGGTGACCTTGCGATGCTCGAACGGGCACTCACCAACCTGGTCAACAACGCCGACAAGTTCAGTCCTTCCGGAACAACGATCGAGATCGTGGCCGGTGGTGGATCAATCAGCGTCCGTGACAGTGGGCCGGGCATCCCGATCGAAGAACGCTCACGAGTCTTCGATCGATTTTACCGCACAGAAGCAACCCGGTCGATGCCGGGTTCAGGCCTGGGCTTGTCGATTGTTGCGCAGGTTGTTCAACGTCACGGCGGTGAGGTTTGGGCCAGGGATTCACCATCAGGCGGCGCGGACATCGGTTTTTGTCTGCCCGTCACCTGACCTCGTTCGAGCTCGACCGGCGGTTCGATGAGCGAATGCTTCGTCGAGACGGTCGGCATCGAGGAAGGTCATCAATCCGGCGATCATGGCGAGTCCAAAAAACCCGACAAGCATGAGCGAGTCGATCATCACGTGGAGGATGACGGCGAGCACGATCAGCATTGGTCGTAGACGTTTCACCCACAGCAGGGTGCCGAGGGCGAGTTCGAGAATCAGCGTCGACCAGGTGAGGAACGCCACGACATAAATGTTCCCCACGATGATGTCGAGTTCGCCGATTCGTTGCAGGTCGGTCAGGCGAAAAGCGGTCGACACGGCGGTGCCGTCTCGCCAGAGCTCGCCACCCTTTGACCAGAAGGCGAAGAGGTACACGACCATTATCTGCAGCTGTACAAGCCGCATTCCCCAAGGCGCCACCCGGGTTGAGGTGAAGAACGCATCTCTGCCGTGTTTGCGCATCCGATCAACCGACAACGCTGCGCCGGTCGGTGTGAATGCGAGCAGCAAGACGATGTTGCGCAGAATCACGTCGCCTGAGTTGATGATCAGCTCGTTGCGACGTTGGACCGCCACCAGCAGCACGAATGCGATGCCAAGCCAGATTGTGGGTCGCCAGCCGGCGATGATGGCGAACGACGACGCAACGAGCACAGCGAGGGCAACGCGCACAGACGTTTCGGTGTCGAGTGCGATCCACCGGTTGATGTCGTTGGTGAACTCGGGGCCGACGATCGCGTTCTCGCCCAGCAGATCGGCCACGTCGCACCACATCGACGTTGCCCATCCGAGGATCGCAACGCCGATCACGATTCGAGCGAACGCGAGCGGCCATGCCGATCGTGGTGACACGAACAACCGGTAGCCGAGGTTTCCGGTGATCGTTTGGACGTGTTGGAGCTCGCTGCGAAGCTCGTTGGAGGAAACACTCACGAGTCGCGCTCCCAGGTGTAAAACTCAAATTCGTTCCAACCGTTGTTGATCGGTCGGCCGTCCGGGCTGAGCGGTTCGTGGTCGATCCACCGACGGATCAGCGTGATGCGTGCAGGTTTGACGCCATCACGTTCGTTGCGCTCTGCAATCCACGCAGCAGTGGGTTCCCAATGGATTTCCCGGTTGTCGAGGCGGATGCGTTCTTGCCATTTGTGCCAGCGATACGCCCGGTAGGCGCCGAAGCCAGCGTCGAATTCGAGGACGTCCCAAATTTTGGTGGTGCCATCGTCGTACTCGAGGTGTGCACGCACATCGAGCGACTGGCTACGCGGATTGGGGCTGAACACACCCCAGTCCTGCACGAGACCGATCTCTTCGGCGGGCCGCCAAAAACTGTCCAGCTGATTACGAACGCCGGACGACGGCATGTTTGGCGCCAGGATCCAGAACGAACCAAACACGATGACAATGCCGATTCGAAGCTTGCCGAACCGTGAGTGCAGCGCATGGGAGTGCGCGTCAAGATCCACCCGCCCATGGTGGCAGACCGCCCCCGCTGGAATCCGGAGGGGCGTGAGTTTCTGTGCAACGTTTCTGTTGCACGCTTCGAGCGCTGATGGTCAGGCGTGCATGCGGGCGTTCAGCGAGTCGACGGCATCGATGAATTCTTCGACCATTTCCATCACGACCTGTGCCGATGACTTCGGCTGGTTCATGGTTCCCACGATCTGGCCGACGAAGTAGTTCGCCAATTCTTGGGCACCCGAGCCGTCGGTTCCCGCAGCCCGATTGATTCGGGTCTGCGCGACCGAGGTCAGGATTGGCTGCAGCGGCATGCCGAGTGGCTCGGGTGTGTCGGCACGCTCCCACTCCTCGGTCCACGCTGACTTCAACATGCGAGCGTGCTTTCCGGTGAGCGATCGTGAACGGATCGTGTCGGCCGATGTTGCGGCAAGAAACTTCTGCTTGACCGCCGGCTGGGTCTCAGCTTCGTCGGTGGTGAGCCACACCGATCCGCACCACACGCCCTCGGCGCCGAGCGCCATAGCAGCAGCCATTTGGCGACCGCGACCAATTCCCCCGGCACCCAACACCGGGATGTTGACGGCGTCGACGATTTCAGGGATCAACACCATCGAGCCAATCTCGCCCGTGTGGCCGCCTGCTTCGGAGCCCTGGGCGATGATGATGTCGACGCCAGCCGCTTGATGGCGTTCGGCGTGCTGCGGCCGGCCGGCGAGTGCGCCGATCAGCTTGCCTTCTTCCTTGCAGCGGTCGATCAGGAACTGCGGGGGTGAGCCGAGCGCGTTGGCGATGAACGATGTCTTGTGGGCAAGGGCGATCTCAAGTTGGGGAATCGCGTTGTTTGCGCTGAAAGGCGCATCACCGTCGCGCCCGTAGGTGCCGCGGTTCGCGTCATCGGGGTCGGCGAGTTCAGGTACGTTATATCGAGCGAGAATGTCATCGACGAACTCCCTGTGGGTGTCGGGGATCATCTTTTTGATGTCGTCAACGGTGTAGCCGCCGTCGCCGTCTCCCGCGTACTTCGCGGGCACGATGAGGTCGACGCCGTACGGACGATCGCCAACCTCCTTCTCGATCCAGTCGAGGTCGATCTCAAGCTGCTTTGGCGAGTGAGCGACCACGCCAAGTACGCCAAGGCCTCCGGCCTTCGTGACCGCAGCGACAACATCGCGGCAGTGGCTGAAGGCGAGGATCGGAAACTCGATGTCGAGCATTTCGGTTGCGGCGGTCTTCATGCACCGAGTCTCGCGACTCTCGGCAGCGAACGACGAACCGCCGAGTATCGGACGGGGTATCGGACGGGGTCAGGCACCCTCCGCTCAGGCCCTTCCGCTCCCCGGGGCGACCGCGAAGTCAGTCGCAGGACTTGCAACCGTTGATGATCGCGCCGACGATGAAGCTATGTCCGACGATGAAGTTAGTGGCGATGGCAAACACAGTGACGCCGACCGACTGACCGAGCGGTTCTCGGGGCCGATTCTTGCTGTCGCACCTGCTCCTCCTGCGCCGCCGCCGGGCTTCGAATACCACGTGTACGAACACGAGTGGACCATTGGTCGCTCCCGGGCTGCAGTCTGGGCGTGGTTGTGTGACCCGGAAACGTTCACCGACGGGCAGATACCTCCATTTCGAGTCGAATTCCTGACCGATGCTTCGGGCCGGACCGGCTTCACCGAGGGTGTCTACAACGCCCACGTTGGACCGCTGATGTCCTTCTCCGGAGTGCTTGGCACGATCATCGAAGAGCGGTACCGCGACCTGCAGTACTTCTACGGGAGCTATGCAGTCAGCCACGCGCTGTTCCGACCGACGCGGCTCCAGTTCTGGCTCGCCGACGGGCCAAGCGACGAATCTTGCGTTCTGCGGCTGCGGCTCGACACATTCGTCAGAAGGCGAGCAGTCGGTGCCTGGGAGCTGTTGATGCGCCTGTTCTGGAAGCGATTCGGTCATTGGGGCGAGAAGGCGATACCCAATAACTGGCTGCGCTGAGGGAATTCGACCCCCATTGTTCATCAGGCGAGCGGAGGGTGCCTGACCCCCTCCACACATCAGGCGAGCGGAGGGTGCCTGACCCCCTCCACAACCCGGTCCGTGCTGTACCGCGATCCTTGCTCTGACACACTCGGTCAGGTGAGTGACGTTTTGTTTTGCACCGACACGTTTGCCAACGAATACGGGGAGCGGCTGCGGTCGATCGCTCCTGATTTCGACCTCGTCACCTTGAGTGGCGACGAGCCCGTGAGCGATGAGGACCTCGCTCGCATCACCATTTCCTTCTTCTCGCACGACGCATGGCCTGAGCGGGCAGCCAACTTCTTCGGGGTTGCGCTACGAGCCGAGAACCTGCGGTGGCTGCACACGATGTCGGCCGGAGTCGACAGCCCGATTTTCTCGACCTTCCTCGCGCGTGGCGCACGACTCACAACATCGTCGGGTTCCAGCGCCACACCGATCGCTCGTACAGCGATGATGTACCTGCTCGCCCTGAGCCGCGACCTTCCGGGGATGATCCGTTCGCAAGATCGTGGCGAATGGAACTGGCATCGCTGGGTCGAGCTTGAAGGCCGCTCCGTGGCGGTCGTTGGTTGGGGTCCAATCGGTCAGGAAGTCGCTCGACTCGCTGAAGCGTTCGGGATGGTGCCGACCATCGTGCGCCGCGCCGCCAAAGGCGACGAGCCGTATCCGGTGCGACCGTTGAATGAGCTGAAATCCATTGCGGCTGATCACGATGCGATGGTTGTCGCGCTCCCGCTCACCGATGACACCGCCGGCATCGTCTCCGTCGACGTGCTCGATGCCATTGGGCCCGACGGATACTTCGTCAATGTTGGACGTGGTGAACTTGTTGATCAGGCGTCGCTGACGTCGGCTCTGGTGGATGGCCGACTCGGTGGTGCGGGCATCGACGTGACCGACCCAGAGCCACTGCCGGCCGACGATCCGCTGTGGACCGCGCCGAACATCATCATCACGCCGCACAACTCCGGGTCGACCGACGGCACCCGTCGGCGTGCCGACGAAGCGTTCCTAAGCAACCTCGAGCACTGGGTCGCCGGCACCGACCTCGCCAACGAGGTCACCCCGTAACCCACCGCCGACATCCAACGTCGGACATCGGGTGTCTGACACCCGACGAGTGATCAGGCCTCGTATTGGACGGCGGCGCGATCCGAGATGTGGGGCGCGATGTACTGCTGGATGAGTGCCTTGTGGTCGGGGTGATCGCGGTACACGGCGTAGTCGTTGGCCGACGCATATTCGCCCACAACGACGTAGTCGAAGTTTCCGTCGGTCATCTTGACATCGGGTCCGTGGCGGTATTCACCGACCTCGGGGATCGTCGCGACGAGGGCCGTCAATGCCGCACTTGTGGCTTCGATATGGGTTTCCTCGACGTCATCATTCCACTTGAACATTACGACGTGCCTGAACATCGGCACAGTGTGGCAGATGAAGGGGGCTCGCGTCAGTTGTTGGCGGCGGCCGCGAGTTCGAGGCCTTCGGCTTCGGGGATCGCACCACTCCAGCGGCCGAGTTCTTCGCCGGTGGTTCCGAGCAGGATCACCGTGGGCTGATCGGTGACCTCGAAGGCCGACCAAGATTGGAACGATTCGTCCCACAACATCGTGAATGAGCTCGTGCCGTACTGTTCGACGAAGTCAAGTGCTTCGTCTCGGCTGTCTTGGGTGCCAAAGCCGATGACATCGACATCATCGAGGTGATCTCGAGCGAACTGCTCGAGGTTGGTGAACGAGTTGTTTTCGAAGTCGGCAACCACATCGGCTCCTTCGGCCAATTGCCGTCCGCCAACAACAACTGCAGCGCTCGCTGCGGTTTCCGGGGGTGCCTCGGCGACGGGCGTCTCGGTTGCGGGTGGTTCGGTCGGGTTCGTCTGGAGCAAGGGTCGGAGCTGGCGCCACTGTGGGCGTGGCAACCTGATCGCTCGCACCACCGCACGCGGCGGTCGTCAGCAGAACTCCGCTGACCATCGCGCCCACGTAGCGCGCCCGTCTCGTCCACATGGTCCACATGGTGGTGTGCTCGGCGCCGCGAAGCAGCGCAGTGCGTTCAATCGGTGGTCACCCGAAACGATTGGCGAGCGCCGCGATGTGCTCGGGGTACATGTCGCAGCAACCACCAACGATTGACGCACCCGACGAAATCCAATCAGCGACGAACTCGGCGTACCGCTCGCCCGTGAGTTCCTCGCGGCGTTCGAAGATCACCTCGTTCGCTGCGTAGGCGTGCTCGCGGGCGGTCGGGAACGCATTGGCATAGCCACCGAGGCGCACGTCGAGCCCGACATCAGCGATTGCGGCGCTGAGCTCTGCCAAGGCAGGGCCGGTCTGCTCCGGGAGAGAGCAGTTGAAAAGCAGCGCTTCGACGCGGCCCGCATGATGGGCGGCGGCCTGAGCGATGGCAGGCACGGTTTCGCCAGACCGCACGGCGATGCCATGGTCACCCCAGTTATCAGGAAGAGAGAAGGCCATCCACACCGGCTTGGTCGATCCAATAGCGTCGGTTGCGTCGATGATCGTGTCCATCTCGGCGATCGTGCTGAGCGTCTCACCAACCCAGAGGTCGACGTATGGCTCGAGTGCCCGAGCGATCTCGAAGTAGATCGGCGCGGCCAGCTCGGCATCGAAGCGCTTGGGTTCGTATGACCCGAACAACGGAGGCATCGAGCCGGCCACCAACACGCGGTGCTCCGACGCGTCAGCTGCCGCGCGGGCCAACTGTCCGGCCAAGGCGCACAGTTCGGCGCCGCGTTCGGCAAAGAACTCCGCGGTGTGGTGATACGGCACAACCGCGTAGTTGTTGGTGGTGATGACGCGTGCGCCAGCCTCGATGAAGTTGGTGTGTGCCTCCACGACCATCTCGGGTGCTTCCGTCAGCGCGAGCGATGACCATTCAGGCTGACGAAAGGGCGCGCCGACCCGCCGGAGTTCTTTTCCCATGCCTCCGTCGAGGATTGTCACGTCGCTCATAGACCGTGAATCTACCGACGGTGAAGCGTGTGTCCGAGCACGGGTTGGGCGGCCGCTCGACCAGGCGATTACCCGGAATGTCCCAGCCGATCCTTGTGCTCCTCGACGTCAAAGCGGACTGAACAAAATGTCAAAGACCACTCGGCAGACCACGTGAAGAGATGGGTACCGGCAGGCCCTCGTCGGACGTGAGAACCGAGATGAGCGTGTCGACGTGTTCGTCGCCGCCACCGGCAGCCGTGATGGTGAGCTCATCCTTGAGGTCGAGGAGGAACCGCGTTCCCTCAGCGGCGTCGAAGCGTGCTTGATCAAGATAGAGGCGCGGCTTGATCTGGGCCGGGTCGCCGTTCTCGGGGCAGAACGTGAGGCAGTTGCCGCACTCGTTGCACAGCTCAGTGAACAAGAGGTACTGCTGGCGACCGCCGACCTCGTCGGTCATCGACTCGGGGGTCGGGACCTTGAAGAAGGCATCGTTCGGGCAGACCGTGACGCAGAGATTGCAAGCGACGCAGCCCCACATCTCCAGGTCGTGGTCGACCGCCCGCGGCAGCTTTTCGTTGCCGTCGAGGTGGTAGCTGGTGAGGTCAGGCCCCGTGATCTGAGCGAAGTGTGCCGCTGCGGTGTTTGGCTGCCCCTGTTCACGAGCGCTGTCGAGCGCGGCCATGCGCAGCCCGGCAAGGTCGGTGGATCCACTCGCCTTGACGGCCTTCGCCAGTGACTTAAGCATGGGCGCAAGCCGCCCATACCCGCCGGGCTTGAGAAGGTCGGAGCACACGGTTGCAGGCTGGACGCCCAGAGCAATGGTGTCAGCCAGGTTGTCCTTGGTGATTCCGGCAGAGAACGAAACCATCACGTCGCCACCCTGTTCTTGGTGCCCAGGAATCATGAAACGACCCGGTAGTGCGGTTGCGAGCCGATCGAGTACCGCCGTGGCGAGTACATGCAAGGGGGCGCCGGACAGATACATGGTCGTGTCGGGCATCCATTGCTTGTGGTTGTTCACCACGAGTGTGTTCGTGAGCTTGATGCCGAAGCGGTGCCCGCGGTCTTTCGCGTAGGTGTTCAGCTCGTCGATCAGCGTGATCGCACGATCGAACGGCAGATCTTCGTCAAAGGCAGTCGGTACGAGCTCGACGTAGTGATAGCCGAGCGTGTCATGAACGATGCTGCTCACGCCGTCCGGACCGAGCAGCGTCGGATTGAGCTTTACGATCACGTCGATGTCGTGTGCATCGATGAGGTGCTTGGTGATTTGCTCGATCTCATCGGGCGGGCAGCCGTGGAACGTCGACAGCGTGATCGAGTCCGAAATGGTCGTCGGGAACTCGAGGTCACGGAATTGTGCGAACGGTGAGTCGTCGGGGATCTGTGCGCGGAGCCGCTCGATCTCGTCGCCGGCGTTCGCCATCGCCGTGATGAATCCAGCGACCTTGTCCGATTGGATTCCGGCGAGGTCGTAGCCAACCGACATGTCGAACACGTGCGGGCCCGGGTCATCACCGACGAACTCGCGGATTGGTTCCCACCGCTTGAGTATCTCGATGATCATCCATGCCTTGGCGTACTCTTCGAGGCTTTCGTGGATGAGAAGTTCTTGGCTCCACTCGATGTTGTACCCAATGGTTTCCATGTCGATGCACGGCCGGGCGATTTCGAGGTCGTCGATGATCTGCACGGTCTTGAGTTCGAAGAGTCTCGAGCCGCCGAGCCACGAGAGGACGATATTTTGCGCCATCTGACTGTGCGGGCCGGCAGCGGGACCGACCGGTGTCGCAGCAGGCCGTCCAAGGAACTCGAAAGACAGGTCGACCTCGGGGTCGGGCTTCCAAAAGCGGGCGGTCGGAAGGTCGAAGATGCGTTTGCGCGACTCCCACTCGTACGCGATCCGCTCAAGCAGCATCGGGAGCGACATCGGTGTGAGTGGCGGTGTCTGTTCCATGTGGATCTCCAAGGCAGGCGTCAAGAAGGGCGAAGGCGTCGACGAAACGCTCGGCCAGACCTTACAAATTGTTAAGAGCGGTGTCAATCCGGGGATGAGGAACGAGAGTTGGTCGAGCGCCGGGCCGTGCGCAGTTGGAGGAGCACGGTGCGCGTCAGGTCGCGCTGGGCGGCGATGCCCGCCAGTTGACCGTGCGGATTTTCAACGAGGAGGCGGTGTTCGTTGCTCGCCAGGATCGTGGCCAAGGCCTTCATCGCTGGTTCGCTCGACCGGCCCACCTCGGGAGTCGCCAATCGTGCTGAGGTGGGCCGGGTTAGCTGCGTGGTCCACGGCGATGTCTTCGAAATCGACCTCCGACGGGGATCGGCTGGTCTCAAAAAGTTCTTGTGAAGACGGCAATAGTGCCTGGTTGAGCGCGCGCTGGGAGAGCAGGCGCACCGAGCCGTCAGGCATGTTGATGACCAAGTTCTCGATGTCGCGCCGAACGAACTCCGACGCGGCGTCGCCGATGGTCTGCGCAGCCCACGGGTAATACAGCTGGGTGCGGAGCACGTCGCCGACCGTGAGGCCGACGTTTGTGTCGTCAATATTGGTCGTCACGGGACGAACGTACGCCAACCTTTACAAAGTGTAAAGTATGCTCGCTCGTTTGATTCAGTCGATCGCGGTCAGGACTCGCCCCACAGATTCTGGGCTGCGCCTGACGATCGCCTCGAAGTTGGCAGGGCCCGTTGCACCTTCGGCGACGACGAGGATGGTCGCGGTGCTGAGATCCAGGAGTGCGGCTCGTGCATTCTCATCGGCCAGCAGCGCATCGAACCCCGCCAGACATGCTGCCCCGGTCTCGCCAGCAGCCACAGCGGCGTCGGAGAGATCGCGCATGGCGACCTTTGCGGCGGCGGCGTCGTCCGCCACGAGCCAGTCGATGCCGCTTG
>JBLFZD010000092.1:0-11295 GCA_047610085.1 Ilumatobacter sp. | reverse complement strand
TCGTGGTCGCCGGTGAGTTGCTGCTGACCGTCGATCGTGACAGCAGCGATGCCGAAAAGGTCGAGGTCGACGTTTGTGAGCTCGGGGATGTATGCCGCCGGAGCCCCATCGTTGAGCGTCCCGAGCTGCTGATGCAGCCCTGAACAAACTTGGCCGAACCACTCGATTCGCTTCTGTCGCTCATCGATGTTGTCCATTGGGCGACCCTAACGAGGGCTGGCCGGAGACCAGATTTCGCAGATCTGATGGCTTGTCAATCCCACCGTTCTGCGACCTCCAATAGAAGTGAGCGGGGATTGCCAACCGGCCTCTACAATCGGTCCATGTCGCTGGCACCTGAGGATTGAGGGCTTCCCCCACTTTTCGTGCCGGCCTCGCTCTCGTAGCTCAGTTGGATAGAGCGGTCGCCTCCTAAGCGACAGGTCGCAGGTTCGATTCCTGCCGAGGGCGCGCGGTGGTCCATCGAGGTCGCCAAAATTGGGTTGCTCCAACCGGGCTCAAGTAACCCAAGTTGGAGAAACCCTTGTTCGTCGATGATGGCGATTCCGCCATCTGTTGCTGTGCTCTGTCGAGCTCAGGTGTTGGGGTCGACGACGATGCGGCCGCGGGTCGTGCCGGCCATGATCGCTGTACCTTGCTCGGGCAGTGACGACATTGGAACAACCTGGGTCATCGCAGCGAGCAGGTCGCCCGGCAGGTCGGTTGCAAGACGCGACCACGCCGCTTCTCTGTCGGCCAGTGGCGCCATCACCGAGTCGATTCCCTGCAGCCGAACGCCGCGCAGGATGAAGGGCATGACGGTGCTCGGCAGGTCGACGCCACCGGCAAGACCGCATGCGGTCACGGTGCCGCGGTACTTCATCTGGGCGATGATCTTGGCGAGCATCGTAGAACCGACGGCATCGACGGCACCCGCCCATGTCTCGCCCTCAAGCGGCTTCGGGGCTTCTGACATCTCGTCGCGGGAGAGGAAAGCGGACGCTCCAAGCGAACTCAGGTAGTCGTGCTCCTCGGGGCGTCCGGTTACGGCGGTCACGTCGTAGCCCAGCTTCGAGAGGAGCGCGATGGCCACGCTGCCGACACCGCCCGCAGCGCCCGTGACGACCACTGGGCCGCTGTCGGGTTGCACGCCGCCCGCTTCAAGCCCAAGCACACACAGCATCGAGGTGAGTCCCGCGGTGCCAATCCCCATTGCCTGCTCGCTGCTCATCGAGGCGGGCCGCTTCACGAGCCAGTCAGCCTTCACCCGCTGTCGTTGGCTGTATCCGCCCCAGTATCGCTCGCCGACGGACCATCCGGTGAGGATGACGCCATCGCCCGCGGCGAAGCGGTTGGATTCCGATGACACGACGGTCCCGGAGAAGTCGATTCCCGGCACCATTGGGAACGAACGAATGATGCGCCCCTTGCCGGTGAGTGCCATACCGTCCTTGTAGTTGAGCGACGAGTAGTCGATGTCGACCACAACGGTTTCGGCGCCGTCGTAGACGGGCAAGTCGGCGTCGCCCAACTGCTCGATCGAGGCGGCGGCGGACTTCGGGTTGCCTTCCTCCGCTTCACGGACGACGAGGGCTTTGAAAGTGTTCACGGTGATCTCCTGGGGGTTGGCTGACGACGACGCGTCGGTGAATGGACTGGATGTGGGATGCAGCGCGGTGGAGTCGACCGCCGCGTGGGGGATGACGAGTGCGTCGAGCGCAACACAACCTTCGGTGGTCACCGAGAGCGGGTTGACATCAAGCTCAGCGATGAGGTCACCGACATCGGCGGCGAGGTTCGAGAGGGCGACGAGGGCCGTAGCAACCGCTTCCTTATTGACCGCGGGACGCCCCCGGATTCCATTGAGGATCGGCGCGATTGCGAGCTTGTTAATCATCCGCCGAGCGATTGGCGCGTCGATGGGGACGAGCCCGAGTTGACGGTCGCCAAGTACCTCGATGAAGACACCGCCGCCCGCCACGAGGACCATCGGTCCGAACTGCGGGTCGGACACGACACCGAGCGCCATCTCCACATCGGGAATGATCATTGGGGCAACCAAGACTTCGTCACCGAGTCGGTCGCGTAGGTCGGTGTAGGCCTCCCGAACACCTTCGGCATCGACAAGGTTGAGCACCACGCCGCCCACATCAGACTTGTGCAGGATTCCGGGAACAGCCGTTTTGAGCACGACGGGATACCCGATCTCGTCGGCAGCCGAGACGGCGTCCTCGACGTCGGTAATCAATGCATGGTCCATGACCGGGACGCCGTAGTCGGCGAGCAGACTGAGCCCTTCGCCCTCGGTGAGGGCGCGAGGCTCGCTCAGCCGCGTACGCCAGCGTTCGGTGACGGCAAGGTCCGGCCTCCATGGAGTGGCGATGAGCGGTCGGAGCACAAAATCGCGGTACGCAAGCACGTTGCGCACGGCGAGCAACCCAGCGACCGTGCCATCGAGCACGGGAATGCCGAGGTCGGTCATGCGGCGCGCCAGGTCTTGGGAGTCGGTGCCGATGTGGTTCGTCATCATCGCGATCGGTTTGCCGGTTCGTCGATGAACGCGGCGACAGATACGTGCGAAGGATTCGTGAAGATAGAAGCCTGATGTCAGGTCGGCAACGAAGACGCCGATGGCGGTGTCGTCGTCGTCCATGAGTGCTTGCCAACAGTGTTCGAAGATCGACTGGTAGTCGTTGCCGGTGCCCCACGCATCGAGCGGGTTGATCGGCTCGAGCCCGTGGTCGAGCTCGGACTCGAGCACGGCCGTTGTCTCGGAGTCGATCTGAGCGAACGGAACACCGATGTCGTCGGCGAGGTCAATCAGGAGTTCTCGTTCACCGCCCGAGTCGAGAATTGCCGCCAGGCCTCCGGAGGCCGGACGCCGAGGATCGGAGAGTAGGAGTGCGCTTGCGGCGAGTTCGTCGAGGGACTTGACCGGCAGCACGCCGTACCGTTCGAATAACGTTTGATACGCCGCGTCGTCACCTGCGATTGCACCGGAATGACTCAGCGCGAGTTTGGCAGCCTCTGGCGAACGGCCGGCCTTGAGCGCTACGACGGGAACGTCTCGGTACGCAGCTTTTTTCAGTGCAGCGATGAAGCGATCGGGTTCTCGTACGGATTCGATGAAGAGTGCGATCACCCGTGTGCTCTCCAGCTCGAGTGCGTAGTCCATGTAGTCGGCCGTGGTCGTGACCAACTCTTGACCTGGGGAGATCGCCAGGTTGAATCGCAGCTTCTGGTCGTTCCAGAGGAGAGCGGTGAGCACCGATCCGGACTGGGCGATGAGTGTCACGCCACCTTCGCGGAGCTCATACGGACGGTTGAAGGGAAATGCTCGGAACCAGCTCTCCACGTTGTAGAAGCCCATGCAGTTTCCGCCGACGATCGGCAAATCAGCGTCGGCTGCAAGGGTGCGAATTCGGGAACGTAAGGAGTTGCTGGCCGTGTCGTCGGGGAGCAAAACGCTTCCGGGTATGACCAGGCCGCCGACGCCGATCTCGATGGCCTGCACAACCAACTCCTCGAGCCGTGCGTTGCCGACTCCGAGTACTGCGAGGTCCGGGACCTCCGGAAGGCTTGTCAAGCTGTCGAAGCACTCCCACCCTTCGACCTCTTCGTACCGAGGATTGACCGGGTACACCCGTCCTCGGTAGCGAGAGACCTGCAGCTCGAGCACCATGTCGTTTCCAGCAACATTCGGAACGGTTGATGCCCCAACGAGTGCGACGGACTCCGGTGCGAGCATCCGGCGGAGGCGATGTTCATTCCTCGGTTCGGTCAATGCCATCTTCATCCTCTCGTTCTGATCGTCGAGCTTCCACCCATTCCTGGGCGACTTCGTAGATGCCCGTCAGGTGTTCCATTTGCGCATTGATCGCCAACTCTGCTGCGTCTGGATCGCTGGATTTGATGGCATCGAGGAGATGCTGTTGGAGGGTCAATACATCGGCACGTTTGCGGAAGCGGTTGATCACCAGGTTCGTCGACGGGTGCAGCGCCTCAAGCGCGAACACCATGACGTAGTCGAGCACCGGATTGCCAGCGGCCTCGACGATCACTCGATGGAATGCGACATCAGCAGCGCAGAACTCCTCGTCGGAAAGATCGGGGCGGGCCTGCTGCTCGAGAGCATCGACCAGGGCCGCGAGGTGCACCTTGGTCCGCCGTTCTGCGGCAAGGCGCGCGCACATCGTTTCGAGCAGGCGTCGGCTCTCGGCGACCTCGGCGAGCGAGAACACTTGGTGGCTCACCAAGAGCGTGGCGGTGGTTGACAGATCGGACCGAACTTGGTCTCTGCTGGGGAGCGAGACGAAGTTTCCTCCCGACGCGCCGCGGCGGGACCGGATCAGGTTTTTCGCTGCGAGCCGCTTCAGCGCCTCGCGGATCGTCGGCCGGGACACCCCGAACTGCGCAGCCAGCTCTGCCTCATTCGGGAGTCGCTCGTCGACGACGAGCGCGCCGGAGATGATCGATTCTCTGATGGCGGCGGCTATCTGATCCGGCAACGACTTCAGCTCGGTCACGTAGCTCACCGGAGAGGGGTCCTCTGGCATGCGGTGAGTATAGGCACAGATATCAATAGGTCAGACCAATTGCCCGGCCGTTGACGGGACCGACTGGCGACCTTGACGATGGCGCTCAGTCGTCGGGGATGAGTTTGGCGACTGCGGCAGGTGCGAGCCAGACGCCGAAGCCTGCGATGACCGTGCCGATCGCGGTCACGATCCACCCGTCGGTTGTCGGCAAGTTGAGTTGGAAATAATCACGCAGCCATCCGACCGAGAGCACCACGGTGTACATCGCAGCCATCGATCCGGCGAGTGCGATCTTCCAGACCTGAATCGGTCGGCTTACCAGAACGAGCACCACGAGCCCGGCGCCGAGCAGTGTGATCGTTGCGGTAGTGCGAGCTTCTGCCAATGGCACGCCGTCCATTCGACGGACCACTTCGTACACGGCGTATGCAGCTGCCCCAGCGACGATTCCTGCCGGAATCGAGAATCGAAGCACACGCCGCAGGAATCCTGGCCGCACAAGATTCTCGTTTGCGGAGAGAGCGATGAAGAACCCGGGCACGCCGATCGAGAACGTGCCGATCAGGGTGAGCTGGCGAGGGAGGAAGGGGAACGGCGAACCCGAGATCCCGACCAGCACCGTGAGGAGCACCGCATACGTCGCCTTGGTGATGAACAGGTTGGCGACGCGTTCAATGTTGTTGATGACCCGTCGACCTTCGGCGAGCACCAGCGGCAGCGTGGAGAACTTGTTGTCGAGCAGCACGAGTTGCGCCACAGCTCGGGCAGATGAACTCCCGTCGCCCATAGCGATGCCCATATCGGCGTCTTTCAACGCGAGCACATCGTTCACGCCATCGCCGGTCATCGCCACCACGTGGCCGCGTGCCTGGAGCGCTTTGACCATCGCCCGCTTCTGGTGTGGAGACACCCGCCCGAAGACCGCCGTGGAGTGAACGGTGTCGGAAAATCCTTCGGCGTCGGTCTCGAAGTCGGGCAGTGTGCGAGCATCGGTACCCGATTCGGCATTGGGCACCCCTGCCCGTCGAGCGACAGCCGCGACCGTTGCCGGGTTGTCTCCCGAGATCACCTTGATGGTCACGCCTTGCTCGCGAAAGAACTCCAGTATTTCGGGGGCATCGCTGCGCACGGTGTCTTCGAGTGAGATGACGGCGAGCGGAGTGAGTCGGTCAGGTTGCTCGTCGCCGCGATGCTCACCCTCGGCATGGCTCAGAATCAGGACGCGGCTGCCGGCGTCGGCACGCCGTCGCACCGAGGCGAGAGTGTCGATGTCATGCGGGTCGACCAGGAACTCGGGGGCTCCGATGTAGAACGAACCGCGGCCCTCGAAGTGTGTTGCGGCCCATTTTCGCGCCGAGCTGAACGGCGTGATCGCGTCGGCCAGCCAGCCGTCGGGAGCCGGGTGCGCTGAGATGATCGCGGCGAGTGTGGCGTTTGGGCTTGGGTCGGATGCACCGAGCGCACCGAGTGCCTCGGACACGAACGTGGCGTCGACGCCGGGAAGTGGGTCAACCTCGCCGTAACTGATTTCACCGGTTGTGATTGTCCCCGTCTTGTCGAGGCACAGCGTGTCGACCCGTGCGAGGAGTTCGACCGAGGTGAGCTCTTTGGCGAGCGCTTGGCGACGCGCGAGGGAGATGACACCGACGATGAACGCCAGGCTGGTGAGCAACACCAGCCCGTCGGGGACCATCGCTACTGCAGCAGCAACCGTTCCCTGCAGCGCATCTTGCCAGCGGTCAACTTCGTCACTGCCGAGCTGGCGGATCATTAGGAGCGTTGCTGTCGGGGGAATGATGAAGGTGAGCCATCGGAGGATCGTGTTCACGCCACGACGCAGTTCGCTGTCGGCGAGCTTGAACACCCGGGCTTCATCGGTCAGCTTGGCCGCATAGCTGTCGGCGCCGACAGCGGTCGCGATGTACAGGCCTGAGCCCGACGACACGAAGCTCCCCGACATCACATTGTCGCCTGCGGTTTTGGTGACCGGATCGCTTTCGCCGGTGAGGAGTGACTCGTCGATATCGAGACCGACCGCTGAGGTCACCGCTCCATCCACCACGATCTGATCGCCAGTCTTGAGCACCAAGAGGTCATCGGCAACGACGCCACTCACGGCGAGCTCGATGTCGTTGCCATCGCGGCGGGCAGTCGCTGTGGGGGCGTTCAGTAACTCCAGCTGATGCAGCGTGCGCCGAGCCCGTAGCTCCTGAGCGACGCCGATGACCGAGTTCGAAACCACGACCCCAGCGAAGAGCGCGTCGCCGGGGAAGCCGGCGATCAGGATCAGGACGAACAGCGTCGAGATGATTGCGTTGATCGGCGTGAAGACGTTGGCGCGGATGATCTCGCCCAACGTTCGCACCGGGGCATCGGGCACATCGTTGGTGCGGCCATCGGCTTGGCGCTGGGCCACCTGTGCTGCGGTGAGGCCGTTGATTGGGTCGACCGCGATGTCACTCATGTGGTGAGGGAGAGTATCCGGCCAGTCGCGTATTGGACTGGGCGATCAAGCGCAGAAGTGAATGTTGGTGAATTGTGATCGAAATCGAGCCACGTCGGCAGCAACGTCGTCAGGGTCGTCGCCACTGATTGCCCGAGCTATGAAGCTGCCGATCTCGGGCATATGAGTCGTCGTCATTCCCCAGCGGACCATCTCGTTCGTGCCAAGCCGAACGCCGCCCATCAGATTGCTGGTGTCGGTCGGGAGCCCGATGCCAGAGGTGAGAAGCCCTGCAGTGCGCAGGCGTTTGGCAAGTGCGTGCCCATCCCCGTTCGAGGCTTCGGCGCGCAGCGCGAAGGCATGCGATCGGGTTGCCTGGCCGTCAACGAGGACCACTCCAAGACCGGCCGCGACGAGATGCGACGCCAAGTCACGTGCCGAGTCGACCATTTCGGTCGCATAGGCCTGACCGGTTTCTTTCCAGTCGAGCAACGTGACCGCAAGCGCAGCGGTGTTGGCTGCGTCGAAGTTCGCAGTCAGCCCCGGGAATGCGATGGCATCGACACGCTCAGCGATGGCCGCGTCGTTGGTGACGAGCAGCCCCGCGGGTGGGCCACCCAGGCTCTTGTATGTGCTCATCGTCATCACGTGGGCACCTTCGACCAGTGGGTTTGGCCAGGTGCCACCTGCGATCAGGCCGGACAGGTGTGCGGCGTCGAACAGCACCTTGGCCCCCACCTCGTCGGCGATCCCGCGGATTGCGGTGACGGGATGAAGTGCAAGATTTAAGCTTGACCCGACCGTGATCAGCTTTGGCTGGACTCGGAGCGCAAGGCTGCGCAACGCGTCGACATCGATCGTGTACCGCTCGATGTCGACCGGTGCTTCGTGGACGTTGAGCCCGTACAGCCCAGCCGCGCCTGCGGTGTTGTGGGTGACGTGACCAGCAATCGAGCCGGGAGGGACGATGATCGAATCGCCCGGATCGCACGTTGCCATGAAGGCGTAAAGGTTGGCCAGTGCGCCGGACCCGATACGAACCTCAGCGAAGTGTGCATCGAAGACTTCTGCTGCGAGTTCGGCGGCAATGATCTCGATTGCTTCGATCGCTTCGAGGCCCATCTCGTACTTGTCGCCCGGATAGCCAAGCGAGGGTCGCGAACCGAGTGAGGTCGCAAGTAGAGCTTCGGCTGCAGGGTTCATGACATTCGCTGCTGGATTCAGGTTGATGCACTCGCGTTCGTGAATCCGTGCATTGGTCTCGACGAGGGCGGTGATGCGATCGCGCACTGCGCAGGGGGACGCAGCTGCTGCTGTCTCTGCTGCAATGCGTTGGACGAGCGTCTCTGAAGCTGAGGGAACCCAAGGTCGCCGATGTCCTCGAGGTCCGGTCATCTTGCGATCGTAGAAGGATTACGTTTGCGGAATGAACCGTTCCCATACGGCGGCGTTGTTGAGTTGATTGCCAGATCGAGGTTGTGGTTCGGGCGGAGCCGACAGGTCGGCCACGCACGCGATAAGCGTGTGGAAATACGGGTTCTCCCCGAGGCCGCCCGGAAGCGTTTCGAAATGGAGATGCGGACCGTTGGCATTGCCGGTGCTGCCGACCCAGCCGATCAGCTCGCCGGCTTTCACATCGCGGCTGCTGCCGTTCCAGTCGTTCAGGTGGGCATAGTAAAACTTGTCACCGTTGACGGTGGTCAGCCAGACGGCGCGGCCACCGAGGCCGTTGGTTTTGAACTGCGCTGATCCGTTGCGAACCGCAACGATCGGGGTGCCGCGGGTGGCGATCATGTCCACGCCTTCGTGCGACCGTCCACCCGAGCGGGCCCACCCCCACGAGTCTTCGAATGAGGCCGGGCCGTCGATCGGGCAGGCGGCGAGGAGATCGGCACGAGTCGGTTCCGCTGTGGACGCATGGATGGGGCGAGGTTCTGCGTTGGCAGTAGCTGGAACAATGGAGAGTCCGAGCGCTATCGCTGCAGTCAGTCCCACAGCGAGGACCCGTCGAGATGGTGAATGTTTCAACATGGTGACGAAGTTTACGTTTAGGTTACGAATAGTTGTCGATTAGGTGGCGTAGTTTTTCAGGTGGCGTCACTGATTCGTTGCTCTTTGGCCGCGCTCGGCCGATGAACGGTCTCGGCCACAAGAGAGATGAGTGCGTCGATCATGTGCTCGTATTCGGCAGCAAAGTCGCACGCAGCCAGCGCTGGCCCGAACTCGCGCAGCGCTCGGCATTCGTCAATGTGGGTGATGCCGTTGTGGTCGGCCTCGGCAGCGACGGCACGCTCTCGCTGTGCGTTACTTTGGCAAGTTTGGGGCGAAGGAGTTCGACAACACGAGAGCGATCAACAAGGTGCTACTCGGCTACGTCTGGGTGCGTGGTCGCCTCCCGATCCCGCGTCGCTGGATCTGATCACCGCTCGGAGGCTTCGACGGGCAGATTGTCCAGGGAGGCCAGTTTCGTGCGAAACGGAATGAGGGCTCCAACCAAGGGGCAAGAAAACGACGGTGCAGCCGTGTTCGCGAAGCCGGTCACCGATTGGATGAGTGATTGGGATTGGCTCGACGACCAGTGGGGCTCGGACGCGATCGACATCTGGAATGCAGTCCGAGCGGTCACGCCGATGGCGATGACCGAGCGCTACGGGCGAGCCCTGATACCGGTCACGATGGAGGCCGTCTCGGCGATTGGCAAAGACACCGAGAACTTCTCGTCGCAGTGGGTCTCGGTCGCGCAGCCCGATGCAATTCGGCGACCGGCGCCTCCGATCACTTCTGACCCGCCTCATCATCAAGGCCATCGTCGGCTGCTGTTGCCGTCGTTCAGTCCCAAGAAAATTGAGCCGATGGAGGTGGAGTTGCGTGAGTTCTGCCGTGGGCTGATCGCCGATCTGGACGGACGCGACATGGCCGATGCTGCCGCCGAGTGCAGCCAGCACATTCCGGTGCACGGCATCGCGCAGATGATCGGCGTGCCCGACTCGGACGCGCCGGTGTTTCGTGACTGGATCTACCGAAATTTCCAATTGGCCCGCGTGACAACCGGGTCCGCGAGGAGGTCACCGCCGACATGCGGGCGTACTTCCTCAAGCTGCTCGGCGCGCGTGAAGCCGAGCCGCAAGATGACCTCGCCACGCTTGTCGCTCAAGCTGAGAGCGATGGAGAACCGATCGATCGAGAGCTGCAGTTCGGCTATCTGCTCCTTTTGATCCTCGCTGGCATCGACACGACATGGAGCGCCATCGGCTCTCCTCGCTGGCATCTCGGGTCGAATCCATCCGATCTTGCCCGGCTCAACGGCACGTCGTTCGACGACCCGGTCTGGCTCACCATGAGCGAAGAGGTGCTGCGCTTCTACGCGCCGGTCACCATGGGTCGTCGCGTTGTTGGCGATTCGGTCGTCGAGGGGCGCCCGGTACACAAAGGCGACCAGTTGCTCGTTACCTTTTCCGCAGCGAACGATGACCCGAAAGCATTTGAGCGAGCCGACGAATTCCTCATCGATCGGGAAGTGAGCTGGCACGTTGCGTTCGGCCTCGGTATTCATCGATGCCTCGGCTCGAACCTTGCTCGACCCGAGATGAAGGCCGCCTTTCAGGAGTGGTGTGCGGCGTTCCCCAACCACCGAATCAACCCGGATGAGGAGACGACGTGGACCAACGGCCAAATCCGCGGACCGCGCAAAATCCCGGTGATCCTCCGATGAACGTCTGGAATGGGTCAGCGAGCCTGGTGGTCAGTGGTGGTTCGGGCGAAGAACCACGAGCTGGCCACTGGATTTGATCACGGGGGTTCCGTCGAGGTCGTCAGCGTCACCGTCTCGAACGATCGCTAACGCCTTGTCATCGTCCTGCGCGCCCCACGTGCGGTGGGCGAGCTTCACCGTTGCACATTGGACGATGTCGACCGGCCGGGCTGAATCGCTGACCGGTGTGATGTCGCCGAACTCTGTCGTGGTGACCGACACCGGTGCGTCGTAGAGGGCATCGAGTAGGTCCGCCGAACCGTCCGAGCCGTCGGCGTACCCGTTGTGCTGGATCATCTCGATGACGGTGATGAACAGGATCACGCCAAGCTCGATCGCGACGCGTCGTACCATCGCTCGCTCTCTCGCTCACTCGTCTCGTCTCATCGAGCACGCTGCGGACACCTGCCGCAGAGGGCCGGCCCGACCAGATTGTTCTCTTTGGGCGCTGGAGGTGGAGATGAGGCATGATGACGTCGGTCACATGAACGTGGCTGGTGGACGAGAGGCAACAGTGATGCAACAACTGTCGGGGCTCGATGCGAGCTTTCTCTACATGGAGACGCCCAACACCTACGGGCACG
>JBLFZD010000091.1:0-11306 GCA_047610085.1 Ilumatobacter sp. | reverse complement strand
TGGGGTCGGTCAGGCCGAATTGCGATGCCGCACATGGCGGGTTGGACCCTTGCAGGCAACGACCTGCACGAGCCGGCCAGCCGTAGTTGGCCCCAGATAATCCTTCGTTGACCTCTTCGCGAGTGCCCTGCCCCACGTCGTTGATGAAAAACCGCGTGGCGCTGGTGTTCGGATCGAACGCGAATCGCTACGGGTTCCGAAGACCGAGCGAGAAGATCTCGCGACAGACCGACGGCGGCGTGTCCGGACGATTGCCACGGAGGCGGAAGTCGGCCGTACCCCACCGGTGAAGGGCTTTCCTGGCCCTGCGAATCCAGTGAACCGATCGACTCGCAGAACCTTGCCATTCAGCAAGGACCGGTCCTGCCCGGCATCGTTATTGCCCGTAGAACCTGAGTCTCCTCGCGGGTCACGCCCAGCGTCGCCAACGGCGATGTAGAGGAATCCGTCATTGCCGATTTCAATGTCGCCACCGTTGTGGTTGCCGGCCACCGACGAAATTCGGTCAACCAGAATCTGCCCGCTCGCAAGATCGAAACGATCCTCATTCATGTTGAAGGCGCTCACTCGGTTATCGCAGCCGCCCGGCTCACTCGAGGCCACGGTCCGGTACACGTACACACGCCCGCTCGATTCATACGTCGGATCGAGCGTCAAGCCCAGCCGGCCGTACTCAGGTCTGGTGCACACGTCGAACGTTGCGAGGGTGACCACTTCCGACGAGGCGAGTCCACCTTCGATTCGCAGGAGGTCACCGTTCTTCTCGAGCACGACAACCCGCCCGTCGGGTAACGCCTCGACGGTCGTCAGCGACCCCACGTCAGCCACCACTACATCGGTGAAGCCCCCAGGCGCGGCACTCAGCACCGGGACGGTTCCTCCGGTCTGGGCCACAAAAGCGGCCGTGGCGATGATCGACAACGCAAGCAACAGGCGACGCATCTCGCCGTCCATAGCGCTGGCCCAGTTCACGCGGCGTTCACGATTGAGCAACAGCGAGGCAATTGGCGGGTGGCACCCTACGGCCACGGAAATTGGCCCACCGATAGGGTCTTCTGTGCCCGAAGCGAATCATCACGACTACCAAGAGGACTACCACGTGGCTATCAAAGCTGAATACATCTGGATCGACGGAACGGAGCCCAGCCCGCAGCTTCGCTCGAAGACAAAGATTCTCGACGACGACAACGGCGTCGAGTTGGCCGACATGCCGCTGTGGGGCTTCGACGGCTCTTCCACCAACCAGGCAACCGGCGACAAGAGCGACTGCGTCCTCAAGCCGGCCCGTGTCTTCCCGGACCCGATCCGTGGCGGCAGCAGCATCCTCGTGATGTGCGAGGTCATGCTTGTTGACGGCAAGGCGCACCCGACCAACACCCGCGCTGCCGCAGCACGCACGGCAAAGAAGTACAAGCGACACGAGTCGCTGTTCGGCATCGAGCAGGAATACACCATGCTCAAGCCCGATGGCTCGCCGCTCGGCTTCCCCGAAAATGGCTTCCCCGCCCCACAGGGCCCGTACTACTGCGGCGTCGGCGAGATCGCCATCACCGGCCGCGATATCGCCGAAGAACACATGGATGCCTGCCTGCACGCAGGAATCGGCCTCTCGGGCATCAACGCCGAAGTAATGCCCGGTCAGTGGGAATTCCAGGTCGGCCCGTGTGGGCTCCTCGAAGTCTCCGATGAACTCTGGGTCGCTCGTTGGTTGCTCCACCGCATCGCCGAGGAGTACGGCGTTGTCATCAGCATCGATGCCAAGCCGGTCAAGGGTGACTGGAACGGTGCCGGCGCCCACACCAACTTCTCCACCAAGGAGATGCGTGAAGACGGCGGAATGGTGCACATCGAGGCGGGCTGCAAGGCACTCGGCCAGAAGGCCAACCTGCACATCAAGAACTACGGCGCAGGCGTCGAGGAACGCCTCACCGGTGCGCACGAGACGCAGCGCTTCGATCAGTTCAGCTACGGCGTGTCCGATCGTGGCGCTTCGGTCCGCATCCCGTGGCAGTGCTCGATTGACGGCAAGGGCTATCTCGAGGATCGTCGCCCGAACGGCAACATCGACCCCTACATCGTCGCTCGCCTTATGACGGACACCATCTGCTCCGCCATGACCAAGTGAGCTGAGCCGGTCCGGAACAGCCGAGAGCTGCGTCGCCAGGGTTTGTCGTTGCCGAGAAAGAAGGCAACGTGCTCACCTGACTCCTTGCTCTCGGATCCTTCCGATCCCATCTCCGTTGAAAATTGAAGTCCTGAACGGCAGCGTGGCCGGCGGGGTGGAGGGTTCGGTCCTCTGCTCCGTCGTTCGCTTTTTCGACACCATCTGAAAGACTGGAACTGTGAACATGAACGAGCAGCAGCGTGACTACGTCCTTCGTTCCGTAGAGGAGCGAGGCGTTCGTCTCATCCGATTGTGGTTTACCGATGTCCTCGGGAACCTCAAGAGCCTGGCCATCTCGCCTCCCGAACTCGACAACGCTCTCACCGACGGCATGACCATCGACGGATCGTCGATCGACGGGTTTAGCCGGGTGCAGGAATCTGACGTCCTCGCGATCCCCGATCCCGACACCTACGAACTCCTGCCGTGGGCCGACAAATCTGCACCAGAAGCCCGCATCTTCTGCGACATCCACCACCTCAACGGCACACCCTTCGAAGGTGACCCGCGCCAGGTTTTGCGTCGCCACGTCCGTGCAGCACACGATGCCGGCCTCACATTCTATGTGGCTCCTGATATCGAGTACTTCTACTTCGAACCGCTCGAGGCAGGCGAACAGCCAGTTCCAATCGATGCTGGCGGCTTCTTCGATCACACCGTCAACGACGTCACGGGCGAACTCCGCAAGCACACGATCCGCACGCTTGAGACAATGGGCATTCCGGTCGAGTACAGCTTCCACGAAGACGCTCCGGGCCAGCAGGAGATCGACCTCCGCCACACCGACGCACTCACCATGGCTGATTCGGTCATGACCTTCCGCCTCGCGGTCCGTGAGATCGCCGCTCGCAACGGCGTCCATGCAACGTTCATGCCCAAGCCGCTCGAAGGTCTGCAGGGCTCGGGCATGCATCTCCACATGTCGCTGTTCAACGGTGACGAGAACGCCTTCTACGACGAAGGCGACGACTACGACCTGAGCCCGACCGCCAAATCATTCATGGCCGGTCTGCTCCGCCACGCCAGCGAGATAACCGCAGTCACCAACCAGACCGTCAACAGCTACAAGCGTCTGGTCCCGAACTTCGAAGCGCCCGTCCACATCAGCTGGGCTCGCAATAACCGAAGCGGCCTCATTCGTGTCCCGATTGCGAAGAACGGAAACCCGCTCGCCACGCGCATCGAGTTCCGTTCGCCGGACCCAGCGTGCAACCCGTACCTGGCGTTCAGCCTGATCCTCGCGGCAGGAATGAAGGGCATCAAAGAGGGTTACGAACTGCCTGACGAAGCCGATGCAAACCTGTTCGAGATCGACGATGACGTCCTCGAAGGGCTCGGCATCAAGCAGCTGCCACAGTCGCTCCACGATGCGCTCGCCATCATGGAGGACTCAGAGCTGGTCCAAGAAGCTCTCGGCGAACACATCTTCGAGTGGTTCCTGCGCAACAAGCGCTCCGAATGGCGAGGTTACAAAACTCAGGTCACCCCGTTTGAACGGGACCGATACCTCAGGTCGATGTGAGATTGCAATGAGCCGCATGATTGCCGTTTTTCCTGAGCACGCGTCGCCTGAACTCGTGCGCACCCTCGACCTCGCCGGTTATTCCTGGAAGTCGGTGCGCTCGGCACTCGATGCCAGCGACGCCGAGCCCGATGACGGATGGGCAGGCGTCATCGTCGACGTCACCGAATCCAGCGAAGACGGGTGGGCCTTTGTCCGGTCGCTCCGCAAACAGCACACCGATCCCACTCCGGCACTCGTCTTGGTTGGTGGTGCTCAGCTCAGCGAGCTGGAGCACCGCGACGACCTGTTCAATGACTTCTGTCTCTCGCCGTTCCATCCGTCCGAGCTTGAGGCTCGACTCCGACATCTGCTGAACGCGGATGTTGATGTCCAGTCCGCCGACCTTGTTGAATACGGTGAATTGGCACTCAACCTCGAGACCTACCAGGCATCGATTTCGGGCAAGCCGCTCGACATGACGTACATGGAGTACGAACTGTTGAAGTTTCTCGCTCAGAATCCGGGCAAGGTCTTCACACGCGAGATCCTGTTGAGTCGGGTGTGGGGCTACGAGTACTACGGCGGCGCCCGGACGGTCGACGTCCACGTTCGTCGGTTGCGTGCCAAGCTCGGCGAGGAGCACGCCAACCTGATCCAAACGGTCCGCTCTGTCGGTTACCGCTTCGGTCAGTCCCGCTGGGAGTCCTGACCCGCACCCGCCGGCCTTATCGCTGCAAGAAGTCTGAGACCGTGGTGGTTACGAAGGCAGCAAAGATCTTCGCACCATCGGAGCTCGGATGGACGCCATCGCCGCTGAGCACGCCATCCGTCGCAGCAATATCGCTCCATCGGCCAATCGTGGCGTTTCCGCGCTGGCGGATCGCCTGGTCGATCGCCGCGTTGACTTCGGCGGTGTCCTCGGGGCGATCGGCGAAGTACGTATTGACCCAGATCAGCGGCGCATCTTGAGGGATGGGTTCAAGCACCAAGTCGATCGCAGCAACGACATCTTCGACACCGCTGTACTGACTGATGTCGTTGGTCCCAAGGGCAACGACCCACAGCTGCTCATCGCCGTTGCGATCTGAATCCCCTGCGATGAACGATGCGATATCCGACCCACTCGAGTTGTTCCCGAAGCTCACACCGATTCGTTTGTCCTGTTGCGCGACCACGCTCACTTCGGAAAAACCCAGCGATGCAAACTGACCTTCGATGATTGATTGCGCGCCGACCGTGATCGAGTCCCCGATCATCACAATCGACTCGACCGCACCGGTGTCGATGGCTCGCACATCAGATCCCCCACTGAGTTGACCGATTTCCGATCCGATGCCGATGGTGGGCAGTGGTGCCAGCGGATCGTTTGGAGTCGTCGAGGCTTGCGACGACGTCGACGTGCACGCAGCCGCGCCGAGCAGCCCAAAACACAGCAGTCCAATGAGTGGTCGTCGCATCACATCACACAGTCTGGCCAACCAAGCAACCCTCGCAGCGTCATGCCCCAGCGATCCCCGTCACACAGGCCAGACCCGACATCTGTTGACATCTGGTGTCAGACACCCGTTGTCCGACATCCGGTGCGAGACGTGTCCTGTCGGGCTTGTTAGGCGAGCCGCTGGATCTTGCGAGAGAGTTTGTCGTGGGCGGTGAGCATCTCGCCGAGGTGGTCGCTCACGAGCACGCCGTCACGGACGATCGAGCGGCCGTTGACGATGGTGTCACGTGCACCGGTCGGGCCGCATCGCAGCCAACCTTCCACCGGGTCAGCCACAGCGCCAGAGAAGGTCGGGCCCGTCAATGACCAGACCGCCAGGTCGGCCACAGCGCCAACGGTCAGCGTGCCGATCTCTCCCTCTCGGCCCAGGCAACCCGCGCCACCGATCGTGGCGACTTCAAGCGCCATTCGAGCTGTTCCCGCGTCGGCTCCGTTGCGAAGCTTGGCCAGCAACATTGCCTGACGCGCTTCAAGCCACATCGACGCGCTGTCGGCAGACGATGAACCATCCACCCCCAGGCCAACCTTGACGCCGGCAGCGCGGAGATCGACGATGGGCGAGATCCCCGACGCCAGAATCATGTTGCTGGAGGGGCAATGCGCTGCGCCCACACCCGCCGCACCAAGCCGCACGATCTCGTCATCGTTCGGCATCACACAGTGCGCCACCCACGTCCGATCGGTGCACCAGCCGGTGCGCTCCAGGTACTCCATCGGGCGGCAACCGAAGGTGGCAATGCTGAACTCATCATCCTCGGCGTTCTCAGCGAAGTGCGTATGCAGTCGAACGTCAAGCCGTTCGGCGAGCTCGGCGGTGCGCACCATGAGGTCTTCGGTGACCGAGAACGGAGAGCAAGGAGCGAGCGCCACGCGGGTCATCGCTCCAAACGAACGGTCGTGATGGCGGTCGACGGCTTCTTCGCACGCTGCGAGGATCTCGTCGTCATCAGCCACCACATCGTCGGGCGGCAACCCTCCGTCTTTTTCCGAGAGCGACATCGAGCCGCGCGTCGGATGGAAACGCATGCCGATGTCACGGGCCGCATCGATCTCAGCGGTGAGCAGGTCACCTGCACCACGAGGGTGCAAGTAGAGGTGGTCAGACGACGTGGTGCAGCCCGACAGGGCAAGTTCGGCGAGCCCGACCCATGCCGAGGTGTAGACCGACTCGGTGTCTATCGCACGCCAGAGCGGATACAGCGACTGCAACCAGCCAAACAGTGGCTTGTCGGTCATCGGCGGGAAGGCCCGTGTGAGGTTTTGATAGAGATGATGGTGTGTGTTGACCAGCCCGGGCGTCACAAGGCACTCCCGTGCATCAATTGTCTGGGTCGCCCCGGGAGGGCAACCGCTCCCGATCGCAGCGATCAACCCATTGTCGATCGCCACCCACCCGTCGGCAATCTCACGCCGCAACGGATCAACCGTGGCCACACACCGAGCGTGAGCAATCACTAAATCATGAGGCATTCAACGAATCTAGCAACCCGTGTTTCTTGAACCGGGGAGCACAAATACGGGTGCGACCCGCGGGAACGCCGAAGTTTGGCGGTCGGCGTATTAGTCCGGGAGGTCGAGGAGCTCGGAGCCCTCGTGGCGGGAGATGCCGTCGCGGCGCAGGACCTCACCGAGGATGGCCGACGCTGCCGCACCACTCATGATGACCACGATCGGAATCGCAAGCATGGCGATGATGAGGACGACGGCTCCGAACATCGGATCAGTGTATGCCGACGGATTCGGTCGGCCAAGTGCTCGAACTCGGCGGAGTTTGCGGTGAGCGCCACCGTCCGCTCAAACGATGCCATCGAGCTGTTCTTTGGTCTCTGCGAACGGTCCGTCGGTGACGGTGGCGTCGAGGTTCTTCACGATGGTGGTCGCCGTGGCGGTCGGCACAAGCGCCGCGGCTTCGATGAAGTGGCCGCCGTCGACCAGCATCTGGTTGAACGCCATCCAACCACTCATCATCTGCTCGAACTCGGGCATACCGGGTGCGAAGTTGGGGATCTGTCTGTCATCGCAGTGCAGCAGGACCATGAAATTCTCAGCCGAGTGGCTTGTATGCAACCACTTCGACTTCAATGACGAATCCAGCTGGCAGGTCAGCCACCGCAACGCACGACCGGGTGGGTCGGTGACTACCGAAGGCCGCCGCGTATTCGGCGTTGAACTTGGCGTAGTTCTCCATGTCGGTCAGAAAGCATGTCGTTTTCACGACATCGTCCATCGATGCTCCGACCGACTCAAGAAGCGTCTTAATGTTCTTCATCGTCTGGGTCGTTTCGGGCACCACTCCTCCCTCGACTTTGATGCCGTCATCGAGTCCGCCTTGGCCGGACAGATAGATGAAGTCGCCTGCGCGAAGGACGGGAACGTACGGACCGAGGGGCTTGCTCATGCCCCGCAGGGTATTCGGTTCGCGCTCCCACCAAAAAACGCGTCGCAGGGATCAGCGTCCGCTGTTGAGGTCCTCGGTCAGGCTCGTGAACTCGTCCCAGAGACCACGGGCCAGCAGGCCAGCTTGTTGTGGCCACGATTCAGGCTTGTGCACGGCGTATCGAGACCCGGCCGCATCGAGCATTGACTGCAACTCGAGCACCTCGGTGTCGGCCAACTCTTGCCAGGTGGTTACCCCAATGCCACGGCAGAGTTCTGCGATTTTCGGTCCGATTCCCTCGACTGCGGTCAGGTCGTCGAGATTGATCTTCTTCCCGATGGCGGTCGCTGCAGCCGCCAGGTTGAGCATCGGCGCAGGAGCGACCGACGACGTATTGCCATCTGCCGACACACCGGTCTCGGGCACGATCGACGCCGGACGGGCACCGTCATCATTGGGCACGCCGCCGTTCGCTTCATCACCCGCGTGGTCGGATTCCGGTCCGTCAACGGACCCGACAGTTTGGCGCTCCTCAACCGCAACGGTTTCCTCGATCGATGTGTCGGGCACCGATCCGTTTACATCGTCGGCATTGACATCTGCGACGTCATCGAGAACTCCACCGATAGGCCCGACAACACCAGGGGAATCGGCGTGGCGCATGTCGGCGACCTGCATCCGCAAACGGTCACGTTCTGCAACCACCTGCTCGAGGTTGGCCAGGCGATGACGCATGCGCTCCACCTCGTCTTGGTCGACCGTGGCCGCTCGGGCCTCAGCAGCTTCTCCGCGGCACTTCAGGGCACGCAACATCCAACCAATCGACCCGCCGATAAGCGCCAGCAGGGCACCCCAGGCCAGAAATTTCGAAAGTGTGTAGAGCACGGTGTCTTCTCTCTTGCATTGTCTTCGTGTCAGCGAACGATGGATCAAATTTCGGAGGCCAGAACGACAAACTCAACTCGGCGACTCGCCGCTTTGTCTTCGACTCCGTCAACCAGCACCGGTTCGGAGCCGCCCCGCCCCTCTGACATGAGCGACTCGGCTCCGAGGCCTCGAATGACGAACGCGATCAGCACACGCGCAGCGCGCACCTCGCTCAACTCCTGGTTGGTCGCGGCCGATCCGTCGGTATCGGTGTGGCCGACAATGGTGATTTCGGTGCCACCAAGGCGGATTGCACGCGCGGCGACCTGTTCGACGACTGCATTGGACTCAGGCGCAAGATTGCTGGAGTTCGGCTCAAACAGGACCGGGTTCACGCGAACGAACTCGTTGAGCTCATCTTGGAGTTCTTGAGCTGAGGACGTATCCGCGAGATCTCGCGCCGAGAGGTCGAGACCAATCCCATTCGCGAACGCCAAGTCGGTGAGTGCGGTTTCACCTGCGACGCTCGAATATGTACCGATCAGCAGCAGGTCATCTCCGGTCAGGCTTGCTCTTCCCGACTCCAGGTTCGGTGGCATCGCACTCAGGAGTGCGACAAGCCGGTCGAGGTCATTCTGCGTGATTTCGCGAGCTAGATCGATAGCAAGTTCGTCGATGACGTTGGCGGCGGCCACCTGGGACTGGGCGGCCACGATGAGCTGCCGGCGTTGGTCCCCCGACGCAACGACTCCGGTCAGCGTGATCTGACCGTCGAAAAAGGTAGCTCCGGTGGTCGGGTCGTCAGTGCCCGCACCGAGGTTGCGCCCCTCGGGAGTCAGCAAGCGGTCGACGGCGTGCACAACACCGTTCGATGCATCGATGTCAAGCTGGGTCTCCGGGTCAGCAACACCCGCCACGACACCGCCACTTGCGAATGTGATGGCGTCAGGGTCAACATCGACCGTCGAGCCATCGAGCATGTCGAGCGGCCCTGCCACGAAATCAGCAGAGGCCAGACGGCCGGCGGTGACATGATGAAGAAGCACCGTGCGGAGCAACTCGAGGTCTGTCGTCAACGCGCCGAAAGCATCAGCACCAAGTTCTGCAAAGGCTGCGTCGAATGCAGCATCGGTTGGAGCGAGCACCGTAAAGGGACCCTCGCCTCCCAGACCATCGGCGCCGGTCAGCCCCGCCGAGTCGAGCAGCGCTGACAGCTGACCAAACAAAGGGTCCTGGGACACCAACTGATTGATCGAATCAACCTGGGGTTCGGTCGTGACCGGCGCCTCGCCGGTTGTGGCCGCCACGTCATCGGCGCCGACTTCTGTCACTGCTGGTTCGTCGACATCGAAGCCGTCAGAACGCTCGTCAGCGGCCACTTCCGCTTCGACGCACGTCCGGTCCAGGTCAACAACGCGAACACCCGTGACGTCCTGCGCCAACTGCCCAGCTCTGGCCGGATCATCGAGCAGCTGCGCACAAGTGAGGGTTCCGTCCTGGCCAGAGAACGACGCCGTGACCCCCTCAATGCCGTCGCCGATCAGTTCCTCTTCGACGCGATCCTCGAGGTCGTTCTGAACGATGGGAATGAAGATGACCGCACCTATTGCAAAGGTGGCAAGAAGGATCGCGGCACCCCAGCCGAGGATTCGGCGACGGTATCGTCGAAGCAGGATCGGGGTCGTTGTACTCATGCCCCCGTACGTTCGCACGTTCACCCGTGACGATTCAATGAGGGAGCGAAATTGACGCTCAATGGACCGAAAAGAGAACCGAAGTGTCACAACCTGCCAACCACCCAGCTTTCTCCCGGCGCACGTTTATTACCGGTGCAGCAGCGACCGGAGTGTTAGGGAGCGGGCTACTCTCAGCCTGCGGCAGTGGAGCAGCATCCGAGGACGCGATCGAATACGCGATCGTGCAACGGTTCCCCTCCGACGTCCAGGTGCCTGGTCAGATTCGTTTGCCGTTCAGCCTGGTCGATCGAGCCGACTTCGTCATCGATGGGCCCGACGAGCTGGGTGCCCAAGTGTTTGATCTCGACGGCAACAAGATTGGTGAGCGCATTACCGCGGTTCGTCGCGGCGTGACGCCATCGCCGTACTACGCGTTCCGCACCACCATCGACGACCCCGGCCTCTACACGATCGTGATCGACCAAGGCCCCGCTGAAGGCGCCAACTTCCAAGTCTTCGAACGCTCAGAGGTGAGTATCCCGAAGCCGGGTGACACGTTGGCCGGGTTCGAGACCCCGACCGTCAACGATCCGGGCGGAGTCGACCCGATCTGCACACGTGAGCCTGCGTGTGAATTCCATTCGGTCACGCTCACCGAAGCACTCAACGTCGCCAAACCCGTCGCGTACTTCGTTGGCACCCCTGCCCTGTGCCCCACCGGTTCGTGCACGCCTGCACTCGAGGCACTCGTTGAGGTGTCACCCGACTTCAACGATGACTTCACCATCGTCCATTCGGAGGTCTTTACCGACACCACCGGGTCGGCGATCGCGCCAGCCGTCGAAGCACTGACGTTGGCATTCGAACCGGCCGTGTTCATCACTGATGCCGATGGCGTTGTCATCGAACGCCTTGACGGCCTCTGGGACACCACCGAGTTGCGCGAACGCCTCTCCGCATCACTCAACTCATAACCTGAGCAGCGTTGCTCGGGAGGCGCGCCGCTCGCGGGGTCATCTTGCTCATTCCGGAACAGATCGTCCGAGATCAAGGCACCCGACCGCAACGGCACCTTTCGGCACCGAGGAGTTTCGGCAACGCCAGGATCGGACGATCTGGGCGGAATCAGGAGAAGGACTGGCCGCAGCCGCAGCTGCGCGTGGCATTGGGATTCGTGATGGCGAACCCGGAGGCATCGAGGCCATCCTTGTAGTCGAGGG
>JBLFZD010000090.1:0-11313 GCA_047610085.1 Ilumatobacter sp. | reverse complement strand
TACAACATGGCGGCGAACTTGATTCGCACGCACACTGCTGATGAGTCACACCGTCTGTTGAATTTGTCGTTCGCTCAGTTCCAGGCTGACCGTGACGTGGTCAAAATCGAGACGCGCCTGGATCGCAAGCGCGAGGCGCTTGCGGAGAAGCAGGCCGAGGCAGCGAGCCCGTTCGGTGACATCGAGGAGTACCGGCGACTTCGGAGTGCTGAGTCTCAAGATCGCCAGGACCGGCGCCACGCGTCGTCTGGTCTGATGCGTGGGGCAATGGAGAAGCTCAAGCCCGGCACGATCATTCGGATTTCCAAGGGCGAGGTCCGGGGACCGGTTGTGATCGTTGCGGTTGCGAACCGCCGCTCTGGCGTCCGGCTCACCGCCATCACGAAGGGTGGTGAGGTCGTGCACCTCGAAGGTGACGACCTGGTCGACCTTCCTGAGGCGGTTGGGTTGATCAAGCTTCCACCCAACTACGGCCCGCAGCGCAAGGGATATCGCCAAGATGTCGCCAAGCGTCTCCGCACCGCCAAGGTGGGCTCGGATCGCCACATCGCAGCGAACGAGCGTCGCAACGGAAGCCGACGCAAACTGCAGGCTGACGAACTTGATGTTGCACGAGACCCCGACCTTCGGATCCGTCTTGAGGCTGCGGCCCGGGCCGAGCGAATCGAGCAGGAGATGATCAAGCTTTCCGAGCGGGTTGCAGAGAAGAACCAGTCACTCGGGCAGGAATTTGATCGGGTGCTCGATCTCCTCGATCGTTATGGGTACGCAGAGACCGAGTTGTGGAAGCTCACGCAGGACGGCGAGATGCTCGCCAACATCTTCAACGAGACCGACCTGTTGATTGCCGAGATGCTGCGCGATGGTGTGGTTGATGGCCTGAACGCTGCAGACCTGGCGGCGATCATGTCGTGTGTTGTCTACGAGCACCGCAGCAAGGAGCCGCCACCGGCACCGTGGTTCGCGTCAAAAGACGTGAGGGCGCGGTGGCAACGGTTGGCAGCGATCAGCGAGGACCTTCAGGCAATGGAACGATCGATTGGGCTGGGCGAGCACCGTTCACCCGACCCGACGTTTGCAGCGATTGCCCACGCATGGGTTGCGGGCGAGGGTTTCGCAGAAATTGTCGATGAGGAAGAACTCACCGGCGGTGATTTTGTGCGGACGATGAAGCAACTGATTGACCTGCTTCGTCAGGTGGCCACGGTTGCACCACAGGCAGCGACTCGTCGAGCCGCCGCTGAGGCGGTTGAGTCGGCTCGCCGCGGCGTGGTCGCCGACGGCTCAGCGCCAGGATGACCATCTCGAAAGGTGTCAGCTGGGGGACCGAGGTCACCCGTCCGCCGGGCTTACGCATCGCAGGCGACGATGCAGAGCTGGCGCGGTTGCTGTCAGACGGCACCGGGGCGCCAACAGCTGTTGCGGCCGGAGACATGTTCACCACCGTCGGAGCGCGACCGCTTGCTGAGAGAACGGACCTGCTGGCACTTCCCGTGGATCTGGTGTCGGTCAGTGTTGACGAGGGGACCCCACACACCTTTGTGTCACACCTTGTGGTCCGCAATCCCGCACGACGGGGCGGCTGGTGGCGGGGGAGCGTGCTGGTGGTGATGAACGCCGAGTACATCGGAGCCGCCGACGTGGCTCCACGCGGACACCCCAACGACGGTCGAGTCGAGACGCTGTTTGCCACCAACAAGCTGAAGTTTCGCCAACGCGTGGCGCTACGCGGTCGGCTTCGCAACGCGAGTCACCTCCCACATCCTCATATCGCTACAAAACCGGTTCGAAATGGGACCTGGTCGTTCGACGCCGTCATGGAAGTTCGAGCGGATGGAAGGCGCTTGCGATCTGGACGCGAGGTCGTGATCGAGGTGCATCCAGATGCCGCGATGCTTCATGTCTAGCCAGCTTGCCGACCCGGGTTTCTTGAGCCAATTGACAGAAACACGGGGCGACGAGCCGAGGCAGATCACGGTTGTTTGTATTGTCTCAGCTGAGAGTTGCCGCAAGATCCCGGTCGCGACCCTCTGGTGGACGTAGGGTTCACTCTCGTGGCTGTCTACGTTCCCGAGTCGTTTACCTCGGTCGAGTCCGACGTTCTTCGTCGGTACTTCACCAACCTGGATGGGCCAGTGTTCGCACTCGTCAATCTTCCCGAGGTCGTCAAGGGTGCGCTGTTCGCTCGATACAGCCGTAGCCCAAAGTCGCTGCGTCGGCTCTTCCTCGATGAGTTCGTTGGAGATCTCGACGTCAGCGGCGATCAATCGATCGATGCAACCATTGGACTCGACCGTGCCGAGCAACTGTATGAGCGGGTGTTTTTTGACTATGGCGATGACTCTGTCGCCCAGCTCGGAGGCGTGCACCTTGCATGTGAGCAAGCCTCGAACCTCTTAACCAAGGTGCTCGAATGGGGTCGGCTCATGAGCTACCTCGAGCAGAGCACCCGGTACATCTCCTACGACAGCCGCCTGGGTGGTCGCTATCGATATCACCGTGACCCCGCCGTCCTTGCCGGCCCGTTGGGAACCCGGTTTGTGGGTGACCTCGACCGAATCTTCGATGCGTATAGCCAATGTGCCGCGTCGGTGACCGATTTTGTGCGCTCGTCAGTTGAGCGCGGTCCCGATACAAGCGAGTTCGTCTACCGCAATGCCACCCGTGCGAAGTCGCTCGATGCCGTGCGTGGGATGCTTCCGGCAGCCGCTACCTCGAATGTGGGAATCTATGGAACCGGCCAGGCCTTCGAGGCCCTGCTGCTTCGAATGCGCTCGCATTCCTTGCCTGAAGCGCGTGCCTACGCCGACATGATGCTCCACGAGCTGCGCAAGGTCATCCCGAGCTTCCTGCGTCGTGTCGACCTGCCTGACCGAGGTGGCAAATGGAGCGAGTACCTGGCTGACACCCGAGATTCGTCCGGCGTGCTGGTTGATCAGCTTCTTGGCGGTACACCGGTCGAGCCGAGTGCTGAGGTGACCCTCGTCGACTTCGACCCGGATGCAGAAGATCACATTCTCGCCGCGATCTGCTACTCGCATTCGTCGCTGCCAGAAGAGCAGATTTTGGCGAGGGTTCGGACCTTCGGAATCGACGAGCGTGTGTCGCTCTTGAAGGCCTACATCGGCGATCGCACCAACCGGCGACATAAGCCGGGCCGAGCCTTCGAGCGCAGCTTCTATCGCTTCGATGTCCTGAGCGACTACGGCGCTTTCCGTGACATGCAACGCCACCGCATGCTCACAATTGAATGGCAAAAGCTCACTCCGAACCATGGCTACACGCGTCCGGAGCTGGCTGAGGAGGCCGGCGTCGGTGCGTTGTTCGACGAGACCATGGAACGCTCCGCAGCACTGCACGACGCAATGCTCGTGCCGCACCCGGAGCAAGCGCCGTACGCCGTCGCAATGGCGTATCGAATGCGCTACAACATGCAGTTCAACGTGCGCGAGGCGTTCCACATGCTCGAGTTGCGGTCGTCGCCCCAGGGGCACCCGTCCTATCGTCGTGTGGCACTTGACATGCATCGGTTGATCGGTGAACAGGCTGGTCACCATGCGCTTGCCGCGGCGATGAGCTTCATGACGACCGAGGCTCCTGAGCTGGAGCGACTCGAGTCGGAGCGCCGTGCCGAGGCTCGCCGACAGCCGTGAGCCTGGGCGGTCCTGTAGGTTTCATGTCATCAGTGACGGGTGTCACACACCTGCTCTCCGACGACAGCCAACTCCTTGCGTATGCTCCGCCGGACATGGCCTGCACACCCAACACTTTTTTCAGAGACGAAGCGACGAACCGACGACATGGCTGACGAAGAAACCGAAGAAGAAGAAGAAACCGGCGAGGCCACCATCGGGGGCGATCCCGATGCCGATGACCTTGACGAAGACGACGACGCTGCCACTTCGGGCAGCGATGATGACGCGGACGCCGACGACGACGATGACGATTCGTCGGATGACGCTCCCCGCACCAAGCGCAAGAAACGTAAGGGCGAAGAAGAAGAGGAAGAAGAAGACGACGACGACGAGGAAGACGACGACGATGTCGAAGAGGACCTCGACAAGATCCTGAAGGATCGGCTCGTCGCAAAGGATGATGAAGAAGAAGACGACGAGGACGTTCCCGTCGACAAGAACGAAGGCGGCGAACGCTTGCAGCCAAAACAGCAGAACGAGCAACTCTGCAGTTCATGCTTCCTCCTCGTGAGGTCGTCGGCTCCGAACTGTCCCATCGGCGACGACGATTGTCCGATCTTCTCCTGAACCGATGTCATTGCATCATGATCGCGGCGTTGGCCCGGCGGTGATTGTTCGCGCCGCTGTCGACGTGCTGGTGTTTGCTCCGCTCGGATTGGGCGCCAAAATCGTCGAAGATGCTCCAGCCGCTGCCAAGCGCGCTCGTCAAGAGTTGTCGAATGCCCGGTTCATCGGGCGGATCGCCGTTGACCAGGGCGTCGCCCAGCTCCGAACCAGGCTTTCGGAATCGGCTGCTCAGGAGCAGAAGCCAGCTCGTCCACCTGCCCCGGCTTCGATTGTCTCGCTAGTCGAAGCGGACGCTGGCAGCCCTGGGGATCTTGCGCTCCCTGACTACGACACGCTTCCAGCAATTGACATTGTGGCAAAACTTGAGACGCTGAGCGCCAGTGAGCGTGGAGCTATCGCCAGCTACGAATCGAGTAATCGCCAGCGACGCACGGTGCTCGGCAAGCTCGCACAGTTGGAAGAACGATGAATGTGATCGACCCCGATGTCCGGGTCGCCGATGCCAGCGACGCTGATGACATCGCTCAGCTTGAGCTCCTCGAGGTCGACGCTCGAGCTGCCCTTGTCGGCGAGCGTGGTGGCGACCGTTGGCTGATTGAACATCCGCCCGTCGATCATTGGGCTGCGCTCGTGAGTTCCCCGCGTGTCGACGTGTTGGTCGCTCATGTTGGGCCCGTTGTGGTTGGCTACATGGTGGCCGAATTGGGACGTGACTTGATCCTGCGCGTTGCCCAGGTGTGGGTCGACCCGATTGCACGTGAAAATGGCTTTGGTGACCATCTTCTTGAGCTGGCGATTGGTCGGGCAAAGGAGAATGGTGCAATTGGCGTACAGGGCGAGTCGCTGCCGGGCGACCGACACACCAAAAATCTGTATGAGCGGGCGGGTATTGTCGCCCGCTTGATCACGACGTATCGCGCCTTCTGAGACTCAGCGGCCCGTCCAGTTTGGAGTTCGCTTTTCGATGAAGGCGGTCAGGCCTTCCTTGAGGTCGTCGGACGACATGACCTTGCCCATCGCAGAATTGGTCATCTTTTTGAGTGTCTCGTCGTCTTCGTAGTCACTGGCGAGCACGACCTTGCGGCTCTCCCATACAGCCATCGGGGCGTTGGCGGTGATCTGTTCCGCGAGTCGCAGTGCTTCGTTGGTTGCCTCTCCAGGTTCAACAAGGCGTGAAACCAAGCCCAGTTCATGGGCCCTGGATGCAGGAATGGGCTCCCCGGTGAGGATTGCTTCCATTGCAGCGGACTTGCCGATAGCCCGCGGGAGACGGAACAGTCCGCCCGCGCCAGCGACGAGGTTGCGCTTGACCTCGGCGAGGCCAAAGGCCGACCGCGTCGTGGCGACCACCAGGTCAGCAGCCAACACAATTTCGCAGCCACCGGCGGTAGCGAGCCCATCAACGGCCACGATGACCGGCTTCTGACGTTCTCGGTAGACAAAGCCGGCAAAGTTGCCGCGTGCCGTGCTCAGGCGCGCTGCGTCGCCGCTATTGATCGCCTTGAGGTCGGCCCCAGCGCAAAACACTGGCCGGGCCTGACCCTCGGTGTTCGCCTGGAGTACTCCAACCCAGACGTCGTCGTCGGCTTCCATCTGGTCGACGGCCGCCTCAAGCCCCTCAGCCAGGTCGCCATTGACGGCATTTCGCGCTTCGGGGCGATTCAGGGTGATGACCGCAACGCGGCCGCGGGTTTCGTACGTAACAATGTCAGACATGAGAGCCGAGAATACGGCTCTCATGTCTGACCGAGCGAATCAGTCGTCGCTCGAGGCTTCAGTTGTTTCGGGAGCAGCTGCAACTTCGGGGGCTTGGGGAGTCTCGGCGGCTACGGGTGCAGCTTCAGGGGCCGCAGCCTCTACAACTGCAGGTACCTCGGGTGTTGGAGCGGGCGTCGCTCCTGCTTCAGCGGCGGGCGCCGGGTTGACAGCGGGCTCGTCGGCCTTGGGTGCATCGGCTGGCGTTGCAGTATCACCAACTTTGGGTGAGCCCTTAGCTTGGCCGGTCGCCTTTCTGGCAGCTGGCTTCGACTCAGGTTTGGGCCCACGGTTCTGCTGCTCGCCGCGACGGCCCTCCTGTTGGGCTGCAGACTTCTTGCGCTTGTTGTCCTTGCGCGGCCCTGGACGTAGCGGCTTGGGTCGCGGGGTGTCAGCGGGAACCTCAACACCGAGCAGTGCTGCGATCTGGGGCAGGAGTGGCCCGAGGCGAAGCGCCGTCTTGCGGAGATCATCGGTGATCGTGGTCGGGGGAGCCGTCGGGCTCACGAGTGTGCGTACGGGAGCGAACGCTGCCGCCTCCATCACCGCAGCCCAGCGGTCGGATGAGTCTTCAGCGGTCAGGCCAGCGGTGGCAGCCTCGCCGAGCTTGCGAGCGAGTTCCGGCGGGAACATCACCCCAGCCTTCGGCGGTTGCGACGAGAGGCGCAGGGCCCGAATCGACCGGCCAACGCTGAGCGCCGCGTCGACGTCCTCAAGCCAGAGCTTGAGTTCTTCTTCCTGCTTCTTGACCAGGTCGGCTTTGAGCTTGGTGGCGATCTCGCGAGTCGATTCGTCGCGGGCAACGATTGGATCATCGGACGCAGCCACCACGCTCCGCAGGTCACGTAGGTCGAGGTGTTCCATTTGACGACCGGCAGCTTCTGCACGGTCGAGCCAATCAGCGACTCGCAGCTTGGGCATCAGACCTTCGGCCATCTTCAAGACGCTTTCCTGGGGCATCGTGGGCTTGCCTTCGGCTTCAAGCTTTTTGTTGTCGTCGGTGAGTCGCGTGCGTACTGCGGCCATGCCCTGGATGGCGAGTTCGGCGATTGGCCGCTGCTCCTCGGGGATCTCGGCAAGCACTTCGCTACGGCGGACCTTGCCCGGACGCAGACGCTTGGGCTTGGGGCGCTGGGGAACTTCGGGCGGCGGGTCGAAGTGCGGGCGGCGAGGCCCGCGCTTGTCTCCGCGGCCCTCTCCTCCGCGGCCCTCTCCTCCGCGGCCCTCGCTGTCACCATCACGACGACGACCGTCACGGCCACCTCCGCCGCGCTTTCCATCACGCTTTCCATCACGCTTTCCGTCGCGACCGTCGCGATCGTTTCGATCGCGCTTGGCGCGGGTTTCGATCACGGCTTGGAAGTTCTCTTCAACGGGGAGGAGTTCGAGGAGACCGAAATCTGCCTTGTCGCGCCCCTTCACCACCGAGAGCACGTCCATGCTGTCGATGCCCTGCTGGACCTCAACCTTGACCTGGTCACCGACTTTGGACTCGGCCGGCAAAATTCCACCGTCGATCACACCTTTGGGCACCTTGGAGCCGGCTTGGCGCCAGGTCCAAGAGCCGTCGGCGAGCGCGCTTGTTAGCTCAATGTCAATCCTGCGAGGCATAGTCCACAAAGTTACCGGTTCGACGCAGGAGAAACGCGATCAGTACGGTGCCGACGTGGCCATTTACGCTCTCGGATCTCAACAACCCACCATTAGCTCAGATGCATTCATCCATCCGGAGGCGGTTGTGATCGGGTCGGTCACCATCGGTGCTGGCTCATCGGTGTGGCCGGGAGCGGTGTTGCGCGGCGACGGCGGTGAAATCTCCATCGGTGAACGGACGAGCGTGCAAGACAACTCAGTGATTCACACAACACCGTTGTGGCCAACCATTGTTGGCGATGACTGTGTGCTTGGCCACCTGATCCACTTGGAAGGGTGCATCATCGAAAGTCGGGTACTCATCGGCAATGCGGCGATGGTGCTCCATCGTTGTGTGGTCCGTACGGGGTCGATCGTGGCGGCGAATGCCGTCGTGCTCAATGACACCGAGGTCCCGAGCGGAGCGATTGCTGTTGGGACGCCCGCAACGATGAAGGAAGGCCGAGCTCGAATCGAAGAGATCGATCTCGCGAGCCAGTCGTATGTGGAGCGCGGTGCCCAGTACCGAAGGGAGCTACGTCGACTCGACTAGCGCCCGCGTTGCGCTCGCAAGCGGCAGTGATGGCACCGCACCCGTCGTCGTTGTGGCCAGGGCGCCGGCTGCCGCGGCCCAAGAGACCGCCATGTCAAGCTGATCGCCTGATGCGAGGCGTGCTGCGAGATTTCCACAGAAGGAATCACCGGCGCCGGTGGAGTCGATTGGTGTGACGTTGTACGCGTCGACGTGTCGACTGGCGGAGGGGGTGTAGACGTCGACACCGCTCGAACCTCGGGTGACAAGCAGAGTGTCAATTCCGCTGGCGGACAACTGGCCACGGCCGCCAAGAAGTTTGAGTTCATGTTCGTTCGGCACGACGACCGACGTGACGGCCAGCAGCGCGGACGAAAGTTCAGCCGCTGGTGCCGGATTGAGGATGGTCGTGCAGCCGCCTACACGAAGCGCCTCAAATGCTTGCACGACACTCGCGAGCGGGATCTCGAGTTGTGCGAGCGCGACCGTGCAGGTCGGTCCATCGCTTGGCCAGCGAGCAAAGCCATTGGCTCCGGCAACGACGACGATGGAGTTCTCGGCATTGTCGTCGACCTGAATGAGGGCCCGACCGGTGGCCACGCCGCTGATGGTGTCGAGCCAACGGTCGTCAATGCCTTCGGCAATCACGACGTCTCGGAGTGTGGCGCCAGCGGAGTCATCGCCGACGGCGCCGATCAGTGCAACGGTCGCTCCGGCGCGGGCCGCAGCGACGGCCTGATTCAGACCTTTCCCGCCGGGAAACTCCTGATACTGCGACCCGCTGACCGTTTCACCAGGCTCAGGGAGCCGGGTGGTGCAAACAACGAGATCGAGATTCAGGCTCCCGACGACAACAACGTCGAAGTGATTCAGCTTGCCCGTGCTCGCACGCCGATTGGGGCAATGAGGCGGTACCCCGCTGCGTGGCGCTCGTCTTCAGATTCGCCACCCCAGAAGCCGTACTCATGATGGTCGCGAGCGAAGTCCATGCAACTCGTGCGTACGTGGCAACTATCACACACTGATTGAGCGGCGTTTTCTCGACGCTCACGTGCTTGCGGGCGTTCTGCTGCAGACGGGAAGAACAGATGGGTGAGCCCTTTGCAGGCTCCATCCTTCATCCAATCATCAGCTTCCATCAGTGCTTCCGACAGATCGATCGTCGTCATGTACCCGTTCCCCTCGAGTTTGCGGACCGCCCAAACTCCCCAGCCGAGTGGTCCTTATCGGTGTTTCGAGGAGGACAGTAGGCTAAATCAACCGCTCAGTCAATTGTCACCTACAACCTTTCTACGAATTACCGTTAATTAGGGCGCGGACCCCCGCTGCGAAGCGCTCGATGTCGTCCTGGGTGGTGTCCCAGGCGGTCATCCAGCGCACTTGTTGGATGGTTTCATCCCAGTCCCAAAAGAAGCACCACTCCCGGAGCGGCTCGATCATTTGAGCGGGAAGCGTGGGAAAGATGCTGTTGACCTGAGGCGGATTGCCAACGTTCACCCCTTCGATGTCGGCGACGAGGGCATGGAGGCGGGTGGCCATGCTGTTTGAGTGGTCTCCCAACTGAATCCACAAGTCATCGTGGAGGAGCGCGTTGAACTGGGCAGCGATGTAGCGCATCTTCGACGGGAGCTGGGTGACTTGTTTGCGGACGTAATCGGACCCAACGGCCAGCTCCGGGTCGAGAAAGACGACAGCTTCGGCGCCGAGGGCGCCATTCTTCGTGCCGCCGAAGCTCACCACGTCAACTCCGGCGTCAATTGTGAAGCTGCGCAGCGTTTCAACCGTTCCGCCGAGTGCGGCGGTGGCGTTTGCAATGCGTGCTCCGTCGAGATGCACGAGCATTCCATGTGCATGAGCAGTCTCGCAGACCGCTGTGATTTCATCAGCGGTGTACAGCGTTCCCAATTCGGTCGGCTGGGTGATCGACACGATCCCGGGCTGCACGTGGTGTACGACGCCTTTGAGGTGGGCCACGCCCGTGATCATCTCGGGGGTGATCTTGGCGTCGGGGGAGGGGAGGTCGATGAGCTTCGTGCCGAGAATACGTTCCGGCGCGCCGGTTTCGTCAGCTTCGATGTGTGACCAATTGGTGCAGACGACTGCATGATGCGGACCTCGCAGAGACCCCATCATCGTCGCGAGGGCTGCAACGTTGGCTCCGGTGCCGTTGAAGCACAAGCGGGTAACGACATCAGCGCCGAAGAGTTCTTGGAAACGGGCTTCGCATTGCGCTGTGTGGTCGTCGGATCCGTAGGCGAGAGCATGGCCCTCGTTGGCGTCGATGACGGCCTGGAGGATGGTTGGGTGAGCGCCAGCGGCGTTGTCGCTAGCGACGGAACGGCCGGGGGCTGGAGGAAGGGAGGTCACATTGTGATTCTCGCAGTTCGTACTCAAAAGTGTGAGCCTGACTCACCCGAAACATCGGTTGCCCCAACCCGGTTCAAGCAGTACATGTTGGGCCGGCACTCCGGATGTACCATTGTGTCATGACAAAATCGCTTGATGCTGGCGACACCGGGGGAGCGGCAAGGTGTCGATGGTGCCGGCGGGTGATCGTTCGAAACCCTGGTCCTGGCCGACCGCGGCAGTTTTGTCGTCAGCGATGTCGACAATGGGATTGGGTGTCAAGGCAACGAGCGGCCGACCTTGCACTCGGCGTGAACGAAATCGTGATCAACCGCGACGAACTCGACAAACTGCACGACGACTTGTACATGTTGGCCGCGGCCGTGCAAGACACCGAACGTGATTTGGCCGACGGTGGCGAGTTGTCGAAGGCCGAGCTTCGCGTTGCGCTGAACTGGTTGCTTGATGCCGCGAAAACCCTGCATGATCGTGAGATCTCCGCACCCACGGGTACCCCCTAAATACCGTCATGACGTAATTCGGTTCAGCGCTCTCCGATCCCTCTCGGCTGCCTGTCTGCCCGGCGGCGGGGGCCGCGGCGGCTGGCACCACCGGCGGGTGGGCCGCCAGATCATCGGTGTGGGTTGGCGAGAATCCCCACGATGTCAGTCGACTGAGTGGCAGCGGCGGGGAAACCCGTGACCAACGGTTCGCTGCTAGCCCGGGGCCTCGAACCAATAGCTAGCCAGCCATCGGTTCTGGTGGAGAGCGCCGATAATGTCCGTT
>JBLFZD010000089.1:0-11441 GCA_047610085.1 Ilumatobacter sp. | reverse complement strand
ATCTCCAACACTCGATCAAGGTCGTCGTCGGTGATGCGGCGGATCATCTGGCCAACGTACCGGCTTGTTGTGCGCCGCTTGATGCCCCGTGGATCATGAACAGCTGCGAACCTCGTGAGCCCGAAGGGCGCCCTACGATTGGGTCGGCGTATCATTTAGTCATGTTGTTCCGCAAGAACGCCACCATGGTCGCCCCCCAAGACGCACTCCCCGGTCGCACCGATCAATCAATGCCGGTTCCCGAGGCTCACTTCGTGAATGGCAACACCCTTGTCGCTCCGTTCCCGGATGGCATGGAAATCGCCGTCGTGGGAATGGGCTGTTTTTGGGGTGCCGAGCGCATCTTCTGGCAGCTCGAAGGCGTGTACACCACTTTTGCTGGTTACGCCGGTGGGTTCACACCGAACTGCACCTACGAGGAGAACTGCACCGGCCTGACCGGGCACGCCGAAGCGGTGGGCATCGTGTTTGACCCCAGCGTTATCTCGTTCGAGCAGATCATGCAGGTCTTTTGGGAAAACCACGATCCGACCCAGACGATGCGACAGGGCAACGACGTCGGTAGCCAGTACCGCACCGGCGTCTGGGCGACGCAGCCGAACCAGTTGGCCATCATGGAGTCGACTCGCTCTGCGTTCCAAGAACAGCTGAATGCCAAGAAGTTTGGTGAGATCACCACCGAGTTGGGGTCGATTGACTTCGAGATGGACTTCTATTATGCCGAGGAGTATCACCAGCAGTATTTGGCCAAAAACCCCCACGGATACTGCGGTATTGCTGGGACGGGCGTCAGTTGCCCGATCGGGTTGGGTGCGTGAGGCCGGCCGACTTTCGGCCGATCACCAACCGTTTGCTCGGATTTCGTCGCCGTCGGCATCGAGTTCGCGGCCTGCCCAGCGCAGTGCGCCGGGTGTAGCGGACAACCGAGCGATCATGCTCTGCATCGGGGTGCCATCGAGATTCTTGATGGTGCCCCGTTGCGCGTAGTGGGGATCATTCGCGATGTCTTCCATATCCATCACCGGCCCGATTGCCGCCTCGGCCTCAGTGAATGCGGTGAGAACAGCGTCTTGGGTCCGTTCGGCGCACCAGGCGGTCATGAGGGCTTCAAGTTCGTCACGATGTTGGGACCTGCCGCTGAACGTGGCAAACCGTTCGTCGTGGGCAACACCGATTAGTTCCATCACCCGAGCGGCCACAGAATCGCTACTGCTCGAGATGGCGACCCACTTCCCGTCGGTGCACCGATATGTGCCGCGGGGAACGGTGTAGGGCAGCCCAGCGCCCAGTCGTGGTTGTTGTTCCCCTGAGAGTCCGTAGAGCGACACCAGCGGCCCCATGAGGTGGAACATTGTTTCGAGCAGGTTTGCGTCGACCACCTGGCCAACACCCGAGTGCAACGCCACCATCGTTGCGAACGCGGCAGCCAGCGCCGTGACCTCATCGGTGAGGGCGATCGGCGGGAGGAGGGGGGCTCCCTCCGGTTCGCCGTTGAGGGCGGCAAACCCCGACATCGCTTCAGCAATCGTGGCAAATCCGGGGCGTGTGGCGTACGGCCCGGTTTGGCCGAATCCGGACACTCGGGTCATCACCAACGACGGGCGCCGGTGCAGCAGCATGTCGGGGCCCAGCCCGATCCGTTCCATCGTTCCCGGCCGTGAGTTCTCAACGAGTACGTCTGCCTCATCGATGAGGCCGAGGAAGACATCGCGATCGGCCTCGTCCTTGAGGTCGAGCACCACCGTGCGCTTGTTGCGGTTTGCGAGTTTCCACCACAGGCCCGTTCCATCGCGCGGGTCGCGCCACGCCATGTTGCGCAGGCTGTCTCCGCCGGGGCGCTCGACCTTGATGACATCGGCACCAAAATCGGCGAGATATCGAGCACAGTTTGGGCCCGCAATCACGGTCGACATGTCCAGGACGCGCAATCCCGACAGCGGGCCCGATGCGGTTGGCGGTGTGAGAGGGGGCGGGTTCGACACGGTTCGAATCCTTGCAGCTGTGTCGTGAAGCGGTCGAAACGGCGCTGACCTGACCGTTGGTCAAAAGATCTTGACGCTGTGTTCCCCTACTTTTCGTCGATCAAGCCAATATCGGTAGAGGTTTTGTCGCAAGGCGCCGTGATTAAAGAGATCGCCCTGTGGTGCCGATGTCAAGAGCGATGCCCTTCAACCCGAATCCTGAGCAGCTCGCCGCTCCGCGGCAACGTCGTGGCGACGACGGCTTCACGTTGTCGGAAGTGATCGTTGCGATTTCGCTCACCGGAGTGCTGATCCTGGCGGTCATGGCCGGTGCGTGGACCCTTGTTCGTGCCTCGCGGGTCTCTGATGATCAGGCTGCGGTGGAAGCCACGCTCGGCGCTGCTGCTGATCGGCTCACCCAGTTCGGCTGGCAGCCGTGTCCCGAAATGGCGAACGTTGATTCGGCGACCTACGCGCAAGTTGTTGGCGCGGCCGCTGAGCGCGTCAATTGGCCGACGTCGTCGGTGCAGATCGATCAGATTCACTATTGGAACATCGAGACCGAGCAGTTTGAAGTCGCCAACCCATTTGCCGACCCGGCGACAGGATCGTGCACTCCGACCGACGTCAGCTCGGCTGCGGCGAAGATGCAAATGGTCAGAATTCGGGTGACCAGCCCCGGCGGCACCCAGTCACGCACCCTTGACGTTGTCGTCGCCGACATTCGATTCCTCGATGAACAGGACGACCTATGAACCCCCGATCGATCTTCCGGCGGTCCCACCGGCGTGCACGTCGTAGCGACTCCGCTGCCCGAGGCGATGCAGGCTTCACGTTGCCCGAAGTGCTTATCGCGATGACAGTTTCGGGCATCCTCGTCGCTGCGCTCTCGATGGCGTTCAGCGTGGTTGTCGCCAGCGGCATGAGTGCCACGAACCGAGTTGCCGAGTCCAAGGACGTCACCTTCGTGCAAACGTGGCTGCCCGCTGATCTCAGCTCGGCCACGCAGACCTGGATTACGCCAAAACTGCCGTTCCCGTTTGACGCAGAGGCGAGCTTGCCAAAGGGCAGCAACGTGCTGACCTTGGCCCGCCCGAACTTGGCCACCGGCGAGACGTATCTGGTCATGTACCGCTACGAAGTGCTCGAAGGTCGTGGCTTCGTGCTCGCTCGCTATCGCGTTGGCAACCCCGGCTGCCCCAACGTGATTAACCCGGTCGTTGGTAACTGTGCGTCGGGCCCCGAAACGGTCAAGCGCATTGGCGTCGCATACGAACTGCCGGAACCCCCGAACGGTGATGCCTGGGACAACGAACTCGAAACCCCGCACTGGGCCGTGGAAGTCTCCCATCGCAACTTTGGCGGCAATACCAACGGCTCCGGTACCGAAGAGCGCCCGGTCGGTGAAGACGTGACCGTCCACTTCAAGAGTGGCAACACCTACGTCGCCGGCGGTTCTGGCCTCTCCGCTGGCCAGCTGATCGACCCGAGCCCGGAGGTCATTCCGGACCCGACCGCTCCGCCGAGCCGCTGCGGCCGACGGATTCTGCTCCTGGTTGACCTATCGACGTCGATTTTGTACTCCTGGGGGTCCTCCGGGCCCATCGAGATGCGTGCGGCTGCCACCAGCTTTGTCGATGCGTTCCGCGGTACGCCGGGTGAGATGAGCGTGGTGGGTTACGACAAGTGGATCGAACCGCTTTCGCACCCGGGGCTCCCGTACAGCCAGCCGGACAACCCCGGTCAGGTCGGGGTCTACTTCGACCTGTTGAACGACCCTGAAGGCACGGCCGACTTCCTCACCGACACCGTGTTCCCCGGCATGGATGGCCTTCGAAACACAAGTCGTCCGTACGGCTTCGGCCCGCACTCCCAGGGCAATATGGGCGGCGGCACGAACTGGGAGATTGCGTTGATGTCTTCGTTCGCGACGCCCAAGGACTGGCACGAACACACCGGAAATAGCGACAACCGCACCAAGGATCGTTCTGATATCGAATACCACGACTCGATTCCCGACATGGTGGTGCTCCTCACCGACGGCAACCCCAACCGCCGTCTCGATGAGCAGTACAACTACCTCGACTTCATGTACGACGGCGACAACCAACACACCCGGGTCACCAATCAAGCTCGCGACATGGCGAACGTCGCCCGTGAGTTCGGTGTGAAGGACGTCGTGGGAGTGCTCGTGGGCGCAACGACGTACGAAGATCGACTTGCCACCGTCGTGGGTGGAACCGCCTGGGACGGCGGCAACCCTGGCAATGCTGCGGTGGCCGACTACTTTGCGACCGACTTCAGTCGTCTCGGCGAGGTGATCGGCGAAATCACCAAGCGTGAGTGCGGCGGCGCCCTGACCATCCAGAAGCGCTTCAGTGACGGCGCAAACCCGAGCGCATCGGGTGTCTGGGACTTCGAAAGCGAGCAGGGCGGCAAGCCGCTCGACTACGGCTCTGCTTCCTCGGTGACCTTCCAGCACCAGTTCCAGAACGGTGACACGTCGTATGACTTCTGGATTGAAGAAATTCCTCGTGATGGTTTCGCTTTGAACGACGTTGCCTGCGAAGTCGGCGGAGACCCTGTTTCGGCCAGCCGCATCACTCGCATCGATCCAGCCAACGCCGAAGACCCGGTCCGCTACGTGTTCGACATCCGGGCTGACGAAGCCATGTCCTGCCTGTTCGTGTCGGACATCGTCTGATCCGTGTCTCGCTTCACTCGTCTCACTCCATCACAGGACCTTTCGATGACTCCATCATCGGTAGCTCACAACACAGCGGATGCACCGGCGTCCCGTGACCGTGGTGCGGTGCTCGGCTTCGTACTCATTTTCTTTGTGTTCGTCGGCCTCACGCTGACCGCCACTCTGACGTTCACGACGACGCTGATCCAGAACCGTTCACCCATCAATGAACGCAACGCTCGTGTCGAGGCGGTCCGGTCAGCAATGCGGATGGCGATTCAGTTCCAGCGTGACCAAGGTGTTGGCGGCTGTTTCAACACATCACAATCGTTTACCTTCAATGAGGGCCGCCCCGAAGAAGTCTCGGCAACGGTCAACTGTGCGATCGGTGCTCCCGAAGACCTCGACAACAACTACTTCCGCGAAGGTGGCGAGGCATTCGCACTCATCACGACGAACCGTTCGGGCGACGGACAAACGATCATCGGAGCACAACCGGACCGTATGGCCTCGTATCCGGCCCCATACAAGTTGATCGAAGGCAATGTTTTCGTGAGTGGCGGCGACGTGAGCGACCTCACGGATCCATCGGAACGTCGCGGCGATGACATCCTCGTTGGGAACCAAACCGACGGTTCACCGTCGAACGTGTTCCTTGCGGCGACCGCAACCAGTGGCTGGCAGGTCGCCGCCGGCGCAACGGACTGTGAAACAGCGCGGGCCGATGGCTACATGCCGACGTCTGGTACCGGTTCTGATGGTGTGGCCCACTCCAACATTTCGTTGTGTCTCCCGGTCGACTGGACCGAGCGCGCCGGTACCCGTGTGGGTGGGGGCGGTGCATGGACCTACCCGGCACTTCCGGGCCTTCCAGCCAACCGTCGACCGGCCTTCGCTCCGAAGAGCTTCGGTACCGACGAAGATCGCGGGGTTCCCTGCCGAGTGGTCTTCCCCGGCCGCTATGACCAGGAACTCCTGTTCGACGATGGGGCGACGTACTACCTTCCGTCCGGCGTCTTCTATCTAACCGAGCCAATGGTCGTCTCCAACGGCTCGAAGGTCGTTGCTGGCCAGGGTCGTGAGCTCGGCTGCGAGGTCGACTCGACGGTGCTCCTCAATAAGAACACGGTTGATATCGAAGCGACCAGCGTGACGGGACTGGGCGCAACGTTCGTCCTCGACGGCAACGCCACGATCGAAGTAAACCAGGCTGAGCTCTACATCAACCGGCGCATTTCGACGCCGTCGACCCGTGGCAGCGAAGGGGTCGCGATCCACACCGTTCAGATTGCAGCAGTCGACGATGCCAACCACCTGATTCCACAAGACGATGTCGTGACCGGTGTCGATAGCGCTGGCAACCGTATTCTCGAACCGTCGAGCTCGTACTCGACACAGAGCAGTGTGAGCTCGACGACGATTCAGTACCAGGGCATCAGCGCTGCAGCAGACGGCACCGATGACCTCGTGAAGCTCGATTTCACGAGCGGCGCAGGTTCGGCGTTTGTGGCCGACGGCAACATATTCCTTCCCCAGGGCACGTTCAAGATTCAGGCCGATCAAGCTGACTATCAGTTCGAAGTCGACGGCGGCATCGTGGCGTCGATCGCAGATTTCGACGTCGAAGTCGCGCCGGCCAATGCAGACCGCTGGTACCTCGGCATCGATGCCAAGCCGCTCCTGCGTCGCGTGCAGCTCGAAGCAGTGGCCACCGTTCGCGGCAAGACGGCTCGTTCCATTGCACTCTTCCAAGTGAACTCGGTGGGCAACTACGCCATCAACACCTGGACCGTCGACCCCAACGGTTCGTCCGGCGGCTGGAGCGGTGGCACCACTGATGGTGGGACCACTGATGGTGGGACCACTGATGGTGGGACCACTGATGGTGGGACCACTGATGGTGGGACCGACCCTTGTCTGCCCGAGGACAACTGGACCGGTGAGTACTTCGACAATATGACGTTGACCGGAACGCCTGAACTTGTCCGCCAGGACAGCGGCATCGACTTCAACTGGGGTTACACCGCACCGGTTGGTCCGAACGGCGAGACTTTTTCCGTCCGTTGGAGCCGTAAGTTGGCGCTGACCCCGGGTGATTACACCTTCACCATGGGCGGTGATGATGGCGTTCGGCTCATCATCAACGGCGATGAAGTGATCACGAATTGGAGCAATCACAGCTACCAGACGCGGGTCGTCAACTTGGCACTCACCGGCTCCTGCGCCCACGACGTGGTCATGGAGTACTACGAGAACATCGACGACGCCCGAGCGACGCTGACGTGGGGTCTGGACCTCACCTGCCCGCCCGATGACGACAACTGGTACGGCGAGTATCACAACGGTACGGGGCTGAATAACTACAGTGGTTGGCGTTGGGACTCGAGCCCAAATTACGACTGGGGACAGGGCTCCCCGGACAACGACCTACTGGGGGACAACACCTTCTCGATCAAGTGGACACGCATATTCAACTTCCCCGAGCCGGGCACCTACCGGTTCACTGTGGGCAGCGACGACGGCACCCGCCTGTACATCAATGGAGAACGCGAGATCAACAATTGGCAAGTCCAGAATTATGAACAGGGCATCCGCTCCGCCGACGTTGTGATCGAAGATCACTGTGGTGTGCAGCTCGAGATGCACTACTTCGAAAACGAGCAGGACGCTCGTGTGAGCTACGCCTTCGAGAAGCTTTCGGACTAAACCATTGCGTTGCCCCTCCCTGATTCGGCATCTTCGCCGAGAGGGATCAGGTCGGTGTGACGAGCTCGCCCGCTGCCAATTGTTGGGCATACCGACCATTGGCGGCGAGCAGTTCCTCATGGGTGCCAATTTCGACGATTTTGCCTTTGTCGAGGAAGGCGATCCGGTCAGCTGACCGGATTGTCGACAAGCGGTGAGCGATCACCAAGGCCGTTCGACCTTCGAGGGCATGCTCGAGTGCTTCTTGGATGTGGGCTTCGTTGTCGTTGTCGAGGTGGCTCGTTGCTTCGTCGAGAATCATGATCGCTGGGTTCTTCAGGAGCAGGCGGGCAATAGCGAGCCGCTGCTTCTCTCCGCCTGACAGGCGATAACCGCGCTCACCGACGACGGTGTCGTAACCGTCGGGCAACGCGGCAATCGTCTCGTGGATCCGGGCAGCTTTGGCTGCAGCGATCAACTCGTCGGCTGATGCACCCGGGTCGGCGTATCGTAGATTGTCGCCGATCGATTCGTGGAAGAGGTGGGGGTCCTGAGACACCACCCCGATCGACGTTCGTAGTGTGTTGAGCGTGAGGTCGCGAACGTCGATGCCATCGATGCGCACCGCACCGCCGGTCACGTCGTAGAGCCGGGGGATCAGCGAGATAGTGGTCGACTTCCCAGCACCCGATGCGCCAACCAGGGCGACGGTTTCGCCGCTGGCGATCGAGAGCGAGAGGCCCTGCAGGACGTCGATGTCGGGGTCGCTTTCAATGCTGAGCCCTGCGTTTTGTTCCATCGACGTGATCGCGGTCTCGCTCGCCGGCGGGTAGCGGAAGACCACGCTGTCGAACTCGACTGTGCCCTTCGGATCCACGAGGTCGACGGCGCCCGGCTTCTCTTGGATTGCCTCGGGAGCGTCGAGTACTTCGAAGACTCGCTCGAAACTGACCATCGACGTCATCAGGTCGACGCGTGCATTCGTGAGGCCGGTGAGTGGCTGGTACACCCGGGTCACGAGTGCCGCCAGGGCGACGAGGGTGCCAGCGGTGATGTCGCCCTCGACCACCATCAGCGCACCGATGCCGTAGATCGCCGCGGTGCCAATGGCGGCAACCAGGCCAAGCGCCACGAAGAACACCCGGCCGTACATCGCCGCTTGGATGCCGGTATCGCGCACACCGGCAGCGCGAGTTTCGAACGACGATCGTTCGCGATCGCCCGAACCGAACAGCTTCACCAACATTGCTCCCGACACGTTGAAGCGCTCAGTCATTTGTGTGTTCATCGCCGCGTTGTAACCCATCTGCTCGCGTGAGATTCCCTGGAGGCGCTTGCCGACCCGGCGCGCGGGGATGACGAAGAGTGGGAGGACGATGAGGGTGAGCAGCGTGAGTCGCCACTCGAGCGCGATCATCGCGGCGAGCGTCGTGGTCAACACGATGACGTTGCTCACGACGCTGCCGAGCGTGCTCGTCACCGCTGACTGGGCCCCCACGACGTCGCTACTCAAGCGTGAGGTGATCGATCCGGTCGGTGTTCTTGTGAAGAAGGCGATCGGGAGACGCTGGACCTTGGTGAACAGCGCGCTTCGCAGGTCGTAGATCAAGCCTTCGCCAACCTTCGACGAGCACCAGCGCTGGAGAATCGCGAGCGCGGCGTCGGCGAGTGCGGCAAATACAGCGATACCGGCGAGCCAAATGATGGGGCCCCGGTTTCCGCTTTCGATCGCGTCAGGAATCGCGTTGTCGATGATCTCACGGACCACAAATGGTGGGACGAGGGCCAAGAGAGCCGCGACGATGATTGCCGCGAGGAAGATGATGATGGTCGACCGATACGGCTGGGCGAATCTCCAGACCCGCTTCGTCGTTCCTTCAGCAAGTTTTATGTCTTTGATCGCGCCGGAGTCGCTGGGCATCATCCGGTGTGGTGGCATCCGCATGCAGTCAAGCTACGGGCAAGGGCGAGCGGTGAGCACGGCGCTGCGACCGATGGTGAGAGGTCGCCTCGTACGATGGTGCTGTGCGTGTGTCTCGTCTGTCTGTGGTCGCGGTCGCTCTGCTGCTTGTTGGGTGCTCGAGCCTTGGGGACTCTGAACCGCCTCCGGCCACCCGTGCCACCATTGCCTCTCCGGTGACCCCAGAGACACCCGATCCGGAAGGTGCGACGGAGACGGGCGGGTCGCTCCCGCCCGAGACCACCACGCCCGTTCCGGTCGAGCGCCAGTACGCGTATCGATTCGAGGACCTCGGCGCCGGGGTCGACGGCGGCTGGGTCACGGTTCCGGTCGACTACAGCAATCCGCAGGGCGAAACACTTGAACTCTGGGTCACACGGCATCGCACCAGCTCCGACGGCCGAGCCGGCGTGTTGTTCACGAACAATGGCGGCCCAGGCGTTGCGGCAAGCATGATGGCGCGGAACGTCAACAGCTTTTTCAAAGAACCACTCGTGGAACGATTCGATGTTGTTTCGTGGGATCCTCGGGGAACCGGCCTCAGCGGAGGGTCGGTCGACTGCATTAATGATGTTGAGTACGACCGCTACTTCGGGTCAGCCGACATCACCCCCGAGAACGAAGGTGAGCGCGAGGTTTTGGTGAGCCTGGCACGCGAATTCGCAGAGAAATGTATCGACTCGGCCGGGCACCTCCTGTCGCACATCGGAACCAACAACTCGGCACGCGACATCGACGCGATTCGCCAAGCGCTGGGGGAAGGGCAGGCGAGTTACTTGGGCTTCAGCTACGGCAGCGAACTCGGTGCAGTGTGGGCGACGCTTTTCCCGGACACCGTTCGAGCCGCGGTCCTCGATGGAGCGGCACACCCCGACTCCGAGGGAACCGAACCGGTCAAGCAGCAGCAGCTCGGCTTTGAGCGCGTGTTCAACTCGTTCCTTGCCCAGTGCAGCGCGAATTCCTCATGCGCTTTTCACAACGATGGCGATGCCGAAGGCGCGTATGACCGCCTGATCGCGACGCTCGATGAGCAGCCGGCTGTGAGCTCACCCGGCCGGCCGGCCGCCAACCAAGAGGTCGCACTCTTTGCCGTGGTCCAGGCCATGTACTCCGACGCACGCTGGCCAGCGCTGGAACGAGCGCTCGCCGACGCGACAACCGGAGACGGCGCCGGCCTGCTTGCCTTCCATGACAGCTATTTCCAGCGAGATCCGAACACTGGGGTCTACCCCAACCTGCTTGAGTCGTTCCTGGCAATCACCTGTGCGGACAACCCCGATCGCCTCAGTGCCGACGAAGCCGACGAACGAGCCGAAGAACTCATTGGGGTCGCCCCTCGGGTTTTCCCGTACACCACCGGCTCCTACACCTGCGGGTTTTTCCCGCCGTCGGCTGATCCGCGCGCCGAGATCACCGGCGAGCGTGCTGGCCCGATCGTGGTGATTGGAACAACTGGCGACCCGAGTACGCCGCTCGACAGCAGCGCGGCAATGGCCGATGCGCTCGAAGAGGGCGTGCTGGTCACAGTGGAAGCAAATCAGCACACCGCCTACCGGTCAGGCGACTGCATCAACGACGTCGTGCATAACTACTTGATTTGGCTCGAGACTCCGTCGGTCGGCGTTCGCTGCAGCTGAATTCGCGTTGTTCCAAACGTGAATGTGTGCCGCACCGAGGTGCGACGCCCGTCGTGAATGAGTGTGCCGGCCAGGTGTCAGCACACGAGGGGGTCATTCTTCGGTGGAGACGAAGCGAGCGGCGACTGCAGCATCTGTCGTGCGAGAACCACTCATCCCAACCGGTTGAGTTGACCGCACCGGCGCGTCCGGCTGGTCGCTGACGAGAAGTTCCGAATATGGCACTGATGTGGGTGGTCGCCGTCGGGCGCTATGGGTGCCATGGGAAGAGTTGAGGCGAATCATGGGTGTTGAGCAGTTGGCGATGTCGAGCAATGCCGCGATCGGAAAGCGACCCCGGGTCTCACGGGCACTGTTCGGCGCCACCAAATGGGGGAATCCGTTCGCCGAGGAAAGATTTGCCTGGCCGTATCCGATGTACGACCGTATGCGGGCCGACGGGGAGGTCGCCTACGGCTGCGCCTACCGTCAGTGGTTCGTCTTCGGCTACGACGAGGTCCAGCAAGTCCTGC
>JBLFZD010000088.1:0-11471 GCA_047610085.1 Ilumatobacter sp. | reverse complement strand
TCCCGACCGACGTCACCGACGACGATGCGGTGGAGGCACTTGCCCAAGCTGCAGTCGACGAGTTCGGTTCACTCACCGATTGGGTGAACAACGCTGGTGGATCACCGATGCGGATGCCACTCAAGGACCTTCCCCGAGAGGAGTGGGATCGAACGATCGCGCTCAACCTGACCTCGGTGTACGTCGGCTCAATGGTCGCAGCACGCCACATCGAACGCGGATCGATCATCAACATCTCGTCGGGCGCTGGCACCGGGCCGGTGCCGGGGAGCGCTCACTACGGGGCGGCCAAGGCAGCAACAAACTCGCTCACATGGACACTGTCGGCCGAACTGGCGCCGAACATCCGTGTCAATGCCGTTGCCCCGGGCGCCATCCCCACCGAGGTCATGCTGAAAGCCGTCGGCAAGACCGAAGACCAGCTTGATGACCTCCTCGAAGAGTGGAACATCCCGCTCGGTCGGCTGGGCACCCCCCAAGACATCGGCGCTGCGTGCGTGTATCTGGCCTCGGACGCAGCGAGCTGGATGAGTGGAGAGATCTTGCGCGTGGGCGGCGGAGCGAAACCGCGCTGACCCACACGCAAGCATCCCGGCTCAGGGCAGGGCGACGATCTTCACCGCACCTGACGAACCGTCGATTTCAATCGTCGCTCCATCGGGAATCCGCTTCGTCGCATCGATCACTGACACCGCGCAGGGAATGCCGAGTTCGCGGCACATGATCGCGGCGTGGCTCGCAACTGCGCCAACGTTCACCACGACACCTTCAGCAGCGAGAAAGAGCGGAACCCACGACGGGTCGGTGGTCGGAGCGATCATGATGTCGCCGGGACCGATGGCGCCGGGATCGGACGGATCGATGACGACGCGTGCCGTGCCGGTCACGATGCCCGGGGAACCCGTTGCGCCCTGCAGCACTTCGCCCACCGTTGCAGCGACAGCATCTCCCATGTCACCCCGGGTGGGCCATTGCGAAATTGGCGGCACGCCTTCTTCGAGCTTAATGATGTACGGCGGCTCAACCGTGGCGAGATATTGGAACGATGCATCGCGCTCGCGCAGCAATGACGACATCGAGCCAGGCTCCGCGAGAAAGCCGTCGACCTCCTCGTCGAGCAGCATGAAGACCTGTTGCGGGTCATCGATCACGCCATCCGCGACCATGCGAGCACCAACTTCCATCATCGCCAGCTTCGCTTCGTGGATCAGGCGGATACATGCGTTCTTGCCCATCTCGCGCATGCCGTAGAACAGGCCGGCCGAGCCGATCCCGGCCTGCAGCCCGCCGTGGGCCTCGGCGTCGCCTTCGACCATTGCGAGCAACTCGGTCGTGAGTTGTTCGCGCACGATGGCCCCGCGCTCGGCAGCAGCAACCGGCGACTTAACGTCATCTTGGTAACGCATCCGCTCGAGCATTCCAAGCGGCATGCTTGGCAGCGTGGTCCATGAGTGGGCACGAAGGTCCCACTCGTTGGGACCTCGGTGACCATGAAGGGCAATCATCTCTGCCCACTGGGCGAGGAACGCTGCCGCATCGGGCTCGGACGACGTTGTGAGGCGCGCGAGGAGGCCGTCGATGCCAGTATCGAATTCAGCGGTCAACGCTGGCGATGATTGAATCGAGCGCGACAGGTTCCACATCATGATCGCGGCATCAGCCGACTCGATACCGCCAACGGCCGTCATCACCTTCACGGCATCGTCGGCACGGCCGATCGCCGCACAGATCGCTTGGACCGCACCGGGGCCGAGCGACGCGCCCAGCGCGGACTGACAGTAGGCGGTCCACGCAATATCGAGTTCGGGACCAGCGAGCTGACGGGCACGAGTAACGAGGTCAGCGTTCGACAACGAGCCGAGGTCGGGCCGCTCCCGCACCAACTGCATCGACCGCGTCGACGACTCCTGTTGCGCCGGGAACTCGCTCGTACTCATCGCCCAGCCCATGGTCTCACCAAGCTTTGCGCTCTGTGCTTCGTTCTCATCATCGGGGTGCGGCGTGTATGGCGGCACGCCAGGATGATCGCCAAAGTAGGCGAGGTCAATCGCTTCCGGGCTGGCCCCAGGCATGCGTACACCCATGACTCGCGGCAGCGAAAGCTGGTTGTAAAAGTAACCGCCCCAGTTGCCGAAGACCTCGGGCGGGTCGACGGCGAACTCGTGGGGTTCGACCACTCCAAACGCTACGAAGCCATTCGCAACCCCCGGGATGCACCCCTTCATCCAACCGAGGCTCCACCCGAGGGGGCTAAATGGCTCGGGCCCAACCTCATCGGCATTGGCCCGCGTGTAGTACGGGAAACGGGTACTGATCTCGGTGTCGGTGATCCACGAGTTCAGGTTGGTATCGGTCATGCTGCAGCCCCTTCGATTCGATGCGGTCTTCCGCTCGCAGAAACCTAATTGCCGATCACTATTGTGCTCGCAGCGTGCTGGGGACGACGCCGCTACAGGCCACAAGCGCACCCAGACGCGCATTGCGAAACCACGCCACCCAAGGAGTAGCCACACATCATGAGCAACGACACCTCTCGCTGGTTCGGCGACTCGACACCCACCGAGCGCTACCCCGCATGGACGCGCGGTAACGCCGCCGACGTGTTCCCCGATCCGTTCAGCCCCCTCGGGCAGACGATGATCGTGCACAACGGCCTGTGTATCGGCTTGCGCGACGCCTACATCGGCCTCGGTGTTGTCGACTACGACGAGATCGACGACCCCGAACACCCCGACCTGTTTGCGATGTTTGGCGGCTACCTCTACAACCCGCTCACGATGACGCGCCTATTGGGCGCCCGCATGCCTGGAGTGACGCCAGAACTCATCGACCAGGCATTCTTCGATGAGAAGGATGACGTACCCGCCTACGTCGAAGAGCCGTGGCACGTTTCACCGGCTCACGAGGAGCGGCTTGGGGCTTCGATGGGTTGGGCAATGTCGACCACCTCGCTCCCCGAACTCGACGCTGACAAGGCAATGGTTCGTCAGCTCCGAGCCGATCGACCCGACCTTGGCGCTGCAACCGACAGCGCGCTGATCGCTCGGGCTCGGTCGATGGTCCCGCTGCTCCAGCAGACCTTCGAAAATGCGATGCGGGTGTCATCGCTTGCTTCACTCGGAGCCGGTGCAGTTGGTGCTATCGCTGAGGCCGTTGGCAAGCCGGAGTACGCCATCCGCTTGCTCGCAGGTATTGAGGTCGACTCGGCCGAGCCGTCACATGAAATGTGGAAATTGGGACGCCTTGCCGGTGAAAGCGACGCGGTGTCGGCAGCCTTTGACGCCGGCGTCGACGGCCTTCTTAATCACCTCGCCACTGACGGGTCGCCCGAAGCAATTGCGTTCCTGGGTGCGTTCGAAGCGTTCCTCTACGAGTACGGCGCCCGCGCCCAGAATGAATACGACATCATCTCGACGTCCTGGGAAGTACGCCCACGCATCGCGCTGGCCGCAATCGACCTGATGCGCCGCTCCGACGCGTCGAAGGCTCCAGGCGAACGCCATGCCATCTCTGTCATCGAACGCGACCGCCTGGTCGCCGAGGTGCGCGCCATGGTCGCTGACGACGAAGAAGCCGCAGGAACCTTCGAGGCTGGCCTGCAGTCGGCGGCGGTGTTCCTGGCCGGCCGCGAGCGAGCCAAGACCAACGTGATCACGGTCATCAACGAGGCTCGAGTTGCGCTTCGCGAGTATGGCCAGCGGTTGGTAGAGCGCGGCGTGATCACCGAAATCGCCCAGCTCTTCATGGTCACCGATACCGAGCTCGATCGCCTCCGCCATGAACCCGATGTGTGGAAGGACACCATCACCGATCGCTGGACGCAGTACCGACGCCTGTTCGAACTCGAGCCGGTGTTTGTAGTGAACGGTTCAGCACCAACCGACGCCGACATGACCGAACGCAACGCCGGAGATGTGGTGCAGGCCTCCTCGGGCGATGTACTCACCGGCGCATCTGGCTCGGGTGGCGTCGCAACCGGCCGAGCCCGAGTGATTCTCGATGCTGCCGATCCGCTCGCGCTCGAACCCGGTGACGTGTTGATCGCCCCCCAGACCGACCCCTCATGGGTGCCACTTTTTGTTCCGGCAGCAGCGGTCGTCGTGAATGTCGGCGCGTTGGGGAGCCACGCGATGATCGTGTCGCGCGAGCTTGGGATCCCGTGTGTGGCATCGGTGCAAAACGCAACACGGCTGATCCCCGACGGCGCTCAGGTCACCGTCGACGGAAATGCCGGAACCGTCACCGTCCACTAACCCCGTCGTACCGAACAACAAATTCGTGGGTAGTTGGGGCCAGGCCCCCACTGCCCACGAACGATCATTCGAATCCGAGCGCTGAGGCGACTCCGGGCCACAGCAGGTGGGCGACGTCATCCGCGATGGCGTCGAGGTCAGCGGCAGCGTCGTCGATCCACATCAAGGTCACGGTCTGCAAGGCACCGATCACCGAATAGCCCCATGTCTGTGGCGCTGTTGCCGACCCGGCGGAACTCGGGGTACGTCCGGCAGCGAATAGAGCGACCAGTTGTTGCCCCGAACGTTCCACTCGGCGTCGCAACGGTTCGGGGCGCTGGCCGATCGAGTTGACGAACAGGTACAGGTTTCGATCGGAGCGCACCGCGGTGAAGTACGCCCGGACCAGCGCGACGAAGTCGACACGAGGCTCGCCGGTGAAGCCCGCCGTCCCTGCGATAAAGCCAGATATGCGGTCGACGAGCACATCGGAGAGCGCATCGACGACAGTGTTCCGGTCACCGACAAGGCGGTAAAGAATCGGCTTGCTGACATTCGCCTCATCGGCGATGTCATCCATCGTGACACCGGGTCCAATCGCCTCGACCGCCCGTTGAGCTGCAGCCAACAACTGGTCCCTGCTCGCAACGGCGGCGCCACCCTTGGGTCGGCCCGGCCCGCGGCGCTGCACCGTTGGGGCCTCTGTTGTCGAGGTCACAGCGCAAACATAGCGCACGTTGAGAATTATTTACTCCGAGTAATTTTTGAGCGACGCGCGATGTTACCGTCGTCACATGACCACCGAATCGCTCACACCAACCGACGCACTCCCGTGGCACCTCCGCAACAATTGGGCTCCGGTTCTCGATGAACGCACCGACCTTGATTTACGTGTCGACGGGGTTATTCCTCCCGAACTCCAGGGCACCTACGTCCGCACCGGACCCAACCCTGCAGCGGGAACGTCGGATCATTGGTTCTTCGGCGACGGCATGTTGCACGGTGTGCGCATTGCCAACGGCAAGGCCGAGTGGTATCGCAACCGCTTCATCCAGACGCCGAACATCTCTGACCCACTCGACGACCCAATGGGCGGAATGGGCGACCTGGCCCGCGGTACCGGCAACACCCACGTGATGCCCCACAACAAAGAGTTGCTGTGCCTCGAAGAAGGCCACTGGCCCTGGAAGGTCGACACCGAGCTCAACACGCTTGGCTACCAAAACTACAACGGTGCGCTCACCTGCTCGATGACGGCGCACCCCAAGGTCTGCCCGATCACGGGTGAGCTGATTGCGTTCAGTTACCTCAATTCCGAGGCTCCGAGCCTGCAGTACATCCGGGTCAGCGCGGACGGCAAGCTCATCCAGCAAGAAGGCATCGAGCTGCCGACGATGGTGATGATGCATGACTTCAACGTCACCCAAAACCACGTGGTCTTCATGGACCTCCCCGTGTGTTTCGACCTTGGGGCACTCGAGACCGGCCTCCCGTTCAGGTTCAATCGTGACAACGGTGCCCGCCTCGGAGTGATGCCCCGCAATGGCACCAATGCCGAGGTGCGCTGGTTCGAGATCGACCCGTGTTACGTCTTTCACGCCGTGAACGCCCACGAGTACGGCAACAAGATTGTCCTCAACGTGTCACGTCAGTCCGAAGCATTCAGCTCGAGCAACGATGACTACGCAGAAGTCGGCCGACTCTGGAAATGGACCATCGACCTCGACGCCGGTGTCGTCACCGAAGAACAAGTCGACGACCGCCCGGGAGATTTCGGACGGGTCAACGACAAGATGGTCGGGCTCGACGCTCAGTTCGGTTACGTCATGGCCATGGCCGGCGAAGGAAACGCCGAGGAACCGGTCTACGGCTCGGCATTCTGGAAGTACGACCTGCGCAGCGGCGCCTGTACCGAGCATCAACTGGGTGACGGCGTGCGTGGCGCTGAGCCAGTGTTTGCTGCCGCTGCCGATGAAGGTGGCGGCGAAGACGAGGGTTGGATCATCAGCATGATCCACGACACGAAGTCCGATGAGTCGCGCCTCGTGATCATCGACGCACAGAACTTCTCGGCACCGCCGGTCGCCACCATCCATCTGCCACGACGGGTGCCGTACGGCGCCCACGGCAGCTGGGTACCCGACAGCGTCATGGCGTAGAAGCGTCATGGCCTGACACCGGGCCGCACACGCCAAATGGCAACACGGGACTCGACGAAACAACACAACGGGGGAATGATGAAAAAGAACCAGATCCGTCGAATGGCCGCACTCACCGCAGTGGTCGGGTTGACCGCAGCAGCGTGCGCCAGCGGATCGGACGCGACAACCGACACCGCAACTCCTGCGACGAACAGCGCCGAGCAGCAAGATGACGCGCCCGGCCGCACCACCGCACCCGAGGAGTCCGAATCCCCCGACGACGAGGCTCCCGCACTGACGGCCGGTGACGAGCCCCAGCCCGAGACCGGCGGGGAAGAACCTCCCCCGGCAGCCACCGAAGGTGGAGGGTTCACTGCGCTGGATCCAGCTACGGGCGAGCCGATCGTGCTCGGCATGGTCAACACCGAAGGCGTACCGGGCCTCGACTTCCCCGAGATGCGCACCGACACGGACCTCGCGGTTGCGTACGTCAACGAACACGGCGGCTTCGGTGGTCGACCTGTGACCATCGAGCACTGCGCTGCCGGCGGATCTCCAGAAACGTCGCAGGCCTGCGCTCAAGAGTTGAGCGGCAAGAACGTCGAGATGGTGCTCCTTGGCCTCGATCTGTTCCCCGGCTACGACACCTTCGCCGCATCCGACATCCCGGTGGTGGGTGCTCTCCCGATTCTGTCCCCCGACTACACCGCAGACGCGTTGTTTGTGACCGGCGGCAATGCAACCACGATGACGGCCATGGTCGTTCTCGCCGTTGAAGAGTTCGACGCACAAACCATTGGCATCGTGAGCGCTGACAACGCTGGGGCAAACGGCTCAGAAGCCGCCCTCATTGCGGCGCTCGACAAGGCCGGGCTCACGTACAAGTCGGTCAAGGGTGGCGACAATGAAACCGATGCCGGCTTCCAGGGCCTCATTCGCGAAGCCAACAGCGAGAACCCTGACCTCCTGGTGTCGCTCTACTCCGATGCTGGTTGCATCGGGGCGATGCGCGGCCGCGTTTCGCTCGGCATCACCACCCCCGTCGTATCGACCGCTATCTGCGGCAGTGCTGAAGTCATCGACGTCGTCGGTGACGACGCGATCGGGTGGTACTTCATTGGCAACGGCGCACCAGAAGACACGCAGTCCGCAGCGGAGTTCGATGAACTCATCGAGCCGACCTACGGCCCCGAAGCACAGTCCTCACTCGGTCTCGGCGCTCTCGGGATCACCCAACTCATGACCCTGGCCCGGGTCGCGAATGCCGTTGCAGGCGATGGTGACGAGGTGACGGGCGCAGCCATTTACGAGCGAATGGGCACGTCAACCGACATCTTGAACTTCCCGAACGACAGCGCCCTGCAGTGCGGCGTCTCGGCCATGTACCCAAGCGTGTGCAACTTTGAGTTCCCAATCGGCACCTACGAAGCCGGCGGCGACATCGTCACAGTTCCAGGGTTCGAGTCGGCCTCGGTCGTTGACTACCTGCCGTGACGCGGCACCAGTGCTGAACTCTTCCGTTCCTGATTCGCAGCGCCAATGACCGACTGCCTCTTCTTTTTGCTGCTCGAATCCGGGCCCGGAGCGATCATGGGTTTGGCCATGGGCTGCTGACCACCCACCAGGGGTCGGGTGTCGTCAACCTTGCGTACGGTGCGACCGCCACATATTCGAGATATGTCTACGCCGACCTCCGCCAGGGCGCCTACCCGTTTCCGATTCCGGGCTTGCTCGCTCGGTATCGCTTCGACGGTGACGTCGGTTATCGATGGGCGCTACTGCTTGCGCCTATGACTGCGGCAGCGGTCGGCGCAGCGGTGTATTTGCTGGTGTTCCTCGCCCTCGCCAAGCTTGTGGCGAGTATCGGCTTGGTCATCGTGTTCATCTCGCTGATCAACAACCGCTTCCCCGACAACGCTGGTCGGCGAGTCGAGCCGATCCTGCCACGAGAACCGGTCACGATCATGTCCGATGTGACGGTGCCCCGAGGCGGTCTGTGGCTGCTCGGCATCGTTGTGCTGGTCGCCGCTGCAGTCTGGGCAACGCAACGGTTCACCCAGATCGGCCTCCTCACCCGCGCGGCTACCGAGAACGAGAAAGGCGTCGTGTTCCTCGGCTACTCCCCCACCCAGATGGCCTTCATCACCTTCGTTGGGGCGTCGCTGATCGGTGTCTTCGTCGTGACCTTGGCGTCGCCCTTGATCCAGCTGTCGTCCACCAATTGCACGTTCGGTTTCCTCGTCCCCGCCCTCGGGGCTGCGTTGATCTGCAAATTTCGCAGCGTGTGGCCGACGGTCCTCACCAACATTGCAATCGGCATGGTGCGTCGACTTTCACCGAGGTACAAGGCGACCTCAGCTGATTCCCTCAATACGGCGCCGGTGAGGGTCTGCCGTTCCTCGTGATCATCGTTGCCATGGTTGTGCTTGGCGAACGGGTGCCCGACCGCGGCTCGGTCGAAACGTGGAAATTACCGGCCGTTCCCGCCCCCCGGGTCACGCCGATGAGCGTGGCGGTACCGGTGGGACTCGCGGTCATCGGCCTCCTCACGCTCGGACCGCTGTGGCGTGGCGCGATCATGACCTCAGCGATTGGCATCGACGTCGCTCCACGATGGCGAGGAGTCGGTGTTACTCATCGTGTCGGGCACACACGGGGTCGAGGGATATGCGGGCTCGGCGCTGCGATCATGGTGGCTTGACGAACGGTCGTCCGGCGCATCACTCGATGGTCTTCGTGTCGTGATCCTCCATGGGTTCAACCGGGTCGGATTCTCCTGGGTGCGGCCGGCGAATGAGGACAACGTCGATCTGAATCGCTACTTCGTCGACTGGTCATCACCTCCTTCGAACGAGGCGTACAGCGACGTGGCCGACCTGATCGTGCCGGAGTTGTGGTCCGAGGACGTACAAGCAGCTGCGGCGGGCGCGCTCCTTGGAGTGGCTAGCGAGGTCGGGCTCGACCGCTTCCAACAAATTGTGAGCGGCGGGCAATACAACCACCCGACCGGCATCTTTCATGGTGGATCTGGGCCGGCGTGGTCGCACCGCTGGTTGGAACAGCACCTTGCCGAACTGGTCGGCCCAGCCAAACGACTCGGCGTGATCGACCTGCACACCGGCCTCGGTGAGTGGGGCCATGTCGAACTCCTTTCACATCAGTCAGTCGGCGACCCCGGCTACGCCCGCGGAACGTCGTGGTGGGGCCAGGTTCGCTCGATGCTCGATGCTCGATGGTGCGAGCGTCTCGGCGTCGCTGGAAGGTGACTGGCTGGCGGCTAATGATCCGGGGTGTCGAGATCACGTCTCGGCCGCGGCACTCTCAGCCCTCAGCACCTGACCCACGCCCCCGCAATCACGCCGCAAGAGCTCCATCGACGGCAAGTCGTGACGGATTATGACGCTCCATCCCGTCCGCGTCAGGACGAAGGTCTGGGCAGCGCACTCCGTCTCCAACAAGAGTTGGAGAACGCTGGTGGCGAAGCGATTCTCAGCCCCGATGTGCCGAGCGTCTTGTACACGTACAGCGCGCACCGCGGGTTCGTCACCGACCTCGCCGAGTGCGTCCGGGGCAAGTTGTACCAAGACGACGATGCCACCGACCGGCAGACGCAGATCATGCTCGACGCCGTGGGAAACCAGCACCGGACCACGGTGTCGGCGCACAGTCGAGGCACGATCAAGACCGACAATGCGGTGCGCACCGCGCACGCTGAGATCAGTGGCGAGTACCTACAGGTCGCGCTCGCTGACCCCGCTGTCCACCAACTCGCAGTCGACGCCGCGAAGGTTGAAGCAGCAGGCTCGGGCATGGGGCTGAGCCCAGGCATGCTGGTTCCCGTCTACAAGAAGCTCTTCGCTCGCCAGAAGGCAGACCAGATGGCCACCGCCGACATGGACCAGTACGTTCAGCTCATCTACGCCGGCAATGCCGTGCAGTTCCCGTCGGGCTCAGTGAACCTACAACTCGTTGTAGCCGGCTTCGACCCGGTCGCATTCGGCGTCGGCAAGTACTACAAGTTCGCCATCGGCAGCAAGACCGAGATGACCGAGGTCGATGGCGAGCATGGCTTCGATGACAACTATGCAGCCACGGTCGCAGGGATGATCATGGCTGACCTGGAGGCGCAACAATGACCGATTCGCAGGCACCATCAAGCGCCGATGCGTTGAACCTGGCCCTCGTTGCTGCCAGCAGAGATTCGTCTGAGCCGTATCGGTTGGACGACGGCCGGTGCACCATCTCGGTACCGCTGCCACCCGGCCTCGTCGAAGGTCTCAAGGCGCTCGACGTCGGCGTTCGACTCACGGGCGACATCGTGTCGTTCACGTCACCACTCGCTTCGTTGACCGAGGAAGTGCTCCCCGCCGACGTCGCAACGGCGTTGTTGCGCCGCCAGTTCTTTGCCTCACAAACCGAAGGCGCAAGCTTCGCTGTGGCAGATCGAGAAGATGTGCTTGTTGCTCAGTACCACTGGATGCCCACGGCGATCACGCCCGACGAGTTCTCGGCAATCTTCGCCCGGTTCATCTCGTCCGCGATGCGTCTGCGTGATGAAGTGATGCACATGGCCGGGCAGGGTGCGCCGATTCAGGTGCTGTCGTCGTCTGACTGATCGCCGCCAATCAGCGCAACGCCTGGATCACCTGTTCAGAGAACCGCAGGATTGGCTCGGTCGATTCCGGATTGCCGAAGTCCAACACCACATGGTCAACGCCTGCCGCGTGCCAACCGGCGAGTAGCTCGACGAAGGCTTCGGACTCGGCGTCGGTCTCGGGCAGCGGCTTCTCGATCGTGATCGCGTTTTCGATGATCGCTGGGTCCCGTCCGGCGTCGATCGCCGATGCATGGACGATGTCGCGCTTGGCCGACCATTGAGCGATGTCGCGCCCACCGTTGTGCCACATATCGGCGATGCGACCGACGAGCGGGAGCCCGACTTTCTCACCATTGGCACCGATGCAAACGGGTGGCACAACCTCGGGGAGCGGCGGGGCGGCCGCGCCAGAGATCGAGTAATGCTCACCCTCGAATGACGGGTCCTCTTGGGTCCACATGAGCCGACAGATCTCGACGACCTCTTCGAGCTGAGCGAAAC
>JBLFZD010000087.1:0-11488 GCA_047610085.1 Ilumatobacter sp. | reverse complement strand
GGATTCTCGGATTCTCGGATTCTCGGATTCTCGGATTCTCGGATTCTCGGATTCTCGGATTCTCGGATTCTCGGATTCTCGGATTCTGGGTGCTGATCTTGAGCCCGATCCCACCGCTGGGACAATGCACCATGGTCTGACCCGCCCAATGTCTGGCATCTCGATCGGCTCAAGTCACCCGATAACGGTCGGCGTATCACATCGATCGGGCGACCCCGACGCTCCAGTCAGGGGCCCTCATTCACGGGGCGAATGCTGCCTGCAAGAACGCTCGGAGCTCGTTACGAAGTTTGCGAAGGCCAGCAGTGTCGGGCCTCCAGCCGACAGCGCGGAGTGCCTCAGGTTCGGTTGCGATGCCGGTGAGCGTTGCGTACCCGAGCGCGGCGACCAGGCCCGGGTCACTACGCCGAAGTCGGCCCGATTCCATTTCGTCACCCAGGTAGCTCACCGCTCGCTCGACGAGCGGTTCAATGCGCCGCCGAAATCGATCTGCCTGAGCTGCATCAAGCCGGTTCACTTCGCGCAACAAACCAAGCAGCGCTGGGCGACGAACAGCCGGCCGAAAGACCGCCCGGACGATCGCGTCAATCCGCTCGAGAGGATCGTCGGGTGCTGCTCTAACGGCGGCGTCGATCACAACGAACAGCTCTGCGGCAACGGCGTCGAGCACACCGTCGACCAATGCGTCCTTCGATGAGAACCAGTACAGCACCGTCTGTTTCCGGACTCCGACATCGCGGGCGATCTCGTCGAGTGACACCGAAGCGACACCGCGGGTGCCGAACAGATCGATCGACGCATCGATGATCCGGTCTCGGGTTGGGGCGGCTGCGCTCACGACTCTTCTTTCATCTCTCTACCAATTGGTAGAGGATCATGATATAACTGTCAACTGTGATGGCTGACACGATTCCCGAATCGCTCGCGGGCAAACGCATTGCGATCACCGGTTGCACCGGTTTCGTAGGCACCGCACTCGTCGAGCGGTTACTTCGCGGGGTGCCGGACTGCGAGCTGGTGTTGCTTGTACGTGACGGCAAGCGCACGCCTGCCGCCAAGCGCACGCAACGCGAGATCCTGAAAAACGACGCGTTCGACCGCCTCCGCGAAATGCACGGCGACGGATTCGACGAAATGACCGCGCGGCGCATCACGACTGTTGCCGGTGATGTCACGCGTGACGGTCTCGGCTTGAACGAAGCCGACACCGAACTTTGGGGCACCGCCGACACGATCATTCACTCGGCAGCTGCAGTGTCATTCGACTCGCCGATGGACTCCGCTGTCGAGATCAACCTGCTCGGCCCCACCCGCATTGCGAACCTCGCAAACCAGATGGGCGTCACGCCTCACCTGGTCGCTGTGTCGACCTGTTATGTCGCTGGCAACCGTCGCGGTAATGCGCCAGAGATTCTGGTGAGCGAAGGCCCGTTCGACATCGGCATCGACTGGCGTACCGAGGTCGCTGCATCCAAGCGGCTACGGGCCGACACCGATTCACTCAGCCGTCTACCCGATCGGCTCAAGCAGTTTCGCAAGGAAGCACGCAACGAGATCGGCGCCGCTGGCGCTCCTGCGATCGCCACCAAGACCGAAGACATCCGCAACAAGTGGGTCAAAGCTGAGCTTGTCAAGGCCGGACGCATGCGTGCCGCAAGCGTCGGCTGGCCCGACGCCTACGCATTCACCAAGGCACTCGGTGAGCAAGCACTCACCGACATGAAAGGTGACGTACCCGTCTCGATCGTGCGCCCGTCGATCATCGAATCAGCGCTCGCCGAGCCGAAGCCTGGCTGGATTCGTGGCTTCCGCATGGCCGAGCCGGTCATTATCTCATTCGCTCGCGGGCTCCTCAAGGAGTTCCCGGGCGTCCCCGAAGGCACCGTCGACGTCATCCCGGTCGACATCGTCGTTGCTGCGATCATCGCCGTCGCAGCCGCTGGACCTGACGACGCGCCAGCGATCACACAGGTCGCCTCGGGTGGAGTCAACCCGCTGAAATACCGCCAGATGGTTGACAACGTCACCGGCTGGTTCACCGCCAACCCGCTCTACGACCCCAAAGGCCAACCAATCGTGGTTCCCGAGTGGAGTTTCCCTGGGCGTGGCCGGGTGCAACGCCAACTCACACAGGCCAAAACGGTGTTGTCCGCGGCCGACAAGGTGCTCCAAACACTCCCCCTCCGCGGCAGACAAGCCGAACTCTCCGCCCAGCTCGAAGAAAAACGGGTCGAAGTCGAGACTGCACTTGAATACGTCGAGCTGTACGGCCTGTACACCGAGTGCGAAGCGATCTATCAGGTCGACAACTTGCTGAGCCTCTGGGATCGGATGGGCAAGCAGGACAAAGCCGACTTCAACATCGACCCCCGCTCGGTCGACTGGGATCACTACGTCAACAACATCCACCTGCCGTCGATCATCCAGCACGCCCGTGTGAAGACCACCCCGGGCGCATCGAAGTCAGTCGACCGCATGGGCCGGATGCGCAAGCAAGCACTCGACCCCAAGCGCCAAGTCGCTGCGTTCGACCTCGAGAACACGCTGATCTCCTCGAACGTTGTCGAGTCGTTCTCCTGGCTTGCAACTCGCCGCCTCGATACACCGGAACGCATTCGCTACGTGGCTCGGACTCTCATCGAAGCGCCAGGTTTGCTGCGCTTGGACCGCCAGGACCGCACCGACTTTTTGCGCCACTTCTACCGACGCTACGAGAACGCTCCAATGGAGCAGATCGAAACCGATGCACGCGAGATGCTCACGCAACTCATCATGACCAAGTCATTCCCCGAAGGTCTCCGGAGGGTTCGCGAGCACCGAGCACTCGGTCACCGCACGGTGTTGATCACCGGTGCGCTGAGCTTCGCCGTCGCTGGCCTTAAGCCACTGTTTGATGAAATCGTCGCCGCTGAGATGATGGTCCGCCCCGACGGCACCCTCTCCGGTGAGATGCACTCCGTTCCGCCGACCGGCGAAGCCCGTGCACAGATCCTCTCGGACTACTGCGAGGCCGAAGGCCTCGACATCGGCGAAGCCGTCGCCTACGCCGACTCGTCGTCGGACCTCCCGCTCTTTGAAGCGGTCGGCTTCCCCGTGGCGGTCAACCCTGAAACTCGTCTGGCCACCATTGCTCGCAAACGCGGCTGGTTGGTTGAACATTGGACCAAGGCCAACGGCGCACCCAAGTCGTTCCTCCCGATCGGCGAGCTCATGGTCGAACGGGAACGACGCCGCACGTTCACAGGGAGGTCGGCATGAGAGCGCTACAGATTCGCCGCAACGTCGCCAAGTTTGGTGCCGCTCGGATCATGGGAGCCGTGTCACCGTCGGGCTCCACCAAGATGGGCCCACTCGAGCACCGGACGATCGATGATCCCGCCTGCCCGGGTGAGGGCTGGCACAAGATCCGCACTCGCATGTCGGGCATCTGTGGATCCGACCTATCGCTCGTCGGCGGCCACGCCTCGACGTACTTCGACGACTGGGTGAGTTTCCCGTTTGTGCCGGGTCACGAAGTCGTCGGCGAATTAGCCGAAGATGGGCATCCCGATTTGCCGGCCGGCACGCGTGTCGTGCTCGAGCCGGTACTCGGCCACGCCGCACGCGGCGTCGGGCTTCCGTTCGACGGTGCCTCCCCCGCCGATGGCGACGACTATGCACACCTCTCGGTCACCTCACCCCAAGGTGTCGAGCCCGCTATTCAGACCGGCTTCTGCTGCTCCACTGGCGGCGGCTGGGCCCCTTGGTTCTGGGCGCACGAATCACAACTCCACCGCATCGATGACGACATACCCGACGAACGAGCCGTTCTGATCGAGCCGTTTGCCGGGGGCATTCACGCATCACTGCTCGCCGCACAGGCCGTTGCCGACGTGGAAAACCCCGTCGTAGCGGTGCTCGGGGCCGGCACGATGGGCCTCGCAGCGATCGCCGGGCTCAGGCGATACCTGCCGAGTGCGCGCATCATCGTTGGGGCTCGATACCCGCATCAGCGAGCCCTCGCCACCGGACTTGGTGCTGATGCCGCCGTCGCTGCATCCGACCTCGACCGCGCGGTTCGCCGTGAAGTCGGTTGCCACATGATCGGCAACAGCGAGTCGGGCGCGCTCTCCGGCGGCGCCCACGTGACCATCGATGCGGTCGGTTCCTCGTCGTCGATCGGCGATTGCCTGCGCTTCACCAAGCCCCGCGGCCGCATCGTGCTGCTCGGCATGCCCAGCCAGATCGATCTCGACATGACCGGCCTGTGGCACCGTGAAATCGAACTCAAAGGCGCCTACACATACGGGACCGAGACCTTGCCCGACGGCACCCGGACGACCACCTTCCAACTGGCGATCGACACCGTCAACGCCGTTCAGGCCGAACGGCTGCTCTCTGCCACCTACCCGCTCGACGAACACGTCGATGCAATCAGCCATGCCGCCACCGCTGGTCGGCGCGGCGCCGTCAAGATCGCCTTCGACCTGAGAGAAAGCACCAACTGATGCCTCGCCCCGGATTTGTTCTCAACGTCGATCGCTCGACACCTCCCACGCTGTTCTGGCGCGGCGAAGGATTCAGCCTCGAACGCCTTCCGGCTGACCGCAGCCGAATCATCTATCCACCCGAGCCGCAGAAGGGCCTCGACAACCTCGACGGCCATATCCGTGATGCGCTGCTGAATCCGCTCGACATGGATCCGCTCCCAGCCCTACTCACGCCGGGTATGAAGCTGACCATCTGCTTCGACGATGCCTCGCTCTCGCTGCCCAAAATGCAGCGCCCCGACAACCGCCAACGCATCGTGGAAGCTGTGCTCGACATGGCCGCCGCGGCCGGGGTCGACGACGTCCACATTATTGCCGCGCTGGGCCTTCACCGTCGGATGCACGAATACGAGCTGCGCCATGTGCTGGGCGACCGCATCGTCGATGCGTTCCTCCCCCGCGGATTCCTGTACCAGCATGATGCAGAGGACCCCGACAACCTGGCCGTGATCGGCCACACCGACGAAGGCGAGATTCTCGAGATCAACAAGCGTGCTGCCGAGTCCGACCTCGTCGTCTACGCCAACGTGAACCAAGTCGCCATGGACGGCGGCTGGAAGTCGCTCACCACCGGCCTGGCGAGCTACCGATGCCTCTCCGTTCACCACAACCCCGAAAGCCTGCAGAACACCCGCAGCCTCATGGACCGCCATCACTCGGCACTCCACAAATCGATCTGGCGGATGGGCAAGCTGCTCCGCGATTCGGGTCCCAAGGTGTTCCAGGTCGAGACCACGATCAACACTGAAGCATTCCCGAAGCCGTTCGAGTTCCTCGCCAAACGCGAATGGGAGTGGACCTCCAAGGATCGCGGGCTGTTCCTCGCATCGAGCAAGAGCCTGAACAAGCTGCCGAACCGCCAGAAGCGCAAGATCTTCCATGGCATCGAAGCTCCCTACCGCACCACGAGCGTGCAGGCTGGCTTCACCGAATCCGTGCACGAGAAGACCCTCGAGAACGTCTACTCGCAACACATCGTTGAGGTCGAAGGTCAGACCGACATCCTCACGATGGGCATTCCGTTCATCAGCCCATACAACCCCGAGTCGATCATGAACCCGATTCTCGTGATGTGCATGGGACTCGGCTACCTGTTCAACATGTACCGCGGTAAGCCGCTCGTTCGTGAAGGCGGCGTCGTCATCATGACCCACCCGACCTACGAAGAGTTCCACCCGGTTCACCACCCGAGCTACATCGATTTCTTCGACGAAGTCCTCGCCGACACCACCGATCCGGCCGTCATGTCGGAAAAGTGGGAGAAGAAGTACGCAGAAGACGAGTGGTACCGGCACCTGTACCGCACCAGCTACGCCTACCACGGCGTGCATCCGTTCTACGCTTGGTACTGGGGCGCACATGGCCAGCAGCACGCTGGCAAGGTGATCATCGTCGGCGGTTACCCCGAGGCAGTTCGCAAGCTTGGATTCACGCCGGCATCGACCATGAACGATGCGTTCGAGATTGCCTCCGACACCGTCGGCCGCTCCCCCACGATCAGCCACCTGCACGTCCCCGGCGTGCTCGTCGCCGACGTGAAGTAGGCCCGTCATGTCCGCTCGCACCACGCGCCAATACATCCGCAGGGCCCAGCGTCCCGCCGGAACCGGCACATCGATTCAGATCGCACAACGCGCCGCTGGGGCCGTCGAAGGCGCCGTGCGCGGCGCCGCAAGGCCGCTCGCCAAGTATGGCTTCCCCTACCGCAGGCCATCGACACCGAAGAGCGTCGTCCTGCCGCGCCAGCCGAACGAGCTTGGCGACGCATACGAGACCGAATGGGCTCGTCGTCCAATCGCTCGCGCCATCCGCGGCGTCATCATCGAAGGCCCGATGCGTCTTGCCGTCCGGGTCGTTGCGAGCCCAACCGTGTCCGGGCTCGACAGGTTGACCGACCTGTTGCGAACAGAGAAGGGCGCCGCTCTAGCGCCGGTTATCTTCGCTCCGAACCACCACAGCCACATCGACACCGGCGTGATGATCCGGTCGATCCCCGCAGCCTGGCGCACTGAACTTGTCGTCGCTGCAGCTGCCGATTACTTCTTCGATGCCAAGTGGAAGGCATCGTTGTCGGCCCTCGCGCTCAACGCGATCCCAATCGACCGTGATGCAACCAGCCGAGCCACCTTCGACCGGCTCCGCGATGTCATCGCAGACGGAAACAGCCTGATCATCTACCCCGAGGGTGGACGCTCACCCGACGGATGGGGTCAAGGGTTCAAGGGTGGCGCTGCGTACCTGTCGGCCCGAACCGGCGCCGCGATCATCCCGGTACACCTCGATGGCACTGGCGAGATCTTCGGAAAGGGCGCCAAGAAGCTCTCCCGTGGTCGCACCACGGTCCTGTTCGGTACCCCACTCACCATCGATGAAGGCGAAAACACCCGCCGGTTCAACGAACGGATCGAGGCTGCCGTCACCCGACTGGGCGATGAAACACTCACCGACTGGTGGACTGCGTCACTGAACGCTGGAAAGGGCCTCAGCCCGAAGCTCTCAGGACCTGACCACAATGGCTGGCGACGCCAGTGGACCCTCGGCGAGAAGCGACGCCTCAGCACCGCCGGCATCCGGCGTCGCCGGGCCCGTCGTTGGCCCGACCTCGGTTGATTTCACAACGGATGTGGGGGTTGAGGTCCGACCCAATTCTCAAGCAGGCACAATGGTGACGATGATCGGTTCACGACTTGTACTCATCGGTGCTGCCGCACTTCTGATCGGTGCGTGCACGCAAGAGGAAGCCGTGCCCGACATGACCGGTCCCGCCGCCACGATTGCGCCGACCACGATTGCGGCGACCACGACCAACATGAATCCCTCCACAACCGTGGCCGAGATCGTTGCTGAGACCACCGTCATCGAAACGACCACAACGACGTCCTCAACGACGATTGCGCCTACGACCACAGCCCCTGCACCATCGGGGCAGCCAACATCGTCATCCACCGAATTCTTTGCCGGGGGCGACCCCGACAGCTGGCTGTACCTCGGGCGTTGGACTGGCAATGACTGGGAAACTGAACGAGACGATGAACAAGCGTTCATCGAACCGAGCGCCAATTCGGGTGAAGCCGTGGTGATCCACGAACTCGACATCGGTCCAATCGATGGCGCTGTTGGATCCTCGGGTGCTCCCTGTGGCGACGATCAAGTCGGCCCGGCTATCTCTCCCAACCCACGAGCGCCAGAGGTCCCCGGTTTTGGATACCGATCGCTTGCCTTTGCAGCAGACTGGTCGACCCAGCCGCGAACGATCGCTGTGGTCGACGCAGACATTGCCGCCTACGTCGCTGCGGGAGTCGCGACCTTTGAAGGCACCGGCGTCGACACCTCAGACGGAACCATTGAACAACTCGTCGTGGCCGACCTCGATGGCGATGGGGACACCGAGTCGATCGTCGCCTTCGGCGGAGACACGTTCGGTGCACTCCTCATTATCGATGCCGACTCAGGCCGGGCGATCACCGTCGCTCAGGACAACGAAACAACCCCGGCCGCTACCCAGAGCGATGCGGCGAGGGCAACCACCATCGCTGCTCCCGCTCCAAGCCCGTCACGCACATATCGAACCTTGGCCGTCGCCGACGTGAACGGTGATGGCTTGATGGAAGTCATCGTGCACTCTTGGGTCGGTGACGACGCCAGGGTTGCGGTGAACACCTACAACGGCGACGAAGTCGACGCTGTCCTGACCGCCAGCTGCTGACTCGCCTCACCAGGTGTCGACCTGTTTGCGCGTGCCGCGTGGAGCCCTCGGTGCAGCATCGAGCAGGGTCGCGATCCAGCGGCGTGTGTCTGCCGGGTCAATGACGTCGTCGATCTCAAAGTGCGATGCCACGTTGACCGCTTTGCCGTGGGCGTACATGCGATCGACCATCTGCTGGAACAGCACCTCGCGCTCGACATCATTTTCAACTGCATCGAGTTCCTTTCGGAAACCGAGACGAACCGCGCCTTCGAGTCCCATGCCGCCAAACTCGCCCGTCGGCCACGCCAGGCATGCGAGCGGCGCCTTGGTGGAACCGCCCATCATCGCCTGAGCGCCGAGGCCATAGGCCTTGCGGGTGACCACCGTGATCGTCGGGACCGACAGGTTCGCTCCCGTGACGAAAAGCCGGCTGCAGTGCCGGACGAGTGCCGTCTCTTCGATGTCGGGGCCAACCATCATTCCCGGCGTGTCGCACAGCGTGATGATTGGGATCGCGTGCGCATCACAGAGCTGCATAAATCGCGCCGCCTTGTCGGACCCGTCGCTGTCGATCGCTCCGCCGAGGTGACGTGGGTTGTTGGCGAGGATCCCAAGGGGACGACCTTCGACCCGCGCCAACGACGTGACCATTCCGTGGCCGAACCCTTTGCGCAACTCGAGCACCGATCCGACATCGCACAGGCCGTCGATCACCGAGCGAACGTCGTACGCCCGTAATCGATCCAATGGTACGACATCACGCAGCAGCGTCTGGTCGGGTGCTGACCATTCGCCGACACTGCCCTGGAAGTACGACAGGTACTTCTTCGCGACGGCGACGCCTTCGGCTTCATCGGCCACCACGATGTCGACGACGCCGTTTGATCCCTGCACCCCGATCGGTCCAATTTCCTTGGGACCAAACAGGCCCAATCCGCCACCTTCGATCATCGCCGGGCCGCCCATGCCGATGTTTGAATCTTCGGTGGCGATGACGACGTCACAGCAGCCGAGGATCGCCGCATTGCCCGCAAAGCAGTAGCCCGAAGCGATGCCCACAATCGGGACCGTTCCCGACAGCTCGGCGAACCACCAGAAAGCTAGGCAATCGAGGCCACTCACGCCGGTCGCATCGGTGTCACCTGGGCGACCCCCACCGCCTTCGGTAAAAAACACGATTGGGGTCTTGAGTTGCTCGGCGACTTCGATGAGCCGGTCCTTCTTGCGGTGGTTCTGTGCTCCCTGCGTGCCGGCTAACACGGTGTAGTCGTACGACATGACGACGGTCTTGGCACGGGCCGCTCCAACCAGATCACCGTTGACGTCGGCAATTCCTCCGACAAGGCCATCAGCGGGCGTGTTCGCGATCAGGTCGTCGATGTCTCGCCGTCGGCGCTGGGCGGCAATGACCGTGGGCCCGTACTCGACGAACGTGCCTTCGTCGATCAGGTCAGCCACGTTCTCACGCGCCGTCCGCTTGCCCTTCGCATGCCGCTTTGCCACAGCCTCGGCTCGCGATGCATCTTGGCCTGCGGCATGACGGGCCATGACTTCAGCGAGGTCTGGGCGAGCAAGACCGGTCGGCATATTCGATGCAGCGTCCCCTTCGGGTTGCCCACTCGGGGGCGGTAACGCCATGCCGCCGTCGGGTGACACAAGGGGCCCCAGCTCGACGACCGTCTCTCCGGCCATCACCGTTGTGCCCTCGGGTGCCGCAATCCGAACCACCATGCCAGGTTCGGCCGCGATGATCTCGTGGTGCATCTTCATCGACTCGATGAGTGCGAGCACCGCACCGGCTGCGACCTGCTGGCCTTCGGTCACCAGCATGCTGACGATCGTGCCCTGGAGTTCGGTAGCAACATGTTGCGACATGCCCGCAGTCTCGCGCCTCGAACTCACAGCCAACCAGACGGTGGCCGCCACTCATTTCGCGCGGTGATTCTGCGACTGACTCGGTGCGACCCAAACTCATCGAACACAGCTACGTGCCGGCGGAGGTAGGGGAACGCTGGAAGGTGGTGATCGACACTTCGCCCATCACCAGGTCGGCAGCGACAGCGGCGAACAGCGCTGGCACGATGAAACCTGGCTGTCCGGTCGTTTCTGCGACGAACATCACCGCGGCGAGCGGCACGCGGTAGCCCGCCCCGAGAAACGCTGCGATACCAAGCAATACGTACAAGGCCGGATCGACGGTATTGAAAACTTCGCCAACGACACGGCCAACGATGGCACCCCCGACCACCAACGGGATAAACACACCACCCACGCCACCACCAGCGAGCGTTGCTGCGGTTGCACACATCCGCAAGAAGAACACGGCGATCAGAATCCAGAGCGCGTTCTCTTCGAACAGCCAGGCAAACACTTCGTAGCCAGAACCGAGTGTGAGGCTCTCGCCGTCGGCGGGGTTACCGCTTTCAGACGTGATGACCCGCGTGATGAAGTACAGGGTTGTCAGCATTGCGCCGGACACCAAAAGTCGGGTCGGCAGCGGCCTCAGGGTGAATGCCTTGGCCACCCGCATCAGCTTCGAGAAAACTCGCGCACCGAGCGCGCAGCCCACCCCGATCAGCACCGCGCCAAAGAGGTCGACGTACTGGAAAAGCGACACCGTTCGTTCACCTTCCGGGAACGTAAAGATGGGGTCGGTGCTGCTGAGCGCTGCAAACGTGAGGTAGCCGGACGCACTTGCAACCAGAGCCGGTAGCAACATACGCCGCGCCATTTGGTCACGAAACGGCACCTCGAGTGCAAAGATTGCGCCGGTCGCAGGTGCCTTAAAAATTGCGGCCACACCCGCAGCAGCGCCTGCGACTAGCAACGTTCGGTAGTCAGCACCACGGAACGAGGCGGGCAGACGCCGCTGGATCATGGCCCCGAGTGCCGAACCGCCATACATCGACGGACCTTCCAGCCCCATGGCTCCACCGGACCCGAGGGTCGTGACCGCCGCACCAATTCGACCGATCAACGCCCGCCATCGCAACGGATACTCGGGGTCGTGGAAGCTGCGCAGATACTCGTCGGACGTGGCCGGAGTGGCACCCGCTCCAACCGTCTTCAAGATCAGGGCAGACACGACCAAGCCGAGCGCCGGCACGATCAGGCCCCACTTCCAGTCCGCATGGAGCAACGTGTCGAACGCAATTTCGGCGACGATGAACTCGAAATATCGGACAAGCAGGCCGGTCAGTGCACCGGTAACGGCGGCAAGTAGCACCACTTCGCGGGAACGCCGAACCAGGTCTCGGAACTCATCGGTGCG
>JBLFZD010000086.1:0-11488 GCA_047610085.1 Ilumatobacter sp. | reverse complement strand
TCGAGCCGGTCCGGTTGTAGATTCAGCTTGACTACGGCCTTCGTAGCTCAGGGGATAGAGCACTGGTTTCCGGAACCAGGTGTCGCAGGTTCGAATCCTGCCGAGGGCGCACAACTTGTCTTTCCTGAGCCCGCGAGCGAAACACTGTTGGTTACTGCGCAAGAACTGTCGCCACCGCTGCCCGGGCGTGGTCCAGCAATTCGTTCCGAGACATGGTGGCGCCTCTCAGCAACGCAGCCTTGCCCTTGCGGCTCCGCAAAATTTTTGCCATTGCAGCGTTGCGCCGATCAACCGATGAAGCGATGCGACGTGGGTCTTGATCAAGGTTGCCCAAGACCATGCCTGCGTCTTCCAGCCGACCGAGTTCGACCAAGTTGATGCCGGTTGCCTCAAGGACGACGAACTCGTTCCCCACGTCACGGTGGGTGCGCCAATAGTCGAGGGCGTCGGCGGCCACCGCCAAACCGTCACGACCCGGTGTGTACACCCGTGCGGTGAGCACGTAGCCGACGAGGTTGGGAATCCCGTGCTCGCGACCCAAGCGCATCGCTTCGCCAAAAGCTGCACCAGCATCGTCGGCACGCTCTCCCGTAATCGCTGCAAGGCCAAGGTTGTATGAGACGTGTCCGAGCGCCACAGGGTTCGAGGTCGACGCAGCGACGTCATGGGATCGGCTGATCGCAGTGATCGCCGTATCGACATCCATCTGTCCGGCAAACAACTTGAACACCGCATGCGCTGACATTTGCATCGCTCGTTCAACGGCCCGCGGTGGTGGTTCAGCCAGCATTCGATCGGCCATCGCTGCGGCCTCTGCGGTGCGGCCGAGGTACAACAGCTCGATTGCGGCGTACTGCCTCGCCCAACTCCAATCAGACGGCGTTCCCGTCGCGTCGAGTGCCGCCAGGTTTGCCTCGAGCGCTCGCTCGTGATCCCCCGACAGGAAGTGCCGAAAGGCAACGTGTAAGAACGCCGGAGCACCCGCTGCAGTGTCGGTGACCGACCCGCGCTCCGTGGCGCGAAGGGCCCAGGTCGAGGGCTCGGTCTCCAGACTCCAGCGTGACATCAAGAACATGTCACGCAACAACCGGTCGACGTCACGCAGGCGCTGCGTTCCAATCGCCCAGTCGACTGCCGATCGCAAGTTGTCCCATTCGAGACGGAATCGGGCAACCCCCTCCGACCACTGATCACTATGGCAAATGGCGCCGGCCAACGACGCAACCGACAACATGTGATCGAGATGGGCGTTACGCACCGATGAGCGCTCGCCACGCTCAGCGAGTTGACGATCGCCAAAATGCCGCAGCGTCTCGAGGATCTCCCATCGAGGGCCACCAATTCCTTCGACCCGCGTAAGCATCGACTTGGCGGTCAGCGAGTCGACGAGCCGCACGACATCGAACTCTTCGATCCCTCCCCTGCGCGCTGATTCCAGCACCGCCCCAGCTCCGGTCAAATCGAACCCACCGTGAAACACTGAAAGCCGGTCAAACAGTTGCCGCTCATCGGGACCGAGCAAGTCGTACGACCACTGCACGGTTGCAGCCAGTGTGGCGTGCCGCTCGTTTCGGTCATCACCACGCAACAGACCGAAGCGTTGGTCGAGTCTGTCGCGAACGTCGTTCACCGACAGCGTGGCGAGCCGGGCCGCAGCAAGTTCGATTGCAAGTGGAAGTCCGTCGACGGCGCCGCAAATATCTCGGACCGCAGACGCGTGTTCGGCCAGGGAGAAGCTGGGTGACACCGCTGCGGCCCGCCAGGCAAACAGCGTGAGTGCTTCGTCGTCGATCGGGAGCGGAGCGACCCGCAAGACCACCTCGCCATCGAGACGCAACGCCTCACGGCTCGTCACCAGCACACGCAAGTCGGGACATGCAGCGAGTAACCGTGCGACGAATCGCCCCGCACCGCCCACGATCTGTTCGACGTTGTCGAGGACCAAGAGCGCATGGCGACCTTGGAGCGCCGACGTGACCGCTTCGACGGCGCTCGCATCATGGTTCCAAAACGCTCCAATGGAGTCCGCCACCGCTTCATCGATGGAATCGGCCTCGAACACGCTCGCCAGTTCGCAGAACCACACGTCATCGAATCGTTCGGAAACAATACCGAGCACGGCCATGGCCAGGGAGGTTTTCCCAACACCGCCCATGCCGGTCAACGTGACGAGACGTTGTTCCAGTTGTGCGCTGACGTTCGAAATGTCGGCTGCCCGTCCGACAAGCGTTGCCCGTTCAAACAACCGTTCTCCTCGTATCTTTCCCATACCCGCTCGCCAGACCGTAGTTCGGGTGACACCTACACAAGGGGTTCATCGTTGCGAATCGATAGTGCGGAGCGCATCGTTGAGCAGCCCGCTCGCCCCAAACCGCAACCGGTCTGGGTTGACGGCACCTACGCCGAGCCGATCGGTGACGAGATCGAGATAAGGGAGCGCATCGGCGACCGTGCGAATTCCACCCGACGGCTTCACGCCTACCGTTCGGCCCGATTCCACAATCGCGTCAATCATCGCCGCAACCGAACCGAGCGTGGCGCTCCGATCGGTCTTACCTGTCGATGACTTGACGAAATCGGCACCGGCCGAGATCGCAAGCCGGGCGGCACGTCGGATTACCGTCTCGTCGCGCAGCTCCCCCGTTTCGAGGATCACTTTGAGGTGAACATCGTCAGCCTCGTTAACGACGGCGGCGACCTCTGCCAACACGTTGGTGACCGCTCCTTCGTCGCCAGCGAGCAGCGCTCGATATGGCATCACGAGGTCGATCTCGTCGGCGCCATCGGCGATCGCGACGGCTGCTTCCCGAGCGGCCGCAACCGCATCGGTCGAGCCATGTGGAAAGTTGACAACGGTAGCAATTTTGAGCGTGGCGTTCTTCGCCGAGCGCCGCAGTTCGATAACGCGCGACACAAACTCTGGCCAAACGCACACCGCTGGGGCACCACATTCGATAGCTCGGACGACGAGTAAATCGATGCCGTCTGGCGAATGATCGTCGGAGAGATCGGTCAAATCGATCAGACCGATCACCTGGCGTGCATCAGCTGCCGTTGGCCCAACACGTACATCACGATTTGAGCTCATCGCACCCCGATCGTACCTCTGGTCGTTCCCACTCGCTCGTTCAGCGCGCGCACTCGACCTGCGGATGACGGTCTCGAGCTGGAGGCAACAAACGAGACCAAGTCGAGTGTCGAGAGGTAAGTTCGCGATCGTGAGTTCTCTTGTTCAGACACATTCTCGATCGCTCGGATCGCTCCCACCCGTCGGACCGATTGGGTTTGGCCAATGGCGATACACGAACGAAGATCTCGGTGTTGCACAGGGCCTGCTCGAAACGGCACTCGACGCCGGGATGAACCTCATCGACACCGCCGACGTGTACGGCTTCGACTGGGGCGGGACCGGTTTCGGCCAGGTTGAGGAGATCCTCGGCCGTGTTCTCGCTTCGTCTCCCGGGCTCCGAGCTCGCATGGTGCTCGCAACAAAGGGAGGCATCGCTCCCCCGACGCCGTACGACTCCTCTCCCAAATATCTGCGCTCGGCATGCGAGGCGTCACTCACACGCCTCAACACCGACGTGATCGATCTGTATCAGATCCATCGGCCCGACATGTTTACCCATCCCGCCGATGTAGCGATCACGCTGAACGCCCTACGCGACGAGGGCAAGATTCGCGAGGTCGGCGTTTCAAACCACAGCCCTTCCGAGGTCGCCGCCTTGCAGGCGCACCTCGAGTTCCCGATCGCGTCAAACCAGCCGGAGTTCTCGGCGGTGACCCTCGATCCGATGCGCGATGGAACGCTCGACCAATGCATGGAGCTGATGATCACCCCGGTGGCCTGGAGCCCCCTCGCTGGCGGCAGCCTCGCTACCGGCAACGGGCTGCGGTCCGAGTTGCTGACCGTGCTCGACTCGCTCGCCAAGAGGGAAGGGGTGGATCGCTCACACATCGCTCTTGCCTTCGTGCTCGCCCACCCGTCCGCGCCCATCGCGATTATCGGTTCGCAGAACGCTGCGCGGATTACGGCCTCGACCGCAGCGTTGGCCGTCACCCTGACTCGCACGGACGTGTACCAAATCGTCCAAGCTTCTCAAGGCGCGCCGCTTCCATGAGCTCAATCACGCAGCCCGGCGTTCCCGAGATCTCTTGGTTCGGAGCACTTTGCGACGACGACTACGAGTTTCTCGGTGTCCCCGAGTCCAACATCCCCGCGTCGTGGGAACACTGCCGCGACATCGTCCAGGGCGCGGACAGAGGCGGCTTCGACAACGTGTTGTTGCCCTCCGGTTTCCAGCTCGGCATCGACTCCACAGCATTTGCCGCAGCGATCGCTACCCACACCGAGCGGATCAATCTGCTCCTCGCTGTGCGGATGGGCGAAATGTGGCTTCCCCAGCTCGCACGTCAACTCGCCTCCATCGACCAGTTCTCTCAGGGCCGGCTCACCATCAACATCATCTCGTCCGATATTCCTGGCGAAACACTCGACCCGGCACCGCGGTACCAGCGCACTCGCGAATGGATGCAGGTACTCCGAAAACTACTCAACCGAGAGTCGGTCAACTTCCACGGCGAGTACGTCGACCTCGAACTCGATCCACCTCGAATTGGCACCATGGACGGTTCATGCCCACCGCTGTACTTCGGCGGCTTCTCCCCTGCTGCCAAAGATGTCGCCGCTGGCGAAGCCGATGTGTTTCTGACGTGGCCCGACACGGTGGCCTCGGTGGCCGACACCGTGGACGAGATGAACACGATGGCACGCGAAAAGTACGACCGTTCGCTGATCTGCGGTCTTCGCGCTCACGTCATCGTGCGCGAGACCGAAGCCGAGGCACGCCGCGCGGCAGAGCGGCTGATCTCGAAGCTCGACATCGATGCCGGCAAGAAAATCCGCAACAAGTCGCTCGACACAGCATCAGCCGGCGTGGCGCGCCAAAACGAACTGCGCGACTCGGCATCAAACGATGGCTACGCCGAAGAAAACCTGTGGACCGGGGTGGGCCGCGCTCGCTCAGGTGCCGGCGCAGCGATCGTCGGTGACCCCGATCAGGTTCTCGCCAAGTTGAAGGCCTACCAGGACGCCGGCGTCCAGGCATTCATCCTGTCCGGCTACACCCACCAAGCCGAATGCGACCTCGTCGCCAAGCACGTCCTCCCCAAGATTGAGCACAAAGCAATCCGCCCCCGCTTCATCGCCGACCTTTGAGCGGGAAGCAGATGGGGGCATGTCTCGGGTGCACGTCGCATCGGCCGCGCCTGACCGTCCCTCAATCCCAGATAGCCAGACGCGTCTCAGGATCAAAGAAATGCATGTTCTCGGTTGAGACTGCAACGGTGACGTGCTCACGCATGCGAGCGGTCGAGCGCGGGTGGAACCGGCCAACGCTGTTGGACGATGAATCAGATTCTTCGACGGCATCGGGGTCACCGGAGTCAACGGTTCGGGCGTCGATGTCGAAGTGCACCATCAACTCCGAGCCGAGTGCTTCGACCAGCTTGACCGTGGAGGTGAGTTGCTTGCCCGATGTGTCATGGTCGACCATCGCTGCATCTTCATAGTCCTCGGGTCGGATGCCGACAATGATCTTGGCCGTGCAGCTCTGCAACGCCGGCCGTGCAGCGAACACTGCCGCATCAATCGTCAACGTCTGGCTGCCAAGGCGTACAACCCCACCGCCGTCGACAAGATCGATTGAGGCCTCATAGAGGTTCATCGAGGGTGATCCGATGAACGCTGCGACAAACACATTGTCCGGCCGGTCATAAAGATTCTGTGGAGTGTCGACCTGCTGGAGATATCCGGCCTTCAGCACTGCAACCCGATCCCCCATGGTCATCGCTTCGATCTGGTCGTGAGTGACGTACACGGTCGTCACTGCAAGGTCACGCTGCAGCGCTGCGATCTCGGCACGCATTTGAACTCGGAGCTTCGCATCGAGGTTCGATAGCGGCTCATCCATGAGGAACGCTGCAGGTTGACGCACGATTGCGCGGCCCATCGCCACTCGCTGGCGCTGGCCGCCCGACAGTTGCCCCGGCTTGCGGTCGAGGTTCGCGTCGAGTTCGAGCAGCTTGGAGGCTTGACGAACCCGCTTGTCGATCTCGTCCTTAGGAACCTTGGCAAGCTTGAGGGCAAAGCCAATGTTGTCGTACACGGTCATATGCGGATACAGGGCGTAATTCTGGAACACCATCGCAATGTCGCGGTCTTTGGGCTCGACATCGTTGACGACCTTGTCACCGATCATCATCTGCCCACCGGTAACGGTTTCAAGACCGGCAATCATCCGAAGAGCGGTCGACTTGCCGCAGCCAGAAGGCCCGACCAAGACGAGGAACTCTTTGTCCTCAATCTCGAGATCGAGATCGTGGATCGCATGGAATCCGTTCTCGTAAACCTTGTTGACTTTACGGAGCGTGACGGTTGCCATCAGCATGCCTCCCAGGCGAATCGTTCGATCGATCGAATCGTACCTCACGACACACGCGACATCGTCAAGCAAAAAACACCGTCAAACGAGGATGATCACGACCGCCGCGTCGGACTGCGTCAGCCCCAATCACCTCGGCTGCGCCATCGGCCACACGACCCCCTGATCACTGGGACACAGCGTGACCTTGGGCGTGTTCACGATTCGCTTCACCTTCCACGAATCGATCGAGATGGTGAACCCGACTCGACCATCGGCGAGCTCGCCGATCCACACCGCAAGTGGCTTGGGCGCTCCATCCACAGTGAACGTGGTCAGCGACACCTACTTGTTGCTGGCAATACCTGTCGTGTTGCTCATGGGGTCACGGTAGCGTCGCGGCTCATGGCCGTGAATCAGATGAAGAACCGCATGCAAGCACTGGGTCTGCTCGACCGTGCCTTCAAGGCGGCCCCCGACGCCGACCTGGCAACCGCAATCGAGTCACTCGGTGACGATCACCGCGAAGGCCTTGGGTCGTTCGTTGAAAGCGTAACCCCCGAGGGCGTCCGCGCTGGAGTGAAAGCCGGCCGCATCGACGGCGGGATGGAAGCAATTGCAGCGATCATCACCGACGCTGCGCTGGCTGACTGCATCGAGCAGCTCGGCGAGAATGCCGACAACCCGTCCACCGATCAACTGCGTGAGGTCCTTCCGGGCCTGATCGAGCGACACAACGTCGGCATCTGCCAGATCATGCTCGCCGGCACGGTCGCCGGCGAAGCGCCCGCCTCGGCGATCATCCGAGATCTTCTGAAGAACGATGATGTCCTTGCGCTCCCTAAGGCAGAAGAAGTTGCGATCGCTCCGCTCCTCGACACGTCGAAGCGCTCCACTGACGAGCAAGACGAGCTGCGCGCCAAGCGCAAGGCTGTGAAGAAGGCGAAGCAAGAGGACGCACGCACCCGCAAAGCCCAGTCAGTGGCTTCGCGCCGCAAATAGGCGCAACCCGGGTCGAACCTCTTTCGCCCGATCGCTGTCGGCGTTACTCAATCTGGTCAGGCTGAGTCGGGGTCAGGCCAGGTCAGCTGAAGCCCATGATGGGGTGAGGCACGTAGCTATCTTCGATGAGCTTGATCTCCTCGACGTTGAGGTCCAACTCCGTTGCCGCCACTGCGTCGTCGATGTGGTGCGGCTTGGTCGCTCCGATGATCGGTGACGTAACGGCGGGGTTGTTCAACACCCAGGCCAGAGCGATTTGAGCGCGTGGTACCCCTCGTCCTTCGGCGACGACTCGCACCGCATCGGCAACCGCTCGGTCGGCGTTGTTGATCGCCTCGGGGAGGTCGTAAAGGTAGCCGCCGAATTGGTCGCTCTCGGTTCGATCTGTGGTGGCGTCCCAGTCTCGGGTCAGTTTGCCGCGGGCCATCGGGCTCCACGGGATGACCGCCACATCCATATCAGCGCACAGCGGCAACATTTCGCGTTCTTCCTCACGGTTCACGAGGTTGTAGTGCGGCTGCATGCTGACGAAACGCGTCCAGCCGTTCGCATCGGCGACGTACTGCGCCTTACTGAACTGCCAGGCGTACATCGATGACGCACCGATGTGCAACACCTTGCCGACGCGAATGAGGTCGTGGAGCGCTTCCATTGTCTCTTCGATCGGAGTGCGGTGATCCCAGCGATGGATTTGGTAGAGGTCGATGTAATCCGTGCCGAGCCGCATCAGACTCTGGTCGACCTCGTGCATGATCGCCTTGCGTGACAGTCCTTCACCGAATTGCCCGTCACGCATCCGGCCACGCACCTTGGTGGCGATTACGACGTCTTCTCGGTTGGCCATGTCGGCGAGCGCTCGACCGACGATCTCTTCGCTCGATCCAAGCGAATACACGTTTGCTGTGTCAAAGCAGTTGATGCCTGCTTCCAACGCTTGCTCGATGAACGGCCGGCTGGTGGCCTCATCCATGCTCCACGCATGTGCACCCTTGCCAGACTCGCCGTAGCTCATGCACCCGAGCGTGACCGCCGAGATCGACATGCCGGTGTTTCCGAACGATACGTACCTCATGTCGTCACTCTCCCACAGCGGCCATCCGCCCGCCGAGCGCGATCATGCTCAGAGCAGGGTGTGCCCAGCGATCTTTGATTCGTGCTCAAGCAGCCATCGTTTGCTCTCAATCCCACCGGCAAATCCTGTGAGCGACCCGTTCGAACCAACGACCCGGTGGCACGGAACAATGATCGAGATCGGGTTGCGACCGTTCGCTGCACCGACAGCCCGGGCCTTGTTCTTGTCGCCCATCAGCGCGGCCTGCTCGCCGTAGCTCACCGTTTCCCCATAAGGAATCGTGCGAAGCGCCAGCCATGCTTGCTGCTGGAAGTCGGTGCCTTCCGGATCGAGTGGGAGATCGAAATCCTGACGGTCACCGGCGAAGTACTCAGACAGTTGCTGAGCGGATCGAGCCAGAACGGGGTGTGTGGAACCTAACTTTTGGTCGTCGGGGAGCGAAACCCGTTTGTGATCGTCGCTCGGCCAGAGGACCGCTCGAATGCCGGCATCGCTCGCTACAAGGGTGAGTGTGCCGACCGGGCTCCTCATCGTTGCGGTGTGGAGTTGAGCAGAGGTCATGATGAGGCTCTTTTTGGTCGAGCAGCCGCTGATGCGGCGGCGTCAAGGGCGCCGAGGCTTGCCCAGACATGATGGAGTGCGTACGTGCGCCACGGTGACCAGTTCTCCGATTCGTCGGGCTGCAACCCAAGCGCGTTGACCGCGTTGACCGCGACCAAGTCGGTGCGAAGAAAGATGTCGGGATGTCCAAGACCACGCATCAGCACGTAGTCGGCGGTCCAAGACCCGATGCCTTTGAGGGCGAGCATTCGCTCACGCGCTTCGGCGGGGCCGACCCCAGCGTGGAGCACGACGGTCTCGTCGATGATCGCTGCAGCGAGACGGCGAACCGTGTCGCGGCGCGCGGCCGGCATGGCGAACAGATCATCGGGTGCATCGACGAGTTGCTCGACCGTCGGGAATGCGTGCGTGAGGTTGGTGCCTGCGGTGAGGGCCGGGTCGAGCTCGTCGCCAAGGGCTGCAACCAATCGGCCGGTCACGGTGCGGGCACCGGCAAGCGAGACCTGCTGGCCAATGACCGCTCGGACCGCGGTCTGTACCGGATCCACACTGGCCGACGCCCGTCGACCAGGAACGTCAACAACAAGTCCCGCGAGGCCGTCGTGCACCGAGAGCGCATTGTCCACAGCGGTTGGGTCGGCATCGAGGTCGAGGAGGCGCCGAAGGCGTTGCACGGCAGTTGCAAGGTCGGCCCACTCCGACAACCGAACGACAGCCTCCACGTGATCATCATGGGCTCGCAGCGAGGCGACGCCATGACCGTTCGGAAGAGTCAGCACGTGATGAAAAGTCTCACCGTCCCACGATTCAAGGCCGGGGATGGCGTGTGCTCCGAGGAACGCCATGAGCTGATCGCCAGCAAAGGGTTGCCGCGTCGGTAATCGCAGTGTCACCTCCCCTGGCGAAGCTGACGCTGCGGGGTCCCCTCGCTTTCGCCGAAGATCGGTTGGGCTCGTGGCAAACACTTCGCGAACGGTGTCGTTGAATTGACGAACGCTGCCAAAACCTGCGGCGAAGGCGATCTCGGTAAACGGCATCACGGTGGTCTCGATAAAAAGCCGCGCCGTGTGCGCCCGGTGCGCTCGGGCAATAGCAAGTGGGCCCGCTCCGAGTTCGTCGGTCATCACCCGGTTGAGATGGCGCTCGCTGTAGCCAAGCTGGCGCGCAAGGCCGGGCACACCGTCGCGTTCGACAGCGCCATCGGCGATCATCCGCATCGCTCGACCAACGACGTCTTGGCGAAGATTCCACTCGGGCGAGCCTGGCGACGCGTCGGGGCGGCAACGCTTACAGGCGCGGAAACCTCGCTGTTGTGCTGCGGCTGGCGTGTGATGAAACTCAACGTTGGTCTGCTTCGGCGTGATCGCAGGACAGCTCGGCCGACAGTAGATCCCGGTCGTACGAACGGCCGTCACAAACCAGCCGTCGAAACGGTGGTCGCCACTTTTGACGATGCTGTAGCAGCGGTCATGGTCGAGCGGTGGCACCACTCCATCATGGCCCCAACGCTGCACCTTGGCCAGCGGAAATCAGCCACCGAGATAGACGTCCGATTCCCACTGCTTGATTCAGCCGGGCGTTGCCGGCGGACCGTCGGGAGAGCCGATCGGGACGACCCAGCGACGAAGGACGAACATACCCACGAGCACCATCGCCACGCCGCCGTAGAAGGCCGATTGTTTGCCGACAAGTCCGGCGAGCGCTCCGATCGTCAAGCCGCTGAACGCCGAACCAATCTCGAAAAACATCGTAAACGAACTGATTGCTTGAGCACGTTCGGAATCAGCGACTCGATTGACGGTGAGCGCATTGAGCGATGGGTAGTTGAATGCTGCACCAATGCCGACCATCACCGCAGCAAACCAGAGCGCCCACACCGACGAAACAGAGGCCACCGCGAGCAGACCGACGGCAAACGCAGCCAGGGCAATCGTCACCATGCGTCGCGGTCCAAGCCGTTCGGGCAGTGTCGCACCGAAGATTCGAATCAACACCGAAATAAGTGCATAGACGAGGAAGAGACCACCTGAATTGTCGAGGCCAAGGTCACGCGAATACTCAGGAACGAAGAGGAAAAACGTTGTGAGCCCACCCACCCCGAGCGCCAAGACCGAACCGGGAAGTACCGCTGACGGGTGAACGTATCTGGCCCATCCGGTGCGGATCGGTGCTTCGTCGACAACATTGCCGACCTGAGCCCCCGGTGAGATCACGTGGTCGGGCGCAAAGCAGGCAATGACACTCGCCAAAATCGCGAAGAGACCCGCAACGATGAAGGTCCGCTCGAACTCGACGTCGTTCAAGATCTGCTCGCCAAAAACCGGCCCGAGACCCAAGCCGGTAAACACGGCGACCGAGAAGTAGCTGGCTCCTTCGGCGCGCCGGTCACGCGGCGACAAGTCGGCAATCAAGGTCGCAGCGCCGACAAAAA
>JBLFZD010000085.1:0-11586 GCA_047610085.1 Ilumatobacter sp. | reverse complement strand
GTACCGGCCTTAAACGTCAGCCCCATTGCACCGACAGCAATACCAGCGAGGTCCGATTGGTGCCGGCCGACGGCCTTGGCGATTTTGTCGATCATGCGCTTGCGCTGCTCGTCGTTGACCTCGATGACACCCTTCATCATTGAGAAGTTGTAGCCGTGGTCTTCGGCAATCTTGACGAGGGCACGGCTGTCCTTCGGGAAACACGAGCCGCCCCAGCCGGGACCCGGATTCAAGAAACGGCCTCCAATTCGGGTGTCGGAACCAATGCCGTCGACGACAGCAGCCACGTCGGCGCCAACATGTTCACACATGGCGGCCACGGCGTTGACGAAGCTGATCTTCATTGCAAGGAAGCCGTTTGCGGCGTACTTGATGGTCTCCGCCGAAGACGGGTCGGTGATGATGATGGGCGTATCGATGTTGACGTACAGCTCGGCAACCTTCTCGGCAGCTGCACGATTCGCGGCACCAACAACCACACGGTCGGGCATCAGGAAGTCACTGACAGCAGTGCCTTCGCGGAGGAACTCGGGGTTCGACACAACGGACACGTCGTCACGTTGGAGGACCTTTTCGACGGCGATCGTGGAGCCAACGGGGACCGTCGACTTGTTCACCACAACAGCGCCAGGCTTGAGAATCGGAGCGATCTCCCGCGCTGCTTGCTCGATGTACGACAGATCGGCACTGCCGTCCTCACCCTGCGGCGTTGGAACGCACAGAAAAACGATGTCGGCGTCGGCTGCCGCTGCCTGCGAACCAAATACAAACTCAAGGCGCCCGGCCCCACGCGAATCGTTCACGAGTTGCTCAAGTCCGTCCTCAACGATCGGGATTTTCCCCGCATTGAGAAGGTCAACTTTGCGCTGGTCAATGTCGCCACAAACAACGTGGTGTCCGAGGTGGGCGAAGCACGCCCCAGTGGTGAGTCCGACATAGCCGGTCCCGACAACTCCAATGCGAATATCGGTGGTTGACATTGGAGCGAAACCTCGAGGTGTTCTAGTGGACAGGACGCCATCGTTCCTGATCTGAAACGTGATGAAAGACGGTGACCGACGTATCTCGATCGATTGAGAACCTATCGGATCCCCGATCAAGCACCCTGAGATCGGTACCGTCTGGTCGTGATCACCTGGCTGCTTGAACTCTCCATCGGTGCGGTCAACGACACCACCGACTCGTCACGTGAGGCCGGGCTTGACGCAGCGTGCGGGAGCGATCCGAATTACTTGTGCGAACAAGTTTTCGAGCGCACCGACGGTAACGGGACCCTGGCACGCCTCAGCGACTGGCTGATCGACCGGCCGATCACGATTCTGTTCATCATTTTGGGGGCGTGGTTTCTGACCTGGCTTGAACGACGAGCCGTCAAACGATTGGTCACACGCGTGGTCACCTCGGACCGCACCGCTGCTCGACGTCGTTTGCTGGCCCTGGGAGTCACCAACCTCGATTCGTTACTCGGCAAGACCGACCCCGAAGAAGAGCAACGGATGAACGCCCGGCGTGCAGCACGCGCCCAATCGATCAGCGGCGTGCTTGGCAGCACCCTCTACGCGACGATTTGGGCTATCGCGATCGGAATGATCCTGAGCGAACTTGGACTGAATCTCGGGCCGCTCTTGGCGGGCGCAGGAATTCTTGGCGTCGCAGTCGGCTTCGGAGCCCAGAGCCTCGTCAAGGACTGCATCAGTGGACTCTTCATGCTGATGGAAGACCAGTACGGAATCGGCGACGTGGTCGATCTTGGTGAGGCGGTCGGCGTCGTTGAGGAAATCGCCTTGCGGACGACCGTGTTGCGTGGCATCGACGGCACCGTCTGGCACGTACCCAACGGTGAGATCCAACGAGTCGGCAACAAATCTCAACATTACTCCGTGGCGCTCATCGACATCGACGTGGCGTACGACGCCGATATCACTGCGGCCCGCGACCTCATCGAGGCAACCGCGACCGCCATGTGCACAACCGACGAGTGGAGTGACGTGGTCCTCGACCTGCCCGACGTGCTGGGGATCGAGAACCTCGGCGCCAACGCCATCACGCTTCGCATGACCGTGACCACATCTCCGGGCGAGCAGTGGAGGCTCCAACGAGCCCTTCGGGAAGCGCTCAAGTCGGCGTTCGATGATGCCGGGATAGAAATTCCCTTCCCTCAGCGCACTGTGTGGCTGCGAAATCAACCGTCCTAGTGTCATGATGTCGCACGTGGGAGAACGAGCCGGTCAACGACGAAACACAGAACGCTCGAACTCATGACAGATTTTTTTGCAGCAACCCCTGGCGGATTCATGCTTGGGATTTCAGTCTTCCTCGTCATCATTGGCCACGCCGGGCTGTGGTGGGCCGAACGCCATGCGACCCCGCAACGCATTGAACCTGTCGGCGTCTCAGCCATGCTCCGTAGAGAATCTCCCGCTGTTGTCAATGTGCTGACCAACGATGCCACGCTCACCGCTGCGGGGATGCGGGCGACCGTGGTCGACCTCGCCGCTCGTGGATGGCTGCGCATCTTGCCGCCGGTCACCGACGATGAAACAAGTCGAGTCCGACCCTCGTCTCAGGCGTACAACGGCGATTCGCTTCTCCCGCACGAACGACTCGTCCTCCAACACATCCTCGCCCGGTTCACCACCGACCAGGCAATTCCCGCACGCCACCTGGCGATCGACATCCGCGGGTCGTGGTGGCGGCGATTCCGAAACCTCGTCTACGCCGAAGCCAAGCGCAATGGCCTCGTCAAGCGCCGATGGAGCCCGGCACTCCTCGTTGGCCCCGTCGTCGCTCTTTTCCTCGGGCTTCTCACTTGGAACGCCTCACGGAACGACGGCACCGACGTGGCCGTGGTCGACGCGATCGAGCGGCGAACCATCGCCATTGCTGCGCTGATCGCACTCCTCCTGCTTGCGTACCGGCTCGTTCGCCACATCATCAGCAACGACGTCACCTTCACCGAGGCAGGTATGGGCGCGACGGGCCGATGGCTCGCTGTTCGCCAGCGGTTGGTTGCCTCCGGCTTTGCTCCGATGGCAGCAAGCGCGCTCGAAATTGGTGACCGTCGGCTTGCGTACGCCGCCGCCATGTGCCTTGCCGAAGGCGCACGCGTGGAGCTTCCCCTCGCTCGCGAAGACCACTATCGAGCATGGAGCGCTGTGGGTGGTTCAGGCCGTCTCGTTCGAGTTCGCTATCCGTGGCGCCCGATTTACGGCATCAGTCCACTCCTCGCACTCGGTGGCGGCCTGATTGCAACCTTCGCCGGCCTCCGTACCCGATCGTTCTTCTCTGACGTCGCCCGAGGAGATGCGTGGGAATCGCTCTACGAGCGCTTCAACGAGCAGGACTGGCTCATCAGCCACATCGCCACGGGAATCACATTCATCGCCATCCTGCCGATCGTCGTTGGCCTGTGGGCAATGTTCGCTGGAGCTCTCGACATGTTCAACACCGTCGAACGGACCGGCGTCGTCATTCGTGCCCGCCGCCCTGCCGAGGTCACGCCACTGCCTCGCTCAATCGTCAAACGGATCGAAGGTGACCGTTACAGCCTGTACATCGCACTCGATGACGGCTCATCAGACACGATCACCGCGTGGCGATCAAACGAGCGGACGGCGATGCCTCAGGGAGTCGACGCCGTCGTGCGAGCAACCCCCATTTTGGGCTACGTCCGTCGAGCGTCGCCGATCGGCCACGTTCTGCCCGACTGATCAGCTTGCAACGTCGTTGGCGTTGCGACGAATCGCTTCGACCATCTCGCTCCAGCGCGGGGCAGGCAAGTCGTGTCCCATATCCGGGAACATGAGCAGCGTCGAGTTCGGAATCGCCGCTGCGGTCGCGATGCCGCCGCTCGGCTTGACGAGCTTGTCCAGCAGTCCGTGAACCACCAATGTTGGGGCCGTGACCTCGCGTAAACCGGGAGTCCGGTCGGGGCTCGCCAGGAGTGCGGCGGTCTGACGCTGCGTTCCAACTGGGCGGAAACTGCGCTCGACACTGGCCTGGGTCTGTGCACGATGCGCCACCGGGTCGAAGTGTGGGCCGCCCAACAGTTTGAAGCTCTCCACCGACCGATCGGCAGCGTCCTCGATAGTCGCCTCGGGCAGACGGGCCATCTTCATCATCACCTTGCCGGCAATGCGTCCTGACTTGCCGTCACCCGGGTTTGACATGATCGACGAAAGCGAGCGGACCTTCCCGGGGAAATCGATCGTGAGCTGCTGCGCGATCATGCCACCCATCGACATGCCGACTACGTGGGCGGAGTCGATGCCGAGGACGTCGAGGAGCCCGGCGGCGTCGGCCGCCATGTCAATAATGGTGTATCCGACTTTGGGAGGCCGCTTCGCCAGCGAACCAAGAACTGCCTTCGCCTGCTTCGGTGGCACCCAGTCAAACTCGGTGCTCAGGCCGATGTCGCGATTGTCGAATACCGTGACCTGGAAGCCGGCGGCAGCGAGGAGATCGATAAAACCTTGCGGCCAGTCGGTGAGTTGACCTCCCAGACCCATCACCAGCAGGAGCGGTTCACCCTCGCCGAACTGCTGATACTCGATGGTGATTCCGTTCGCCTGTGCCTGAGCCATCCGGAGAGGCTACGGAGCAAAACCTTCGAGCCCCAAACGTCAGTACTTGCGTCTCCTCGGCTCGACGCGCCAGAAGCCTGCCTTCAGGTATTCGCCTTCGTCGTACGTGACCGGATGGTCAACGTCGTGCCCCGTCCTGCGGAGCTCGGTGAACGTCGCTCCGTGCTCCTCTGCGGTCTCGGTGACCGTGTCGAAGAAGTCCGTTGCCGTGACCCGGCTCGAGCAGGATGCCTGCACCAAGATCCCACCGTCCTCCACAAGGCTGATCGCCAACTTGGTGAGCTTGGCGTATGCCGCCAGCGCCTTGCCAATGTTGGCAGCCTTCTGGGCAAACGACGGCGGATCGACGATGACGAGGTCAAACTTGCGCCCTGCCCGACTCATGTGACCCATTGCGTCAAATGCGTCAGCGACCTGCGTGGTCACCGAGCAGGCCTTGACCGCCGGAACGTTCGCATTGTGGTCGAAGTTTCGCTGGGCCACCGCAAGCGTCGGCTTGGACGCGTCAACGGCGTGCACAGCCACAGCACCGCCAGCGGCAGCGTGAACGGAGAAGCCTCCGGTGGATGCAAACACATCGAGCACCCGCTTGCCGCCAGCGAGCCGACCGACGTGCAGTCGGTTCGCCCGCTGGTCGAGGAAGTGACCCGTCTTTTGCCCGGTCTGCACGTCGGCTTCGAAGGTCAGATCGCCCTCGGTGAAAAGGACGGGGCCGTCGGGGACGTTTCCGACGATCACATCACCGTCGTCAAGCCCGTAGGTCTCGCGTTCAGCCAGATTTCGTGCGAGCCTCAGCACCACGGTCTGTGCACCGGTCGCGGCGACAACGCCCTCGACGATGCCCGGCAGGTGTTGAAACCAGATCTCGCTATAGAGCTTGATCACCGCGGTGTTCGAGTAGCAGTCGACGACCAGTGCCGGCAAGCCGTCATTTTCACCGTTCACGGCGCGGTAGCCGGGCCCATGCACAGCGCGACCGCTGCCGACATGGCGGTCAAAGATCACCTGACGACGGGCGACGGACTCGGCGATCTTGGTGGCGAACCAGGCGGCATCGACCGTGACCGGGTCGCCCACATGAATCATTCGAAGGCGGATTGGAGAGTTCGGATCCCACAAACCAATCGCGGCGAACTTGCGATTCTTGTCGAACACCACACCGATGTCGCCCGGTGCACCATCTTCATGGTTCACCGATTCGATCGAGCGATCAAAGACCCACGGGTGGCGAGCACGGATCCGTCGGAGCGCATCGGGAGTGACACGAATAGCGAGGCGGCGCTCTGAGGCCTCGGGAAGTCCACCAAGCAGGCTTGATCGGTTACTCATCCGACGTCTGCCATGCGTGCGATCACGCCGATGCTCGGAGCGACTGAGCCGGCGTACACATCGTGCCACGCAGATTGTGCATCATCGGCGCCATTGCGCTGCTCGACCGTGAGCCAGTCACGGCTGACCACCGCGAAGTCGACAATCGCATCGGTGCAGCGCCGCGCATATTCGTCGCGACCCCACTCCTCCTGGCGACGGGTGACCTCGCTCGGAGCAAAAAACATTTGCGGGGTGGGGCCTACCATCGACGGAGCGTCGGGGTCGGGCTTCGAATCGTGGTGGCTGCGACCAACGGTCATCGAGTAGGCCAGCGAGTCACCGAAGTGATCATGCACGGCGGCGAGCGCAGTCGGGTTTCCGGCCATGTCGATCGAAACCGCTCCCCCTTCGGTCGCAATGGTGGCGACCTCGTCGTAGCTGACAACCTGATCGTAGAAGCCGAGGCGTTCGACGAATTCGCGATTTCCGTTCGAGGTCACGCCCACTACCTCCACATCACCACGCAGCGAGGCTCGCTGTGCAAACCCGATGGCGGTCTTTGAAGAGGCAGACAGAACGATCACGCGTGGCATCGCGAAATACGTCTCGCCGGAACCTCCGCCGTCGGCGAAAAACTCTTCAGCGAGGAACCCGGTCAACACCAAACCACGGAGCAACGCGTGGCGGTCTTCGCCATCGGTGGTGCTGCCATCGTTGTCAGCGGCGGGAAACATGGGATCTCGATCGGTGCGCACATAGGCCCGGTACACCGGAGCGTGGGCGTGGCGGTGGGGGCCGTCATCGCGGAACCCGTCGGCGTTCGGCGTCGGGGTGAACACCACGTGCGACGCCATCGGGAACCAGCCGTAGTAGCGGTTCCCAACAGCCACTTCATCGACCGTCGACTCAACCACGGTGGCCCATCCCATTGCGGGAACCCGCCCGAAGTTGTCATCTCCCGTTGGGAAGAAGTCCCAGTAGCCAAGCATGTCACCGAACGCCGCATAGGTGATGTTGTTCGCAGTGAGCGCGAATCGATCGATGCGCAGACGCGCCTGACCCTCATCAAGCCCACCCGACACATGGGGCTCCGATACGAGACGGGTCTCACCAATTGCCGTGCGATTGACTTCAAGAGTGATGGTCTGGTCCTCAGTACTCATCCCCCCAGCATGCCCGATCCCCACGCGATTCGGAGCCGCGGGTCTCCAGCGGGTACACCACAGAGATGAACAGTGACACCAACTACCGATCCGCTGGCACGACCGACCTGAACATTGCGAGCCTCTTTGGCCTCACCGGCAAGACCGCCGTGGTCACTGGCGGCTCCCGCGGGATCGGCTACATGATCGCCGCTGGCCTTGTCACGAACGGCGTGAACGTCTTTATCACCGCCCGCAAGGCCGCGGCATGCGACGCCGCCGCCGCCGAACTCGACGCGCTGTCCCAGACCGCTACGTGCATCTCAATCCCAGCCGACATGGCAGATGAAGCTGGCGTCGCCTCTTTCGTCTCGACGATGCGCGAGCACACCGACACCGTCGACATTCTGGTGAACAATGCGGGCGCGGCGTGGGGCGCTCCGCTCGGAGAGTTCCCCGAAGAAGGCTTCGACAAGGTGATGGACATCAACGTCAAGGCGCCTTTCATGCTCACCCAGGAACTGCTGCCCGAGCTCGAACGCAACGCAACCGCCGACGACCCAGCCCGCGTGATCATGATCGGCTCGATCGACGGAATCCGCGTCCCCATGGGTGACAACTACAGCTACTCAGCATCGAAAGCTGGCATTCAGATGCTGGCTCGTCACTTGGCAGGCCACATGGTCAATCGCAACATCACGGTCAACTCGATCGCTCCCGGCCCCTTCGAGTCGAAGATGATGGCCTACATGTTGTCGACCGAGGAAAACCGCGATGCCGTCGCTGCAAACGTGCCCCGCAACCGCATCGGCACCGCCGAAGACATCGCCGGCACCGTGATCTTCCTCGCCAGCCGCGCCGGGGCATTTACCACGGGCGCGATCGTCCCGGTCGACGGCGGCATCTCGACGATCCGCCTCGGCTAACCGACACGTGGCGCCGCCGACATCCGGTGTCCGGCACCCGTTGTCCGACATCGGGTGCCGGACGTGACGTCACTCAGCGGCGGACGATGACCTCGGCTCCCGGCTCTTCGGGTTCATCGTCGACCAGCCCCGCTGGGAAACCAGGTGCAAGCACCGAAACACCCGTGGCGTCTTCAAGGCGCCGGATCACGTTCGGTGACCATTCACGGTCACCGTACTTTTCGGCCGCATCGGTGAAGATGTCGATCATCAACGGATTCATTTCGAGCGGCACACCGACTCGGTCGGCAATCGTCTGGAACAACCCGATGTCTTTCAACACCAAATCCATCGTGAAGCTGATGTCTCGTGACCCATTCAAAATCACCTGACCTTCGGTCTCGTGCACAAACGAGTTGCCGCTCGAAATCCGGAATGCCTCATAGGTGACACCGAGGTCAACACCTGCAGCCGCCATCGTGGTGAGCGCTTCGCTCAGCGTGATGAGGTTTGCTGTGGCGAGGTAGTTCGTCGCAACCTTGAGCACCGACGCTGTGCCCAGAGGCCCGGTGTGTAGGACGCGTCGGCCCAACACCGTGAGCAACGGCAGCACCCGATCGAAGGTCGATCGTTCACACCCCGCAAAGATCGAGATGTTCCCGGTTGCTGCACGATGACAGCCACCCGAAACCGGACAATCGACGAGTTCGCCGCCACGCTCTACAACCTTGGCACCGAGACGCTTGATCTCGGCTTCGTCAGTCGTCGACATCTCCAGCCAAATCTTGCCAGCAGACCAGCCTTCCAGCAGACCATCAGGACCCTCGACGACCACTGACGACGCTGCCGGGTTCGGCAAGCAGGTGATGACGACGTCGCAACGTTCCGCAAGCTCACGCGGCGACCCGGCAGCAGTTGCACCGAGGCTGACGAATTCCGCAACGAGCTCCGGGTCGAGATCACGAACGACGAGGTCGAATCCGTTGCGAATAACCGACCCAGCAAGCTTGCTCCCCACGTTGCCGAGACCGACGAATCCGACCGTCCGTATCGCGCTCATTTGGACGCTTCCACAAGACGAGCCTGCCCGGCAGCGATCACCGAAGGATGATGCGCTGTGCGTCCGAACACCTCCTGGACTTCATCGACGAACGAGTCGAGCGTGTGAATCGGAAAGCTCGGGTCAAATGAGCTCTGGTCCCACAGCGCGCAAAAGTTGGCACAAAGCGGTGCCCACTTGTGATCGGCAAAGGCGTCGCGGCCGTTGCGATCGCCACCCAAATGGTGGGCAAAGTAGTGGCTCTGAAACACCCCGTGCTGTTCGATCACCCAAGTGATCTCTTCGCGCACGTACGGACGGAGTACGGCTGCAGCCAACTCTGAGTGATTCAACGGCGCAAGTTCGTCACCAATGTCATGGACGAGTGCGGCCACAATCCAATCGATATCCGCGCCATCGAGGCGAGCCCGGGTGGCTGTTTGCAACGAGTGTTCGAGTCGGGTGATTTGGTACCCGTCAAGCGAGTCACTCAGCCGGTCGAGGGTGTCGATAATCCGGTCACCAAGGTGCGACGCATGCTGACGTTCGAAGCCATCGAGGAGCACGTAATCTGCTGTGCTTCCGTGTTCCATTGCGGTGAACGAGACCGTGGTGGTCTCAGTGGCGGTCATATCCGGTCTCCAAGCGACGAGTGAGTAAGCGCCACATAGTTGCAGGTCCGTCGTGGTCGATGTAGCACCCTTGCAAATGCCGATGGCCACCTGCTGGGTCGAAGGGCAATCGTCCATGCAATACCCGGTGGTTGTCGACCACCCAGATGTCGCCGGCCTGCATCTTGAACTCGAACAGATGGGCAGGGTCGGCCAACCACTCTGCGAGCCAGCGACGGGCTGCGTAGAACCGGTCGAGCACGTGAACATCGACATACGGCACGAAGTCGAGTCGCGGTGAGAATCGAAACTGACGGAGCGACCCGTCAGGGTGCAACTCGATAATCGGCGCGTGATTGATCACGACATCACTTCCGATGTCGTATCGAAACTCGATGCTGAGTTCGCTGAGCAACCGAAAGCCGTCGGGGTCGGCTCGTCGGAGTGCTTCGACCGCTGCGAGACCATCGGTCATGGTCGATTCGCCGCCCGGCGCATCGTTGGCAAGCGTGTGCATGAATTGCAAGCCGGGCGCTGGCCGTCGGTATGGCTGGTCCGTATGTGGGCTGAGCCCGACCGGCGTGTACGCAAGATCACTCGGATTGGGAATGCTCACCACATCGAACAACGTGCCAAAGCTGGTGGGCGACACTCGCCCGAATCGTTCGGCGACATCATGCAGGGATCCCACATCGGTCGGCCCGTCAACGATGAGGAAGCACCCGAACCGATGAAAGTCGCCCACCAGACGGTGCAACGTCTCGGTGCGCCCAGCGACAACGTCGCACCAAGAAATCGTCGGCAAGTGACCCAACTGCTCCCACGATTCGGGTGCCGGCCACGCCCCTGGGTGAACGGCATCGCTGCGCCACTGGGCCAACTCATCGAGCAAAAAGTGACGCTCTTTGCCATCGCTGAACGACACACAAACCGTCCCACCGTCGAGCTTCGCTGCAACCACTGCGAAGTCATTTGGAACGTCGGCTGGCTCAAAGAGTCGTTGGCGATTGCTGGCGTCGACGTCCACCTCAGACGTCGACCGGTCAAGCAACCAGGCGGGATGGAAACAGGACGCGTCTCCCTCACGCTCCACACTGAGTGTCCCGTCCAAGACGGCAACCCGAACCGGCGACTCAACAATCGTCACAGCATCATTCTGACGACCGCCTGCCCACCACAACAGGCCGTATTAACTATGCCTAGCATCACCTTGGGTTATGCTGGGGCATGCGTCCGATCGTGCAGAATGTCGACCGGCTACAGCGACTCGCCGTCTTCGAATCCGCAGCTCGGCTCGGTAGCTTCACCGCCGCTGCAACGGAATTGAGGATGAGTCAACCCGCCGTAACTCGCCAGGTCCGCGAGCTTGAGCAAACCTTGGGCATCGAGCTTTTCCACCGCACTGCGAACCGCAGCACACTCAGCGAGCCCGGCCGCCGCTTGGCCGACGCGCTCGATGCCGGGTTCGCTGGGATCGAACGCACGCTCAGCGAACTCAACGATCCCAACCCGATGTTCGTCCTCGCCTCACCACCGGGGTTCGCCCAGCAACTCCTTGTTCCCGTGCTCGACGAGTTGCAGGACGCGCTCCCCGACCACGACATTCGCCTGTGGCTCTACGATCGCGATACCGACCTCGATGCGGGTGCCTACGACGCCGCCATTCGGCTCGGCACCGATTACGGGGATCACTTCGACGCTCAGGTGCTGTTCACCGAACGGGCAGTTCCCATTGCCACGCCAGCGTTCGCAACCGAGCACCGTCTCAATCGGTCGTCGTCGGCAGCCGAGGTGCTGTTGCTCCCGCTCCTCCACATGGAAGCCGACGGGCGCCCGTGGATGTCGTGGGCAGAGTGGCTCAAACCATTCGGCCTCGCGCTCACTCCCGGCCGCCGCCGGATCCTTCACAACAACTATTCGACCGTACTCCAGCAAGCTGTTGCCGGCCGGGGCGTCGCCCTCGGATGGCTCGGCATCGTCGATCAACTCCTCGAC
>JBLFZD010000084.1:0-11612 GCA_047610085.1 Ilumatobacter sp. | reverse complement strand
GCATCGTCGAGTCGGGTCCGCCCGACGAAGTACTTCACCACCTCGAAGGAGTCGCCAGATGACCGTCTTGACCGAACCACAGATCCCGCCTGCAACCCACAAACGGCCCGGCGTCGATATCGCGCTGACCAACGTGCGCATCGTGGTTGACGACCAGGTCGTCGATGATGGCACCATCGTGATTCGCAACGGTGTGATCGAAGCCGTCGGGCGTACTGCCTCGGCGCCGCCCGATGCCATCGATGGCCGCGGATTGCTCTGCATTGCCGGCCTGATCGACACGCACTCCGATGGCTTCGAGAAAGAGCTTCGCCCGCGTCCCAATGTCGTGCTGCCGGCCGACTTCGCATTGCGATCATTCGAGTCGCGAGTGCGCGCTGCTGGCGTGACCACCGTGTTCCACGGTGTCGGCTTCGAGAACGGGTCCAAGTACGACCGGTCGGTCGACCAGGCGCATTTGCTCTGCGACGTGATCACAAGTCGCCGAGCCGACGCAGATGCACGCGTCGACCACCAGATTCTGTACCGCCTCGACGTGCGTGATGCCGATGGACTCGAGGCGCTCGAGGCTCGACTGAATGAACGACACGGTGAGCTGCTCACCCATGAGGTCCCGCTGGTGTCTGCCGAGGACCACACTCCGGGCGTTGGGCAGTACACCGACCGCTCGTACTACGAGCGTTACATCGCCGGCACGAAGGGCCTCGACTCGGATGCAGCAAAGCAGTACATCGACCGGGTCGTTGCCGATCGCGACGACAAACTCGACCACGTCGAACAAGCGCTGTCGTGGCTGGCGAATCGCGCATACGGAGGAACCCTGCGGCTGATGGGACACGACCCGACGTCGGCTGATGAGATCGACGCAGCGGTCGAACGATCCGTGTCGATCGCCGAGTTTCCGACCACCGTCGAGGCCGCACGCCGAGCCCACGAGCGAGGTTTACGAACCGTGTCCGGTGCTCCCAACGTCGTGCGTGGCGGCAGCCATTCCGGCAACGTGAGCGCCGCTGAACTGGTCGGGCTCGGGCTGTGCGACGGGCTCTCGTCGGACTACATGCCCACGACACTGCTCGGAGCAGTCGGAGCGCTGGTTGCCGATGGTGTCTGCGACCTGCCGGCGGCCGTTGCGCTCGTGACCTCGGGTCCTGCAGACACGGTTGGACTCGCTGACCGCGGTCGTCTCCGAGTCGGTCAGCGAGGCGACATCGTGCTCGTCGATTTCGACGGCCGGCTTCCTACCGTGCACCTGGTGGTCGCGGCCAATGATCGTGTTGCGCCGACCCCGATCGGAGCGAGCAGATGACCGCCGAACGCCTTGTCCCTGACGCATCGATCAAGCAGTGGCACCGCGATGGGTTCCTCCATCTCACCGACTTCCTCGACCCAGCTCTCAGCGACGCCCTGAGCGACTGGTCCGACGACGTCGCTGGCTCGGACGATGAGCGTGTGTTGCAGCATCACGAGATGACCGACGATGGGCCGGTGCTCGCCCGCAGCGAACACTTCGCCACCCTGCATCCAGGGTTCGGGTCGCTCGTCGGCGACGGAGTGATCGCTCGCCTCGGCGGAGAACTGATCGGCGAACCGATTGTTCTCTACAAGGAGAAGATCAACCACAAGCTGCCGGGCGGAGCCGGCTTCGCTCCGCATCAGGACGCCACCGCGTACCGGTTCGTCGGGACTCACCTCACGTGCATGATCGCCATCGACGACTCGACGATCGAGAACGGTTGTCTCGAGGTCGCGGCCGGATGCCACCACGAACTCCTCGTCGATGACGGTGACGGCTGTTTGCCACCTTCCGCCGAGCGAGCCCTCAACTGGCGACCCCTTGAGATGCGCGCTGGCGATGTGCTCTGGTTTCACAGTCGCACACCCCATCGCAGCGGCTCGAACACGTCGAGTCGGTCGCGGCGCGCCGTGTTCCTCACGTTCAACGCCGCAGCCGAAGGCGACTTGCGCAGCGCCTACTACGCCGACAAGATCGACCGACTCCAGCGCCACGTGGGCGCACAGCGAGCGCGCGTCAGCACCATCGGGCATTTCCTCGGCCGCTCAGCCGACGACGCCACCGACCACGAGAACACCTCGAACAACACAGGAGCAACCACCATGACCGACGATCTCACCACCGCCTCGTTGACCCGCAATCGTGTGCCGTGGATGGAGCTCCGATCGGCGGCCGATGTGGCATCAGCGATCACAGACCTGTACGAACGCAAGGGCGCAAGCAACTACGACGAGGCGGTGACGCAGCTCGCCCACGCCCTACAGTGCGGCAACCTCGCCATGGAATCCGGAGCGACATCGGCGACGATCGTCGCCGCGTTCCTGCACGACATCGGCCATCTACTCGTCGACGAACACGACGGCAACGGCGACTTTCTGGCCCGCGACCTGCACCACGAAGAAGTCGGCGCCCGGTTCCTCGCCAACTGGTTCGGCCCCGAGATCACCGAACCAATCCGACTCCATGTGCCCGCCAAGCGCTTCCTCTGCGCAACTGACTCCGGATACCACGACGGGCTGTCAGCGGCGTCGGTCAGGAGCCTTGAAGTCCAGGGTGGACCGATGAACGATGATGAACTCGCTGCGTTTCGGGCGAGCGAGGGTTTCGAAACAGCCGTGGATCTTCGACGGTGGGACGACGGGGCGAAGTTGTCCGATGCCTCGACGCCGTCGCTCGACACCTTCGCCACCCTCATCGAGTCCGTCGCCAGCGTCTCCACAACGACGCACTGACCTCGAAGGAACCTGCGGCTTCTAGTGTGGAGCTCGTGGGCGACGCGGCACGAAGAGCAACACCAACAGCACCGCGCTACGTCGCGATCGCGGACACGCTTGCGGCGCGATGGTCTGGCATCACCCCGAACTCGCTGGTGGACAGCGAGACCCAGATCGCAGCGAGTTTCGAGATCAATCGTCAGACCGCCCGCGAGGTCTTGAAAGAGCTCGAGCGTCGTAATCTTGTGCGCCGCATCGTTGGCCGCGGCACGTTCACGGCCCTCAAGCTCGCGTACCCGATCGAGCGTGGAAGGCCACCGAGCTTCCGGCGTGTCGTTGCCGAAGCCGGTTATGTCCACGAGATCTTGCACGCATCGGTGCGCTGGCAAAGGAAGACCTCGACGAGGCCGCGGATGCTCGTGTCGGAACGTCTCGTTGCGGTCGAAGGGCGAGTGGCCGCTTTCGCGACCGACACGTTCGTCGAGCCTATTGGCATGCAGGTTGTGGACGCGGTCAGGTCGGGCGCCTCGATCTTCGACACGCTTCAGGAACTCGGGCTGAGCCCGTGGCGACGGCGAGTCGCTGTATCGGCAGGCCAACCCGGCCGCCCTGTCGCCGCCCGCCTCGGCTATGCCACTGCGCCCCCGTCGACATGGAATGTTCGCAGCCAGACGGTCAATGCTGCAACCGGCGCCGAGCTTCATCACTCCGATACCTGGCTGCGCAGCGATGTCTTCGACGTCGGGATCACACTCGACTTCCCGCCAGACGAGCTGACCACCGTGCACTCCTGACGAGTGGCCGACCGCGACTGTTCGCGGCATGGCCTCCCGAAGTCCCTGCGGAGGACACCTGCGGTTCAACTTGGTTGTCTAGACAATGAGTCGTGACAAACTTCGTGAACCACACCCACCGCCGCCGGTTGACATGCGCCACCGCCGGCCTTGCCTCTCTGGCCTTGATTGCTGCATGCGGCAGCGACAGCGACAGCGAGCCTGTAACCGAAGCCGCGGCACCGGCCGCTGAGACCGCATCGCAAGAGGCAACGGATGCTCCCGCTGCCGACGCTTCAGCTGACGACAGCGCCCGCCCAGCGGACTGGCCGACCACGCTCGCCTTCGGCGCAGTGCCCGCCGAGAACGCATCGAGCCTCGAAGCCGACTTCGCCACCACCAAAGCGATCCTCGAAGCCGAACTCGGACTCGACGAGATCGAGTTCTTCCAAGCCACCGACTATGCCGGCGTGATCGAAGGCATGATCGCGAATCGCATCGACGTCGCCCAACTCGGTGGCTTCTCCTATGTGATCGCGACGAGCAACGGTGCCGACGTCAGTGTTGCCGGCGTCATGACCGATGGACCCGACATCGAGCCCGGCTACCGCAGTTACGGCCTCACTCAGGCAGACAACGCAGACATCAACTCGATCGACGACTTCGCCGGCAAGAACATCTGCTTCGTCGACCCGGGCTCAACCTCTGGCTTCTTGTTTCCCTCCGAAGGTCTCCTCGCTTCGGGCATCGACCCGTCCGAAACCTCGACCGACATCAACCCGACCTTCGCCGGTGGCCACGATGCCTCGGCGATTTCCGTTGCGAACGGTGACTGTGATGCAGGATTCGCCTACGACTCGATGGTGACCTCCCAACTCATCGAAAGCGGTGACATCACCGGCGTGGTCGACATGGTCGAAGACGAGAACGTGAACGAAGCCGACGCCAGCTTGAAGATCGTCTGGAAGAGCCAAACGATCGCCGGCGCACCAATGGCGATCAGCAACGCTCTGCCCGCCGACTTCGTCGCAGCGTTCCAGGAAGTCGTGACGACAAAGGTGAACGCCGACTGGGCGATCGCCAACGGCTACTGCTCGGGAACCGTCGAGGAGAACGACTGCTCGTTCAGCGACGAAGACGACACCTGGGGCTTTGCCGCAAAGGACGACTCGTTCTACGACGGCATCCGTCAAGTGTGTGAGATCACGCAGGCCTCGAACTGCGAGAGCTGAGGCTCGCTGTCGCCACGCGGTGACGCACCCAGCTTCACATTCTGCGCCTGCGACGACTCCTCCCCCTGTCGTCGCAGGCGCAGGGGCTCAGCCCGACCGGGCCCCGCCAACCAACTCGAATGCATCCAGCCGCCAGACCAGGAGAAGCCATGACCCAGACCGATCGACCCGATGTCGTCCACGTCCGCAACCTGCGCAAGGAATTCGACGGAGGCGGCGTCGTCGCCCTCGACGACGTGTCCTTCTCGGTGCCGGAAGGGCAACTGCTCGTGATCATCGGGCTCTCCGGGTCCGGTAAATCGACGCTGCTCCGACACCTCAACGGTCTCCACCAGCCAACGAACGGATCGGTGGAGGTGCTTGGCACCGACGTGGTCGGGGCGTCGGGCAAAGAACTCCGCAACCTGCGGCGAGACGTCGGCTTCGTGTTCCAACAATTCAACATCGTCGGTCGGCTCAGCTGCATCGAGAACGTGCTCACCGGCTCCCTCGGCACCTTGCGGGGTCCCCGGTTCAGTGCTCGGATGTACCCGAAGCGGTTGCGACGAGAAGCGATCGAACAACTCGCTCGAGTTGGCCTCGCCGATCGCGCCTGGCAACGGACCGACACCCTGTCCGGTGGTCAGCAACAACGAGTGGCGATTGCTCGGACCCTGATGCAGCGCCCGCGCATTGTGCTCGCAGATGAACCCGTTGCATCTCTCGACCCCGAGATCTCTGGGCAGGTGATGGACGTGCTCTTCCGGTGTTGCGTTGAAGACAACATCACCGTGCTGTGCAGTCTTCACCAAGTCGATCTCGCAATCGACTGGGCGCATCGATTGCTGGGTCTACGTGATGGCAAGGTTGTGCTCGATAGCCCGGTCGACGGATCGATCGATCACGCCCGAATCATGGAGGTCTATCAACGCCTCGACCCAATGGGCGCCAAGGTAGGCGAGTACGTGGTCGACCCGGCCCCGGTGCGGATGTCGGCCTGATGACGGTCACCGCCGACGTCGTCCATGCCGACCCGACCCGCTCGTTCCGCGATGTACCGCTCGCCGCACCATGGACACGGCGACGGGTGCTCCTCGCTGCTATCGCCGTGGCGTTCGTGGTCGGGGCAATCTGGGGTCTGCGGCGCGTCGAGATGTCGCTGTTCGCGCTTGTCGAGGGGTGGCCCGAAACGTGGAACCTCGTCCAGCGGATGTGGCCACCGTTCATCCCTGCCGATGACCGAAGCCAGATCCTCAACCTGCTCGTCGACACGTTCTTCATGGCCTTCCTCGGAACGTTCATCGGGGTCGTGCTGTCGGTTCCCCTCGGGCTCCTCGCTTCACGCAACGTGGCGCGCAACCCGATCGTGCGCGGCACGAGCCGGGCAATCATCGCGTTCGCTCGCGCTGTCCCGTCGCTCGTCCTCGCCCTCATCTTCGTGCGAGTCTTCGGGATCGGCCCGATTGCCGGCATCCTCGCCCTCGGCCTCCACTCGATCGGCTTCTGCGGCAAGCTGTTTTCCGCCGCAGCCGACAACATCGAACTCGGACCACGAGACGGCGTTGCGAGCACCGGCGCATCGCGCGGCCAGGAACTCCTCACCGGCGTATGGTCGCAGATGATCCCTTCGGTGATCGCTACGTCGCTCTACCGCGTCGAGATCAACTTCCGTGAAGGTTCGCTCATCGGCCTGGTGGGCGGCGGGGGTATCGGGCTCGCAATCCGTGGCTATCAGGGCAGCCTCCGCTACCAGGAGCTGCTCGGGGTGACGTTGGTCGTCATCGTCGCAGTGATCGCAATGGAGTTGCTCTCCCAGGCAGCCCGGAGGACGATTCTTGGCGACAGTGATCCGTTCGGAAAGCGCCCCGGCGGTGCCGGCATGCGATTCTCCCTGACCGGATTGCTCGCACGAGCGCTCGGTCGCCGACAACGCGACCACATTGAATCACTGGAAGACCCGACCGAGGTGGCGCCGAGTCACACGCCCGTCGTGAGCGATGTTCCGCTGTCGCCGCCGTGGAACAAGGAGCGTGTCAAGCTGTCGGCGTTGTCTGGAGGAGTCGTCGTGTGCACGATTCTTTCGTTCGTTCTGCCCGACATCGCCGTCGGCCGATTCTTCACGTCACTGATCAACATTCCTTCGACCCTGTTGCGACTCGTACCCAGCAACTTCGACTTCTGGACGAGCCAGATCCGAAGCGATCTTGTGGAAACCATCGCCATGGGGCTCGCGGCCACGTTCATGGCGATGCTCGCCGCACTCCCGCTTTCCTTCCTTGCGGCGTCGAACGTCGCGCCGAGCAGACTCGTCTTTCGACTCACCAGGTTCGTGATGATCCTGGTCCGAGCGACCCCCGAACTCGTCCTCGCCGTGCTCTTCGTCGCAGCGCTCGGACTCGGCCCCAGAACCGGAACGCTGGCGTTGGCCGTCGGTATCTTCGGATTCTCCACACGACTCTTCGCCGACACCATCGAAGAAGCCCGATCCGGCCCTCGTGAAGGAGTGGTGTCCACTGGTGCAACGCGACTCCAGGACACCGCCTCGGGCGTCGCACCGCAAGTGTGGCCAGCGCTCGTCAGTCAGGGTCTGTACATCTTCGACGTGAGCCTGCGTGCCTCAACGGTGCTTGGCATCGTCGGCGCAGGCGGTATCGGCTTCATGTTGAGCAATTCGATGCGCACGCTGAACTTCGAAATCACCGGCGGCATCATTCTGTGCATCTTCGTCATCGTTGGCGCCATCGAGGTCGTCTCCAACTGGGTCAACCGCCAGATCACCTGACGCCGGGCCTGCATCGACGTCGCTTGAAACGCGGCGGCCCCAGACCTCTCGGTTGTGGCAACGCTCGGTATCGCCAAGGTGGCCCGAAGACCTTGAACCCAAAGGTCGGCCAGCCCACATGACGAGCGTCAGGTATCAAGCCGACATCGTCGGTGAGGTCGCCAGCGGCGGTGGGGCTGGCGCATGGCGTGTCACCACGTCGACGATCTCCTCGGCGAGATCGGGCGAGGATGCGAACACGCCGCTCCAGCGCCTCGACAGATCGGGATCGAACGTGAACGGCCGGCCCCACACATCGCACACGTGACCGCCAGCGTTCTCGACGATCAGCGAGGTCGCCGCGACGTCGACGATGCGGTGCACGTCCCCGCCAGGGTCGCAGAACGCATCGATCGAGCCGTCAGCTACCAGTCCGGCCTCGAGTACTGACGCACCGAGCACTCGGATGCGATCGGCCCGGTCGGCCAGCTCATGCCAGGCCGGACGAGTTGTCGCTCGCGGACGCAACATCGAGAGCGATGCGCCATCGAGGCTCGCCTGCATCGAGACGCCCGCGGACCGCTTGCCGCGTACTGCGGTCCAGGTCCGTCTGGCGTCGAACCACTCGACGCGGGCGAACTCGACCCGATCGTCGATCACCGCAGCGGCGGCGAATCCGCAGATGGGGATGCCTGCTGCGGCGTTCGCCGTGCCGTCGACGGGGTCCATCACGATCGTCACCGCTGAGCCTCTATCGATCCATCCGACCTCCTCGGAGAGCACGTTCACGCGGGCGGCGTCGAGGACGTCGAGGATCGGACGTTCCACGATGACGTCGAGCAGGTACGTCTCGGTCCCGTCGGCTCCGGGTCCCACGGTCCGGCGGCGCTCGATGCCATCCAATGTCGCCATCGCATGGGCATAGGCATTGCGCGCAGCGTTCGCCGCCTCGGCGAGCAAGGAGGGGAGTCGGTCGATCGTCGTCATAGTTGAACACGATGACGTCTCCGGTTGACACCCCGATGTCGCCCGAATGAAGAGGCGACGAACTCTTGGTCCATGTCGCGTTGACGACCGTACGGCACTCTGCTGCGGCTTCGCCCTTGAGCGGGAACCCAGGCCCAGTAGTTGGCGAGGGTGGCGAACATCAGCTTTCTTGCCTGAGAACACTGACATGTCCCGGCGGCGGCAGTCTCAGAACCAGGGATTTCACCGGACCAGCGTGAGTCGAATCGACGATCTCGCCCCATTTCACAAGCGGGCTAGGCACGGACAAGGCACGAAAGTCGACATCGGCAGTGAATAAATAGCCTTTGACCAGGCGTTATATGGAGCGGGTGACGGTGTGATCTGTCAGGACATCCCGGACACGTGTGTCGCACCCTGTTGAGCGTTGTTCTCGGCACGATTTAGGCACGCCGGATCACCTTGCGGTCAGTTCTTCGATCGTGAACGTCGCGACGTCGGCCTCGCCCGTGAACCACGGGCTTGATACCGCCAGTGGGCGAGTCACGGTCGGCCGTGCCGGCGACCGCTCGAACGTGTTCATCTCGACCTTCACCTGAAGCGTGCCACCACCGACGAGGGTGGAGCAGAGCTTGACCTTGGGATGGCGGCCCACCTGAGTCGTGACCTTCTCGAAACCGACGTCGTCCGCGACCGCGCGGATTGCATCGAAGATCTCGCCGACCCCGCCATCGGTCCGGCGCACGTAGTCGAGGTCTTCGCTGTATCGCCACGGCCGATCGAGCCAGAGTTTGTGGAAGCAGGTGCCGCCACGGAAGAAGAGTTCATCTCCAAGTAGTGGGTGGCGGGCGAACTCGATGACGAGGCGGGACAGCACCAGGTCTTGCTCAACCTGGTCGTCTCGCGTCCACGTGTGGCGGCAGCTTCCGACGAACTCGCCGCAGCGATTTCACCGAACACCGACTGTCGAACATGACGAGCCGCGCCCTCGATCAACCAACGCAACAGTGCCGTCGATGATCGGTTGCACTCCTTTCGCGGCCAGGAGCAGGGGCTCCGAGTAACCGCCCATAAACACAATCCGGATTCGAGTGCTCTCGCACTGAGGAACGGCACATGAGGGCGTGGTCACCCGCGCAGAACGCGCGCGCCGACGTTGCTCGGCTGTGGCCTTCGGACGACCTCGTCGGCGGCTGGGCGCGTTCCAGCATGGTGGGCGTCCCTCTCGGGAGGACCACTGCTCATCCGTACAGCTGAGACAACCAAAGACTCTCGGTGGATGCGCCGCGACTCGAGCACCACCATGATGAGCGTGTGACCCAGACGACCACCGCGCCAATATCGACCGCAGAGCGCATCACAAACCTCGACACTGTTCGCGGTATCGCAACACTCGGCATTCTGATCATGAACGCCGTGTCGTTCGCCCTGCCACAAGCGGCCTACTTCAATCTCGATGCTGACGGCACCGACACATGGCTCGACCGGGTCATCGGCGTGGCTGGCGAGATCTTCGTCGACCAGAAGGCGATGGCGCTGTTCTCGATGCTGTTCGGTGCAGGAATCGTACTGTTCGCCGACCGGGCCGAGGCGAAAGGCAAGCGTCCCGTTCTCCTGAGTCTTTGGCGAAACGGTCTGTTGTTGGCCATCGGGTTGCTGCACGGGTTGCTGTGGGAAGGTGATGTGCTCCTCGTGTACGCCCTCTGTTCGCCCCTGCTCCTCGTCGCCCGAAGGTGGTCACCCCGAACGCTGATTGTTTCGGGTACAGCAATGGTGTTGCTGCCAGCATTGATCGCGACGATCATGCAGACCCAGATCGCGGTCGACGGTGCCGGCCTCGGCGACTACTGGTTTGTCGACGGCGGGCCGATCGGGGACGACGCGGGCATTTTCCTGATCTGCGGTTTCTTCCTCCGAGCGGCCGGGATGATGTTCATTGGTGTGGCGCTCTTCCGAACGGGCATCATCCAGGGTCAGCGGCCTGCCGCGTTCTACCGGAACATGGCGATCTACGGATTGCTGATTGGGCTGCCGATCGCAACCGCAGGTGTGATCTGGCAGTCGGCAAATGATTGGTCACCGGCCATCGCGCTCATCGGCGAGGCTCCAAACACCATCGCGACGATCCCTGTTGCATTTGGCTATCTCGGGCTGATCACACTCTGGACGAAGCGGATGGCGACACGGCCGTCGATGCCGGCCGAACGCCTTCAAGCCGTGGGGCGAATAGCGCTGACCAACTACTTGGCCCAGACCGTGATCGGCGTCACGCTGTTCAGCGTCGTCTTCGATCGAGGCGACGTCACACGCACCACGGTTGGGCTGTTCATCGTCGGCGTGTGGGCAATCCAGCTGTGGTGGTCGACGGCCTGGCTCGAACGTTTCCGGTTCGGCCCTGCTGAATGGGCGTGGCGTTGCCTCACGTATCGCTCGATCCAACCACTACGTCGAGCACCGGTTGTCAGGTCTTCCTGATTGGCGCACCGGCAACCGAGGCATGCCACACATATCATCAAAGACCGCTCGGGTCGGTGCCCACTCAGGAACGGCGCATGAGTGCTGTGGACCCGCTCGGAAACGTTCGGACCGGGCGGCGTTTCTCCGTCGGGCGAGCCAGATCGGCGCAGACGTGATGCCGTTGCCTCGATCAGATCATCATCGACGTCTGCTGAGTCCACGACAAGGTCAGCACCGGGCCACGGTTCATACGAGAGTTGGGTCACGTCCTCCCACGTCGGCATGACCTGACCGGGCAGGTTCGGCTCCTCGACTCAATGTGGCGCCGGTGCAGGTCCACGTCGCTACACACCACCTCCACCTTGAGAACGCCGACGCCGAGTGCGCTGTGGCGACGTGTTGATGTGCAGAACGTGTCGTTGCCGATCTATCGGGCAACGACGCCCAGTTCGGCTTCTGTGATCTGCATGGCTGGTCAGCGAGGTTCGGGCGGAACATCGCGTTGGTTGCGTTCGAGACGATTTGGTCGTGGTCGCGTTTTGGGATCTTGTGGTTCTCGCTTCGGAGGATCGTCAGCACATCTTCGAGGGCGGGGCCACGTGGCTTGGGCCGGCAACAAGGATGACGCAGCGACAAGGAGCTGAGAAAGGCGCTGACCACGGTGCTCGTGAATTTCACGGACTTCCGATCGCAATATTCTAATATTTGGACGTGAGG
>JBLFZD010000083.1:0-11706 GCA_047610085.1 Ilumatobacter sp. | reverse complement strand
CCGCTCACGCCGATTGAGCGTTCCCGTCGCCTGGCTTACGGCCCGGAGATGAACGCGCTGTCGGGTTCGTGCAGACTGCTCGCCACATTGTCTTGATGGCGTAGCCCGACTGCGCTCCACTCAAGCAGGCCAATGCGGCAGCGATCCCAGTGGTTGCCATAGACCTCGCAATCCGTTGCTCCGTCTTCAACGATGCACCCGCTGTCGCCGTCGATGACCGAGTTGCCGTCAACGACGGCCTGAGTGCCGCCATCGATGTCGACGGCGCGCATCGTGGTCAGAATTCGATTGCCGTGGATGTGGGCGCCTTCTGCATGGGCAGCGTGGACGCCCCACCAACGGCCTCGAATCGTGTTGCCGCGCACTGTGGACCCTGTGGTCTCAAGGAGTCGAATGGCGCACAGGTGATTGCTGAACTCGTTTGATTCGATGTGTTGGCCGCCACCGCCGCGCAGTTCGACACCGACATCCCACCGGTTTCCAACGAAGTGGCAACGTGACACGTGGAGCCGATCCGCGTTCACCGCGATGAGTCCTTGGGCCTTGACCGCTCGAATGAGAGCGTCATCTCCATCGACGTGGAGCGAGCCAGCGATCTTGCAGCCGAGGATGCTCCCAAACCCCTCGGTCATCTCGACGAGGGGCTTGGCGAACCAATCGGACCTCGTACTGTTTCCGGTGATCTGGAGATGTTCGACCCGAGCGTTTCTGCTGATCGCCAGAACCGGGCCTTCTGAGGCGATCGAAGGAAACCGTTGCTGAGGGGGCGAGATGGTTGTTCGCCCGGGGCCGAGCCCCCGCAAAATCACGCCGGGAGGCACAACCGCCGGCCCCTCGTAGACGCCGTCGCCCAGCTGCACGATGTCACCAGGCGATGCACCGTCCAGGAGGGGAGCGAGTGGCGTGGGCTCTGGATCGATGTGACTGAACAGCTCTCCAGGCTGTTCGGTGGGGGCGAGGCAGATGCGGTAGACCGCGATTCCGATGTGGTCGTCGGTGTTACCGATTGTGGCCTGGATGTGGAGGCCGTCTGCGTGGTGCTCAAACGGCAGCGCTTCGGACTGGCCATCAGCGACGAGTGAAACCATCGAGACGTCGTGGAGCGTGTTGGTGAGATCGCCGAACGTGCCGGTGCTGTCGATGTCGACAGCAATTAGGTCATCGCCGTCTGCGAAGTATCGAACTCCGGTGTCGCCCCATGTGGACCAGGGCGTGACACGAGCGAACAGGTTGCAATGGCGACGAATCCACGTACCAGCATCCCGGAGCGGCCCGGCTTGGAGCTCGGGGATGGTTCCGTCGGCAGCGGGCCCAACGTTGAGCAGCAGGTTGCCGCCTTTGGCGACCACCTCGGTGAACAGATCGACGATCTCAAAGCCGGTCAGGTGATGTTCCGCGCGTTCGGCACGGTTGTAGCCGAAGCTGTGGCCGATGCCTCGCGTGAGTTCCCACGGGCCTGGTGTGATGTCGTCGGGCGGGTCGTACTCGAAGGTGCGCACGATGTCGGGTGCGCCGTCGGGGACATCGGACGAGGAAGCCCACCATCGATCGTTCATGACGATGTTTGGGCTGAGGGCTCGAACAGCGTTCATGAGATCGGCGGTTTTCCAGGTCCCGGCGTCGTGGCCCCAGTGGCCATCGCCCCACAGCATCACCGAGCCGTGTCGTTGAACAAGGTCGAGCACCTGGGGGTGAAGGACCTCGTCGACGTACTCCTTGGTCGGATAGCGATCGTCGCCCCAGTCGAGGAGTGAGTAGTACGTTCCGAAGGCGATGTCGTTTCGTTCGCAGGCGGCTGCGTATTCCGCGACCACGTTGAGGTTTGGGCCGTGTTCGGTGAGCGTGCGACCGGTGTTTGGTGCGTCCCACCACGCCCAACCGTCGTGATGCTTGGTGACCAGTACGGAGTAGCCAGCGCCAGCGTCTCGAGTAAGGCGTGCCCATGCCTCGGCGTCGAAGTCTTTGAAAGTCAGGAGCGGGACGAAGTCGTCATAGGACTCGACGTGACCCCAACGTTCGCGGTGATGAGCGAGTACCTCGACCATCGTGTGCGGGTGCAGTACGACGTCGGCGACATCTTCGCCGAGGTGGCTGCGGTACCACTCCGAGTATTCGCCAATCGGCGCCCAAGCGGGAACCGTGGCTGCGTTGGCGTGAATGAAAAGTCCGAATCGTCGCTCGGTCCACCAGGTCGGCATCGTCATTGAGCAGCCAGTATCGCGCGTCGGGGCCCTCACCGTTCATCCGGCTGGCCAGAGGTTTGTCACGAGGTTGCGCAACCCCTGAGACGTCAGGTCGAGCGCGCCCACCTTCTTGCGCTGTTGTGATGGTGTTCCTGTGTTCGGCTGGGCCGCCAAACGCGTCCACGCTGACCTCCTCTGGGGCCTCCGGCGCAGTGGGTGAAGTTGCCGCTCGGACGGTTACCCGGGAGCGTTTGGGACAGCACCGTTCTGACTTCGAGTTCTCGCGCTCGGTGCTTGGACACTGAGTCGGCCCGGGCTGTCCGGCTCCGATTGCCGGTTGAAACGCGGGTTCACCTAACCTCGTGAGCCTTATGAAGCTTTCGATGATGATGAGTTACTCCGGCGACTTCAAGGCTGACGCCGAAAAGGTCGTGACGCTCGAAAAGGCTGGCCTCGACGTCGTCTGGGTTCCCGAGGCATACAGCTTCGACGCGGTCTCGCAGATGGGCTACCTCGCTGCCAAGACCGACACGGTCGAGATTGGCTCGGCGATCCTTAACGTGTTCTCGCGGACCGCCACCTGCATGGCCCAGACTGCAGCGGGTCTCGATCACATCTCAGATGGTCGTTTCATCCTCGGCCTCGGCGCGTCAGGCCCGCAGGTGATTGAGGGTTTCCACGGCATGCCGTACGAGAAGCCGATGCCCCGTATCCGTGATTACATCAACGTCACTCGCATGGCCCTCAAGCGCGAGAAGGTCATCTACGACGGTCCGACCGTCAAGATTCCCCTTCCTGAGGGCGAAGGCACGGGCATGGGCAAGCCGCTCAAGCTCATCAACCACCCCGTGCGCGACACGATCCCGATCTTCTGGGCCAGCCTCATGGGCCTCTCGGTGAAGAACACTGCCGAGCACGCCGATGGCTGGATCCCGATCTTCTTCGACCCGGAAAAGTTCCACACGGTGTGGGGCGAAGATATCAAGGCAGGCACAGTCAACCGCGACCCCGCACTTGGCCCTCTGCAGATTTCGGCTGGCGGCATGGTCGCTATCGGTGAAGATCTCGTGGGTGAGAAGGCCGACGCAATCCTCAACTTCTCCCGCCCGAGCGTTGCGTTGTACACGGGCGGCATGGGTGCCCGCGACAAGAACTTCTACAACACGATTCTGCAGAAGTACGGCTACGTCGACGAAGCGATTGCGATCCAAGACAACTACCTCGCAGGTGAGAAGGAAAAAGCTGCGTCATTGGTTCCCGCACAGATGCTGCGTGACACGAACCTCATTGGTCCAAAGAGCCACATCAAGGAACGCCTCGCTGCGTACAGCGAAGCTGGTGTCACGCATCTCAGCGTCAATGCCGTCGGCGGCGACCCGGTCGAAACGATCGAGACGCTGAAGTCGCTTCTGCCCTGATCATTCTCCTTCTGATCTGGATTGCCCTGATCAGGGGGTTAGACCATGCCGCGGAGCCACCAAAGGCTCAGGCCCCAGGCGACGGTCAGCAAAATGAATGATGCAAGGGCATACCACCAGGTGAGTTCCTTGGTGATCTCGATCTCTTCGCCCAGGGTTTCGCCGAGGCTCCCGCGCACCTGGTCATAGGCCTCGGCGAGTTCGGCGCCGTCTTGGGCTTGGAACGATTGGCCACCCGTGGCTTGCGACACGAGCTCGAGTTCGGCGGGTTGCACGGGCACAGGAACAAGATCGCCGGACACCGGGTCGATAATCGTGCCACCTGTGGTGCCAAAGGCAATGGTGAACACGGGAATGCCGGCCTCGGCTGCTGATGCCGCACCGTCTGCGGTTTCGCTACCGACGGTGGTCGCTCCATCGGTGAGGAGCACGATTGCACCGGGCGCCAGATCTTGGTCGCGGTCCGGGTTTTCTTCGGCGATATCGACGAGAACGTCGGTGGCGACGAAGAGCGCATCGCCGATCGCCGTCGACAAATCGAGTTCGAGACCCTCGATGCGGCGATTCACTCGTGACCGGTCAAGCGTTGGGTCGACTTCGACGCGCACGACACCGGCAAAGGAGATCAAGCCGACTTCAACGTCGTCGTCGACTTCTTCGATGAACTGTCGGGCAGCGTCTTTTGCCGCCTCGAGACGGTTGGGTTCCACATCGGTTGCCTCCATCGAAAGCGACACGTCGAACAGCACTAGAATCCGCCCTTCGCTTCGGGTGCGTTCGGAGTTGCGTTCCACGGGGCGGGCGATTGCAACCACGGCAGCGGCGAGACCGAGCAGTTGAATACCCGCGATGAGGTGGCGGCGCCATCGCGGTCGCTTCGGAACGACTTTGTCGAGCAGGTCGACCTGTGTGAATCGAATCTGTGCGCCCCTGCGCCACACCACCGAGGCCACGTAGGCGCCTGCCATGATCGCAACGACGATGAACAACCCGAGCCGGCTGGGTTCGAGGAAGTCCGGGATGATTGTGGCGATCATTTCGGCATCACTCCGCCGCGAACGGCTTGGGTTCGTTTGCGCTGTACGTGTTGGACGATCGACCCGAGCCAATCGTCAGCGGTCGACAATTCGATCACTTCGCCATGAGCTTGGCGAAGACCCTGTAGTCGACGTTCGTGCTCTGCGGCTGCAGCTTGGGCGTACCTGCGCTGCACCTTTGCCGTGACGCGAATTTCACGCGATCGGCCGGTCGAGGGGTCGACGAACTCGACAAGGCCGATCGGTGGCACATCGTGTTCTCGTGGGTCGGTCACGGCGATACCCAAGAGTTCGTGGCGAATGCCCGTCCGCCCCAACGGAGCAATCCAGTCGTTGCCAGCGAAGTCGGACACGACAGCGACAAAGCCGCGCCGTTTGGCGATGGCGCCGACACGTTCGAGTGCACCGGCGAGGTCGGCCGGCCCTGCTCCTTCGGATGGGGGAGGAGACGCGAGCGAGGCAAGGATTGCACGTACTTGGTTCTTGCCCACCCGCGGCTGCATGACATGAATCTTGGGACCGGCAACGAGAACGGCACCCAGGCGGTTCTGCGCACGCGCTGTCAGGAACCCCACGGTTGCAGCGGCTGCCATTGCGGTCTGGGCCTTGTCATTCGTCTGGGTCCCGAAGTTCATGGTTGCCGACACGTCGACGACCAGCCAGGCCAGAAGGTCGCGGTCAGCGATCTGCTCGCGTACGTAGGTCTCGTTGGTGCGGGCGGTGATGTTCCAGTCGATCCGACGAACGTCATCACCCGGTTGGTACTGCCGTGACTCACCAGGTTCGGAACCGTGCCCAGGGGTGAGCCCCTGGTGGTTGCCGTGCAACACGCCGTCGAGTCGTCGTGTGATCATCAATTCGAGCGAGCGGAGATGCTCCGCAACGATGTCTGGCGTGGGGCCCTGGATCCAACCGCGTGGCGCCGGGCGTGCAGCCTGGGTGGGTATTGATGAGGGCGGTCCCGTTGGAGTAGCGAGTGCCACAGGTCAGCTCCGCGAAAATGCGTCGTTCGGCTTTGGCGAAACCCAGTGGGCAGGTACCGCGGCGAGCATGCGATTCACGACATCGTCGGTCGTGATGTCCTGAGCGAGCGCGTCGTAAGTAAGGAGTAAACGGTGTCGCATGACCTCGGGTGCGAGGTCAAAAACGTCTTGAGGCGTTGCATAGGTGCGACCCCGCAGCATCGCGAGTGCGCGGGCGCCCCGAACCAGGTTGAGCGTGGCGCGTGGGCTGGCGCCAAGGCCGACGATGTCGGTCAAGTCGCCGAGGTTGAAACGAGCCGGGTCACGCGTGCACTGAACGAGATCGACGGCGTACTGCGCAACCGAGCGGTCGACGAACACCTCGTCGACGCGACGCTGCAGTTGCAGTAACTGATCAAGGGTGATGACCTGGTCTGGTACGGGCTGAGCGGTGGTGATACCCATCCGGTCGAGGATCGTGAGTTCTTCGTCGGCCGTTGGGTAGTCGAGCACGATTTTCATCATGAAACGATCGCGTTGAGCGTCGGGCAGGTTGTACACGCCCTCGGACTCGATCGGGTTTTGGGTGGCCACGACGAAAAATGGAGCAGAGACTGGATGGGTCACTCCGCCGATCGTGACCTGTTGTTCGGCCATCACCTCGAGGAGTGCGGATTGGACCTTTGCTGGCGCCCGGTTGATCTCATCGGTGAGGAGGAAGTTCACGAAGACGGGGCCGAGCTCGACGTCGAACGTTTCGGTGCTGCCGCGGTAAATCCGCGTGCCCACGATGTCGGAAGGCAACAGGTCGGGCGTGAACTGGATGCGTGCGAACGACCCGCCCACAACACCGGCAAGTGTCTCGGCAGCCAGAGTCTTTGCGAGCCCTGGAACTGATTCGAGCAGGCAATGCCCTCGGCAGAGCACGCCGACCAGGAGCCGTTCAAGAAGTCGGGTCTGACCAACGATCACCTTGCGCAGCTCGAAGAAGATCTTCTCGAAGGTCTCGGCTGTCTGGAGATCGTCCATCGGCGGGGCGACGAGTATGGCGTTGTCGCCAGAAGGGGCTGTGGGGGTTCCGTCCGTCATCTTCTTCGAAGCTAGTGGCGGACTCCTCGGTTCAGCAGTCGGTGCCCGCCGCGCTCCCAGGTGTTTCTCAGCGACGTAACCTCTCCGTATGACCAACGAGGACCAGATGCCCGAGGCTGACGGCTCTATTCCCGAGGTTGACGACGACGTGTGGCAGCGCACCGAAGACGTGTCAAAGGAAGAAGAGGAAGCGCAACTTCGGTTGTCTGCAATCGAGGCCGGGCGCCGTAAGGGCGGGGTCGTGGGCGCGGCGATGGCCGGCGCGATGATGGTGTTGCAAGAGATCTACCAGGGTCCTCAGAAAGACGAGATGGTCGCTGTGTCGCAAAGCCCCGACGAGCCGGGCGACATCGACAAAGACGGAATTCTCATCTCGGTCGGCGACGTCGACGTCAAGACCGAACTCCCCAACACCGAGGCCTGACGTGTGGCACCGGATGTCGGACACCGGGAGTTAAACACCGGATGTCAGACACCGGATTTCTTACAAACCGTGTCAGACACCGGATGCCGGTAGGCGCCGGGCTGTTTGAGGAAGCGTCGATGCCAGCGGGAGGGTGTGAGCACGAGCGCTCGGGGCTCGTCTTCGAACATCCAACGAGCGAAGTTCCGTTTTCCCCACTCGCCACTTGATCCAACGACGCGAATTGCTCCACGCGCACCCCAGCCTTTGGCCAACACTTTGCCGAGTGCCAACGACATCTTGTGGTCGGCAACCAAGTGGTGGCGGACTTCACGCTCGTACGTCGAGCTGACGACGTCGGGTTGTGTGGCGCCGCCGGTGATGATGGATTCTGCTGCGAGGCGGCCGGTGAGCAGGGCTTGGCCGATGCCTTCGCCAGTCATGACATCGGTGGCTGCTGCCGCGTCGCCGACGAAGAGCACTCGTTCGGACGTGAGCGGGAGTGTGTCGACGCGAGCCGGAATGGGCCAAGCGGTGTGGCGACCTTCCATCTCAAAATCAGGCCCGAGCGCCTCGACGATGTGGGGTCGCTGCAACAGGTCGGGCCACACGGCCTTGGTGTTCTTTCCGGTCCACGACCCGTCGCGCAGCACACCAAAGCCGATGTTGGCCCGGTTGCCGGGGAGCGGGAACGACCAGGCGTACCCGGGGAGCAGGTCGGGTTCGAACCACACGTGGAGTTGGCTTGCCGCTGTGCCCGTGACGTTGCTGGCGTACTGACGAAACCCGTTCCATTCGCCGATGTAGCCGCCGACGTTCTGGCCGGTGGCCTTGCGAACAGGGCTCCACATACCGTCGGCGGCGATCACGTAGCGCGTGTGGATATGGAGATCGTCCGCTTCCACCGCGAGGTGGCCGTCGATGTTTCGTGCGTTCGAGCTGTCCAGTGATCGAAATGCGTGCCCGTCGCGGACGTCGGCGCCTGCGCTGCGTGCCAGGTCAAGGAGCGCATTGTCGAGTTGGAGTCGGGGAGCAACAGCGGCGTAGCGGCCTTCCTCGGGAAGTGGAATGGTCACTTGACGTCCCGAAGGGGAGCGCAACGCTGCGCTTGGGACGTCAAACCAATCGATGACGCCACCAGGATCGAACCCGAGGTCGTCGAGTTCTCGCAGGGCCAGTGTGGTGAGCCCGTCGCCGCAGCATTTGTCACGTGGGAAGGTGGCTTTGTCAATCACGACAACCGACCGGCCGGCTCGGCACAGTTCGATTGCGGCGGCGCTGCCAGCGGGGCCACCGCCAACGATCACGACGTCAACGGCGAGAGTCTCTTGGGTCATCAATGACCAGGTTATGAGCACGTTGGCCCGAGGGCATCACGGCGCTTGAAACTTGAGCCGATCGGCGCGCTGGATGCCGTTGGACTCCCATGTGGTCGAGAGGGTTTCGAACACCCGACGCCGCCACTCGGGGAGCTTCGCAACCGCAGCGTCGCCCGGGCACGCGGTGAACGTGACGTCGCGATGCGGACTAATGATCGGGGTGGTGATCGTGGTGCCAGTCGGGAACTTGTTGGACCCGCGGGAGACAAAGGTGGTCTTGCCATCGGCATAGGTATTTAGTGAATATCGGCCAGCAAGCCAAGCGAGCGTCTTCACAAGGCTGTCTTGAGCAGGTGCGGTCGGCGGGACATCGACATGGTTACCGATGAGGCACACCAGTTGAGCAAAACCCTGATTGCCACCCGTCGCGTCCGCAATCACCGGGCCGTCGATCGAGCCCGCCCTGCCTTCCCACACCGATCCGTCGGGAGCGACAAAGAAGTTGTAGACGACATCGGGCCAGCGCTTCGCCGCGCTGGTGTGAAATGCGTAGACGCCTCTGATCACCGATCGAGGATTGGGCACGTTGTTGCTGCTGGCGGTGTGGTGTACGAGGAGGAACCTCACGTCCTCGGCGGCCATTGCCCACTTCGGTGCAAGGTCGGCACCCCAGTCGGAACGCGGGTGGATCGACAGTCCGTTGGCCACGGTGACGAGACCTTCGCGACCCACAACGAGGCTGTTTTGGGTTTGCCCGGAGGCGTCATTGGCGCTGATCAGGTGGTCGCCACAACACACGCCCGCTGCGGCCCCGACCATGCCACCGAGAACGGCTCGACGCGACTGCTTCGTGTGGCTCACCTGTCCGAGCCTACGATTCGGCATGACCTTGAATCCGGATGCTGTTGGTTCCGTCTCTGACCCGCTCGACGTGAGTTGGACCTCGAAAGATGCGCTTCTGTACGCCGCGGGCGTCGGCGCCGGCCACGAGGAACTGCCGTTTACGACCGAGAACTCGGCAGACATCACCCAGCAGGTCCTTCCCACATACCCGGTCGTGATCGGGTATGGCCGGGCCTCGGCGATGCGGACGATCGGGTCGTTCAACCCGGCACTTCTGGTTCATGGACAACAGGCCATCACGCTGCATCGAGCGATCCCCACACAGGGCACTGTCACGCTCACCGCCACGCTGACCGGACTGTACGACAAGGGCAAAGCTGCCGTCGCTGAGACCACCACGACCGCCCTGATGGACGGGGAACCGCTGTATTCGCTGCTTTCGACGGCGTTTATCAAGGGTGAAGGCGGATGGGGCGGTGAGCGCGGTCCTTCCGGTCCGAAGAACGTGCCACCTGAGGCCGATCCGGATCATGTCGTGACCTATCAAACGTCACGGGATCAAGCGTTCGTCTACCGACTTTCCGGGGATCGCAACCCATTACATACCGACCCGGCCTTCGCTGCACGCGGCGGATTCGACACGCCGATCCTTCACGGGTTGTGTACCTACGGGTTCACTGGCCGGGCGCTGCTGCACTCAATCTGTGGCAGCGACCCCTCACGCTTCACTCACGTCGAAGGCCGATTCGCATCACCCGTGTTCCCCGGTGAAAGCCTGACGGTTCGAATGTGGTCGAGTGAGATCGCTGGCGAATCAGTGTTCACCACGAGTGCTGGCTCGGGAGACAGCGAGCGCATCGTGATCGACCAGGGCCTTCTCCGCCACTGCTGAGGGTCAATTGCGGCAAACCTCAACGAGGTGAGCAACGACGTCGGAGAGACCGATGTCCTCGCGGTCGCCCGACCTGCGGTCTTTGACCTCGATTGTCGGCTCGTCTGCCTCGATGCCTCGGCCAACCACAGCGATCGTCGGGACACCGATGAGTTCAGCGTCCTTGAAGCGCACCCCAGGGGAGACCTTGACCCGATCGTCGAAAAGAACCTTGAGACCGGCGGCTTCGAGTTCGGTCGCAAGCTTTTCGGCAGCGGCCTCCTGGGGGCTGCCAGGCTTGCCGGCCATGACGAGGTGGACGTCGGCAGGAGCCAGTTCGCGTGGCCAACACAAGCCGATGTCGTCGCAGTGCGCTTCCGCAATCGCCGCCAGGCAGCGTGACACACCGACACCGTACGAACCCATAGTGGGAGTGAGTGGTTTGCCGTCTTCGTCTTGCACCCAGAGATCCAGGGCTTCGGCGTACTTGGTTCCCAGTTGGAAGATATGGCCGATCTCGATGCCGCGAGCGATCTCCACTTCAGATGCGCAGTTCGGACAAACGTCGCCGTCGAGCACTTCGGCAGCTTCGATCACGCCATCGGGTGTGAAGTCGCGGCCGGCAGTGAGGTCGATGACGTGTTTGTTGTACTCATCGGCGCCCGTCACCCAGGCGGTGCCCGTGACGATGCGCGGGTCGACGAGGTATCGGATACCGGAAGCGTTGTTCGTGCCGAGTGCGCCTGGGCCGATGTAGCCCTTCTTGAGCGAGGGGTACCGCTTAAAGTCGTCTTCGCTAAAGGGCTCGGCCTCAGCCGGTGACACCACTGCTTCGAGGCGCTTCATGTCGACCTCTCGGTCGCCTGGGATCCCGATGGCCAACGGCTCAATGGTGCCGTCGGGATGCTTCAGGTTGACGACAAGGTTCTTCAGTGTGTCTCCAGCAGTCCAGTCGCGGTCCGGATGACGCATCGAAGCGTCGTTGTTGATGAAGTCGACGAGCTTCTCGATCGTTGGAGTCTTGGGTGTGTCCTGCACGATCGCGGCGTTCAGGCCATCGAGGTCGATGTCGGCTGGGACGGGTGTAGTGACGGCTTCAACGTTTGCCGCGAAGTCGCACGAGGTGCAACGAATGTAGGTGTCTTCACCGACGGCCATGGGGGCGAGGAATTCTTCGGACTTCGAGCCGCCCATTGCACCTGACATGGCCGACACGATCACGTAGGGGAGTTCCATGCGCTCGAACAGCTTGATGTAGGCGTCACGATGCATGGCGTACGACGCGTCAAGGCCTTCAGCGTTGAGGTCGAACGAATACGAGTCCTTCATGACGAATTCGCGGGTACGCAACAGGCCGGCGCGGGGGCGAGCTTCATCGCGGTATTTCGTTTGGATCTGGTACAGGCTCACCGGCAGGTCCTTGTAGGACGCGGCGATGTCTTTGACCATCAGCGTAAACATTTCTTCATGTGTGGGAGCGAGAAGGAAGTCAGCACCCTTGCGGTCAACGAGGCGGAAAAGGTTGTCTCCGTACTCGGTCCACCGGTTGGTCTTCTCATACGGCTCGCGCGGCAGCAGCGC
>JBLFZD010000082.1:0-11741 GCA_047610085.1 Ilumatobacter sp. | reverse complement strand
GGTTCATGGTGTTCGCAGGGCACTTGAATGCCACGCTTTCTTACAACATGTCCAGCCAGGTCCAACAGGCTCGCCTCCAGATGGTCAACGGAACCGGGGGGACGTGTGCAGTCGCGACACTCTCCGGGGCGGACGGCGCAGTAAATGAACAGCTACGCATTGGCCTCAGGCATGAGTTGCAGCGGCAGCCCCGGAAATGGGGACAACGTGACGACATTGCCTGATCTCAGCAATCAGCTACGTAGTGGCGACACGGTTGGCGGCTGCGTGCCAAACGCGCGGTTCGGTGTTGGGCGTCAGTTGATTGCCTGGCGTGCCGCTGAGCTGGCCGTCACGACCTCGATGATGGCCCAGGGCGCCAACCAAGGCCAGATTGACCAAGTCATCGGCCAGCTGTCGTCGGCGCAATCGGTGATCGCGCTGGCACAACTGCCCGCTGGCACCCCTCCAATCGAGGTTGCCGAAGCTGCACGTCTCGCTGCCGCGCTGCCCGCCAGAGCATTAGCCGCGGGGCGCGAGCACTTCGAGTGCGTGCCGGTCGAGCACGGTTGGGCCTTCGGCCGACAACGGCTGGATGCACACATGGGTTGCGCCAGCGTCGTAGTGCGCTTGGATTCCGGCACGCACCTTGGCTTCGTCGCCCCAGACGACAACAGCGTCAATGAAGCGATTGTCACGGTGTTGGATCTCGTCCTCGGTGAAGCCGAGCCGTAACCAGTTGTTGCGGTAGTTCGGGAGGTCTGCGTAGATCGAGATGGCAGCTTTTGCAGCCTCGCGTGCGGCGGACGGGTCAGTGTTCAGGCACACCTTCTGTTCGACGCAGATCAGCGCGTCTGGCCCCATCAGTTCTCGGGCCTGGGCGGTGTGCTCGGGCGTGGTCCAGTATGGGTGCGCACCGTCGCTCGCGGTTGCCGACAGCTTGAGCATCTTGGGCCCGAGCGCCGCAAGGACGATCGGAACCGGGTCGGCCGGCTTGTGCCCGCGAAACGGTTGGGATTCCATCGATGCCAAATACTCACGCATTTGCGTCAATGGCTTGGAATAGTCGAGCCCGCGTAATCCGGACACCATCGGGCCGTGGCTGACGCCAAGGCCGAGCATGAACCGGCCGCCGGTCTGCTCGCCAAGCGTGTTCGCGACCTGTTTCATCGGGCCGGGATGCCGGTGGAAGATACTGGCGATGCCGGTCGCAAAGTTCAGTGTTGACGTCTGGGTGGCCAGGTACGCAATGTGTGCGAACGGATCGCGGCCGACAGTGTCGGGGAGCCACAGCGTTGAGTATCCGAGTGTCTCGACGTACCCGGCAAAGTCGGCTGCCTCGCTCGCAGCCATACCGTCGGTGAAGTACCAAACTCCAGGAGTTGGGAGGTCGTCGCGCAACGTCATGGCTCGAAGAGTACGGAGCGGGAGGTCATGGATTAGCACCCTGCTGGCCATCGGGTGATCGATCCCGAACGGGTGCGCTCAGCGATCGAACCAGTTCCCGCTCTCGATCGCAATGAGGTCGAGACCTTCGCCGTACTCGTAGACCCATACCGGCACCCCGAGGCGGGTCGTGGCGAGCACACGCCGGTAGCTGCCGACGACAGAACTCTCTTCCGCGTCGAGGACCTGGAGGCACTGGTCAATCGAAGCGGACAGCAACGCATAGGTGCGTCCAATGATGATCCCGCCGGGTTCAGCACGGCCGTCAAGCAGTGCCGCTGGGTAGTCCTGCCCCGTGTCGAAGAGCCGGCCAGTGATCGTGTCATCCCACCCTTCGTCGACGACGAACGGCTCGAGGAACTTCCACCGAACGTCACCCGGACGCAGTGTCCCGTACACGAAAACATGCTGTGCTTGCTCTGACACGCTCGTGAGTCTGCCGCCGAAGCCGCACGCAGCGGTCTGCGCTCGCCACCGCCGTCATGTTTCGAGAACCGTTCGGAGGAACACGTTCTCTGTTTCTCTCGTCGGTGTTGGATCGTTGTATGGGTTGATCCTCCTGTCTGCTCGTCATTTCAGTGGTTGTCGGCTTGCTGTTGACCGCCTGCTCGATGAGTGATGGGGGCGACCCGCTCTCGGTTGCGAACCAAGTCACTGACGATCAGCCCGTCGGCGCTGGCGGTAGGCCGGATGAAGACCCCGTCGCGCTCAGCGATTCGGCAGCCAACTTCGTGGCGACCGAACACATCGCATCGTCGCTACGTGATGAGCGCCTTGCGTCGGGTTTGCGAACATTGAACGAACCGACCGACGAACTCGCCGATCCTGTAATCAACCTGACGATTTTACGATCTGGTGGCCCGCCACCCGATGGGATCCCGTCGATCGATGCACCGGGGTTTCACCGTGCCTCGACGGTCGATTACCTCGGCGTTGCGGATCCCCTCGTCGCGCTTGAGATCAACGGTGACTCGCGGGCGTACCCGCTCGAAATTCTCATTTGGCATGAACTGGTAAACGACACGGTTGGCGGGGTGCCCGTATCGGTCGCGTACTGCCCCTCTGCATCTCGGTCACCGCCTATGAACGCGAGATCGATGGCCAGGTGCTCGACTTTGGCGTCTCGGGTTTGCTCTACAACTCCAGTTTGCTCATGTATGACCGCCAGACCGAAACGCTGTGGAGTCACTTCACCGGCGAACCGATCTGCGGGGCGCTCTCTGAAACGGAGCTGGTCAGTCGGCCTGCCACGACCGTCGGAGTTGGAACATGGTGGGATGCTCACCCCCGGGGGCCTTGTCCTCAACCGCGCCACCGGGCAATCCCGAAGATACGGCACAAATCTGAACCCGGGCTACGACAACGTGGATGCCGACCCCTTCCTGTTCGAGGGTGTCGTCGATGGCCGTTACGCCGCTGTGACTCGCGTTGTCGGTGTGGCGAGCGATAACACGACCCTTGCTGCGGCATTCCCCCACCTTGAGCTTCGCGAGCAGGGAGTGGTGACCTCGAGCCTCGGTGGCCAGGACATTGTTGCGTTCTGGGTCCCCGAGTTTGTATCTGCGCTCGATGAATCGGACGTGTCTGGCGGTGTCGACATTGGTGCCACGGGTGTGTTTTCGCCGTTTGTCGGTGGGCAGTCTTTGACATTCTCGTCGACCACTGATGCCGACGGTGGTGCAGCGACGATCACTGACGCTGAGATGGGGTCAACCTGGAGCATCTTTGGTGCAGCGACCGATGGCGAACTGGTGGGAACGCAGCTTGACCAGCTGCTTCGCATCGACACGTTCTGGTTTGCCTGGATCGCCTTCCACCCCGACAGCGCGGTCGCCGCAGATCGGTAGCCCCAGGGGCTTCGCCGAGGTCAGGCCTCGGGAGCGGCGGTGTCAGCTGCTGCGGCCTCAAGAGCACGCTGGAAGCTCGGGGCAGCAAACCCGATCACATCGCCGATTTCTGGCAGCGGGTCATTGCTGCAAATAAAGGCCATTTCGGCGCCTTCGATACGCACAAACGCCAGGAATTCCTTCGACTCAACGGCGCTCTCGACCATTGCGCCGGCCGAAGCGCCGATCACTTTCCAACCCTGGCGGGATCGTTCGTCGAGTGTTGTGTAGGTGATGCCGTCGATTCCCACGATACGGCCGAGGTACTCGTCGGGAACGGCGCTTTGCCCGCTGCGTCGTTTACTCGGAGCTAATTGGAACACCTCGCGACGACCGAAGACCCGAGCAAACCGGCCGGTTGACAGCGCATTGACCTCGTCGTTCGACGTCATCGCAAAGAGTCGCCCGATACCACGAAGGTCGAGGCTTTCGGTGGCCTCCTCGGCAAGAGCACTCATGCGGCGAGCGGTGAGACCCGTAGCGGCGGCTCTCGTGACGTTGTACGGGTCGGTATCGATGAGCAAAGTTTTCACCGAGCGCGCCTTGAGCTCGGTCGCTACTCCGCGCGCTATCGCATGCGACCCGACGATGAGCACACCATCGGCTTGAGCTTCGGCGAGCCCGAGTACACGCGCGGCGGGCCCGGCGAGGAACCCGTAGACGACGATCGTGCCGATGATCACCAGGAACATGATCGGTACGATCTTGTCGGCGTCGGGGACGTTTGCTTCCTCGAGCCGGAGTGCAAAAATCGCCGACACCGCAGCGGCCACGATGCCGCGGGGCGCCATGGCCATGAGGAACGCGCGTTCGCGCCAGGTGAGCGATGTTCGAACGGTCGACACGAGCACGGTGAGCGGCCGGGCGACGAGCACGAGGACGGCGAGAAACGCGAGCGCTGGCAGCGCGACGTCGCGGAGCGCGTCGGCCTCGATTCGCGCGGCGAGAAGGATAAAGAGTGCCGAAATCAGCAGCGTGCGTAGGCTTTCGTTGAACTCGAGTACCTGGCGGATCGTCGAGCTTTCACGGCGAGCTAGGTACATCCCGACCACGGTGACCGCGAGCAACCCGGACTCTTCTTGGATCTCGTTCGATGCCACGTAGCTGCCCACCACAAACGCAAATGTGACAGGAATAGCAAGTTGGTCGGGAATGAGGAATCGCTTGAGCGCCTCGTCGAGCAGGAAGGCGGTAGCGAGGCCCAGGCCAGCACCTGCGACCAGCGTGAGACCGACGATGCCGACCAAGCTGAGTACTGCATCGTTGGCCTCTTCGGCGAGCACGATCTCGAAGGCGACGAGGGTGGCCGTTGCACCGATTGGGTCGATCAGAATACTTTCGGCTCGAAGAATGGGGCCGGTCGTGCCGGCTGGACGAACGAATCGAAGGAGTGGTCCGACCACGGTGGGCCCGGTGACCACGAGAACAGCGCCCAACACGATTGCGGCTTCGTTTGCGATGCCAAAGATCTCGCGGGCTGCGTACCAGCCGATCACACCCGTGACCACGGCGCCAATGGTGATGAGCCGTCGGACCGCTACGCCGGTGTTGCGCAACTCTCGTGGAGGAAGGTCAAGACCTCCTTCGAACAGAATTAGGGCGACCGACAGCGAGACGAGCGGAAACAGCGCGTCGCCAAGGAGTTCGTCGGGGTTCAGGAGACCGGTGACGGGGCCGAGGGTGAGCCCGGCAACGAGTAACGCGATAATTGAGGGCAACCCGGTGCGCCAGGCAATCCACTGCGCAACCATGCCGGTGCCGACGATCAGCGCAAGGGTCGGACCCAGCGTGGATTCACCCGCAGCGAGGATGACTGCATTCATGAGAAAGCGACCACCATCCGACGAGAGGTTAGTGCAGGGGTGAGTACGGTCGCAGCATGACAGTGATGAAAACAGCCCGAATCGAACGGGTTTCTTTTCCGGGGAGCCTCGGGACCGCCCTGGCGGCCCGGCTGGACCTACCGGCCGGCCCACCGAAGGCGTTTGCGCTGTTCGCGCACTGTTTCACGTGCGGGAAGGATCTTCGGTCCGCAGGGCAACTGGCGTCGGCCCTCACCGCTGCGGGGTATGGCGTGCTGCGCTTTGATTTCACCGGTCTGGGGTCAAGTGAAGGCGAGTTCGCCAACACCAATTTCTCGTCGAACACCGCTGACCTGCTTGCCGCCGTCCAATGGCTCCGAACCGAGCACTTGGCCCCACAGTTGCTTGTGGGTCACTCGCTCGGCGGCGCGGCGGTGCTCTCGGTCGCTGGTGATGTCGATGAGGTCCGTGCCGTGGTGACCATTGGCGCACCGGCAAACACCGGGCACCTCACGGCGCTCTTTGAGAATTCAACCGACGAAATAGCTGCCCAAGGCGAGGCCTGCGTGAGCTTGGCTGGGCGCCCATTCACTATCAAACAACAGTTCCTCGACGACCTTGCGGAGCACCGGGTGACCGACCGGGTCAGGGCCATGAAGAAGCCGCTCCTTGTGATGCATTCGCCCATCGACAATACCGTCGGTGTTGATAACGCGGCGGAGATTTTTGCTGCGGCGCTGCATCCGAAGAGCTATGTCTCACTCGACGGAGCCGACCATTTACTCACGTCGGCCAGCGATGCTGAGTTCGCGGCTGGAGTGATCGCCGCGTTCGCTTCACGCTACGTCGATGACCAGAGTGGGGCGCGGGATGCTCCCAGGGCGTCCGCATCGGTCGTGGTCGCCGAAACCACTCAGGGGCCCTTCCTCAATCACGTTGTGGTTGGGAACCATCGGTTCCTTGCTGACGAGCCCATATCGATTGGCGGGTTTGATGCAGGCCCGGCTCCGTACGACTTCTTGGGTGCAGCGCTCGGAGCGTGCACGTCGATGACATTGCGGATGTACGCCGACCGTAAAAAGATGCCGCTCGATCGGGTGACCGTCGAAGTCGCTCACGACAAGGTGCATGCCGACGACTGCGAGGCGTGTGCGGGCAACGAGACGCTTGCCGGGCGCACCGGAATGATCGATCAGTTCTCACGCACGATCACGATCGAAGGTGTCGACCTGTCCGACGAGGATCGCCAAAAACTGCTTGTCATCGCCGACAAGTGCCCCGTGCATCGCACCCTCGAACACGCCAGCGCGATCACGACCAGACTCGCCTGACGGCACCGAATCTGCCGTCGTTGCGGCACGACGCTCAGTTGCGGATGGCGAGGTTCATTTCTGGTCCGCGTTCGACATGCTTACCGTCGCTGAGGCGCTTGCGGGCAGCGTTGAGTTCGGCGCACATGATCACGGTGATGCCGATGAGGCTCAACCAGGTGATCAGCCCGAGAATGGTGTTGATCGTGCTGAACGCCTCGTTGTCACCTTCGGCGAGCCGTTGCACGATGGCCGTACCAAAATGCTGAAGCAGTGTGAAGACGAGCCCTGCAAAAATCGCCCCGATCCAGACATCGCTCCAGGTCGCCGAATATGAGGTCAGGAATCGATACATCGCGGCGATCACGACGATGTTTGTCACCGTTGTCGCTGCGATCAACGCCGTGTCGCCAACAGCTGGAAGCTCCGTTTCGGCGACGATGATGGCCAGGACGAGGCTGCCGACTTGCGAGACGCCGACGATTGTGAGGCCGAGCAACGCTTTTCCGCGTAGCTTCGGCAGATTGTCGCGACCGTCCACGGGAACCTCCCACGAATCATCCAGTGCCCCCTGGAGGCCGACGAACGCTTTCGTCGAGGACCAGAGAGCGAGGCTGAGTCCGATGATCAAGGCGGTGATGCTGCCGTCGATCGATTCGGGATTGTCCGCAAGGGTTTTGCCGAGCACGGGGATTTCTGATGCGGCACTGTCGATGATCGTTTTTTGGAGATCGACGTTCCCACTCAGGAAGAAGCCAAGGATCGTGACGCCAGCAAGCATCAGCGGAAAAATGGAGAGAAAGCTGAAAAAGGCCAGCAGTGATGCATTACGGCCCGACAGATGGCGTCGCCATCCGTCCATCATTTCGGCAAAGATGTCGAACGGTCGGACCTGTTCACGGATCGCCATCACACGGTCGTTGGTGGTCCAAGCCATGGTCAGTTTGTATCGCCTGAGAGCGAGGGTGGCCCAGCAGCCTCGATTGGGACAGCCAAATTCCAGTTGATCGGCGCGTGGCCGAGGGCGACCAGTGCGGCGTCCACCGCCGAGAACGGTCGGCTACCAAAGAATCCGTTGTGAGCCGAGAGCGGCGACGGGTGAGCCGACTCGATCACGACGTGCGCCGTGTCGAAGGTTTCGATGCGTGGGCGTTTCTTTCGTGCATGGTTTCCCCACAGAACGAACACAACGGGTTCGAAGCGCTCGGCAGCGACGTCGATGACCCGGTCGGTGAAGTTCTCCCAACCCTTTTTGCTGTGAGACCCGGCTTGTCCGGCTCTCACGGTGAGGCTCGTGTTCAGCAACATCACCCCTTGGTGTGCCCAGGCTTCGAGGTTGCCATGGGTGGGAATCGGATGGCCGAGGTCGGCGTGCAGTTCCTTGTGGATGTTCTTCAGTGACGGCGGAACTCGCACACCGCGGCGCACGGAGAATGCCAGACCGTGAGCCTGCTGGGGCCCGTGATACGGATCCTGTCCGAGGATCAGCACTTTGAGATCGGCATACGGAGTCGCATGTAGCGCGGCGAACACGTCCTCATGTGGCGGATACACCGTGTGGCGCGTCCGGTCGTCGTGAACGAAGGCTTGGAGGTCGGCCCAATATGGCTTGTCAAACTCGTCGCGCAGAAACGGGTTCCAATCGGTCGCACTCATTGCCCAAGCCTGCCAGACGAATCGTGTGGCATCTCCTACGATGCGGTCATGTTTGACCATCTGGAGCGGGCCCGACTCGCAACGCTTCCCACCGCCATCGAATCAGCGGGTCAACCCCGCGCCGATGGGCCGACCGTTTGGATCAAACGTGACGACCTCACGGGCTTGGGTGGCGGTGGCAACAAGGCTCGCAAGCTGGAGTTCTTGTGTGGCGACGCCGTGGCCGGGGGCGCTCAGGCGTTGATCACCGTTGGCGCAGCTCAGTCGAATCACTGTCGGATGACTGCCGCGGCGGGAATTCGGCTGGGGATGGAAGTTCACCTCGTCCTATCCGGTGACGCACCCCAGCTTGGAGAGAAGCCGACAGGGAACCAACTCTTGTCGTTGATGTTCGGCGCTCAGATGCACCACACCGGAGCGGCCCAAAGCCATTGGGGCGAACTTGAAATCGCGCGAGAAGCCCTCACCGATGCGCTCGCAGCTGAAGGCCTGGCGCCATATTCCATTCCAATCGGTGGCAGCACCGCAGTGGGATCACTCGGCTACGCCAATGGGTTCGTCGAGCTGATCGATCAGTTCGAGGCAGCCGGAAAAATGCCGTCGGCGATCGTGTTCACATCGTCGAGTGGCGGCACCCATGCCGGCCTGTTGGCGGGGCGAGCAGCGCTGATCTCCACAGGTCGGCTGACCGCCGAGTCGGCTCCCGACGTGGTTGCGATCGGGGTTGCTAAGGGAGTCAATATTGGGTTCCCCGCCATTGCGGAGTTGGCCGATGAAGCGCTCGCCCTCATGCAGGTCGACACATCAGTCGATCCCGACGATGTCGAAATCGATACGCGGTGGATTGGTGACGACTACGCAATTCCAACCGAGGTAGGCGAGGCAGCGGTCCAGTGGGCAGCCACGACCGGCGGCTGGTTGATGGACTCGGTGTATTCTGGAAAAGGCCTCTCGGGTCTACTCGGCTTGGTCGCTGAGGGACGCTGGAGCGCCGATGACGACGTCGTCTTCATCCACACCGGCGGCTGGCCTGCCCTCTTCGCTTGATCGGATCCGTTCGACTCCGGTCTCCGAGCGGCAGGGTTCGTCCTAAGCTGAAGAGATGAGCGACGAGATTCTCGATGTCGACCTGTTGGCCTTTGAAAACGGTTCGAGCGCTGCGCGCCGAGCTGTAGTCGACGGGGTGACCCGCAGCCTTGTGACAGGCTTTGTGTATACGAGCCACGACGTGTCTGACGACCTGCTCGATACGGCGTATGCAATGCTGCGCGAGTTCTTTGAGTCGTCCGACGAAGCCAAGCAGTCCGCCGTTGTGCCGGGGGCAAACGGGCAGACCGGGTACACCGGCCTCCTGGTCGAAACCGCAGCGTCGAGCGACAAGCCGGACTGGAAAGAGATGCTGAACTGGTCGACGCCGATCCCGGGCGGGCATCCGTTGAAGCGCAAGTTCTCGAACGCCTACCCCGATCAGATGTTGCCCGAGCATGTGGTCCCCGGTATCACTGAGGTGCTGTACCGATTCCATGACACGGTTGCCGACCTGCAACGCCGATTTCTGCGGGTCATCGCCGAGGGCATTGGCTGCCACGAAACGTTCTTCGACGACATGGTGCAAGACGGACCAACGCTCACCCGCGCAATTCGTTATCCGGCGATGTCTGAACTTGACACGGCACTTGGTGACGGCGGAGAACCGGGTCACGTATGGGCCGCCGCTCACGCCGACATCAACCTGATTACGGCCCTGCCGCGATCAACTGCACCGGGACTCCAGGTCAAGGTGAACGATGAGTGGGCCGATGCGATCCCGCCCGACAACGGCATCATCGTCAACACGGGCATCATGCTGGAACGTCTCACCAACGGCACGATTCCGAGTGGTTGGCACCGCGTGGTGGCCGCCCCCGGTTACGAAGGCGAGCGATACAGCGTTGTTCAGTTCTGTCACCCTCGACCGTGGACTGTGCTGTCGCCGGTGCCATCGTGCTGCACCCCCGAGAACCCGCAGCGCTTCAGCGCGATCAGCGCCGAAGATGCACTCGACGAAGTGCTCTACGAAATCAACTTGATCGAAGAAGCACGCCGCCTCGACTGAGACGATCTCGGACGGTCAGCGACGAAACAAGCCAGCAGCGGTGTTGCCGTCCCGCAGGGCCAGTGAGATCCAGACCTGCGTCGGCAGGTCGAGCGGGGTGAACCAGTGGGCGAGTCCGTTGGCGGAGCCGCCCGCACCGGGCCCGAACGCCGAGGAGGGTGCGAATTCGCAGCCTTCGTGGGGGTTGACTAAAGCGCCCCAACCACGGGCGTGTACCTGGCCGGTCGAGGTGATGACCCACTCGGAGTCGATCTGATCGTTGTTGTCGGTGGTTTCGATGGTGACGGCTTCGTGTCCACTGCCATTGGCCGGTACGGACCACTGTCCGATCATGACTCGGCAGGTTTGGCGGAAAAGCGCATCGATGGTGGGTCCGAACGCGTCGATCGGCTGCCCGTCGATGTCGATCATCGTGATGCGGATGTGGGGTGCCACGGCGTTTGGATCGATCTGGACGGTGGCATCGGTGGGGACGTTGGCTCGAACGCCGATCGGTAGCGGATCGGTGTCGCCCATGAACCCGATCACCTGACCAGCGCGTACGGCCGAACCAACGGTCGAGAGTGAGGTGAGTCGGAGGTAGGCGGGTGCAGCGCCGTCGGCTGATCCCGGGTTGTCGTCGTTGAAGCCGGCGTAGACGTAGCTGGTCCCGGCGATGTCGGTGATGGTGACCGTGATCGGGACCCCCGACCCGGGATCGTCGGCCACCTCGGTGACGACGCCATCGGCGACGGCCACAACCGGCTGGAGTTTTACGCCAAAGACGATGCCGGGGGCCTCGGGGGAGCACAGCCCGGCGGCTTCGATGTCGGCACGGCTGGGTCCCGAAGTGGTCCCGTCGCCGTTGGTGGCGACTTCAATCTGCTTGGCGCCGTCGCACTCAGGCACGGCCATTCGTGACGGACCCAGCACGGGATACGACAGCGACGGGACTCCGAGATGGGCTTGGGGCACCTCGGGTGCAAACCCGGCGAACGCCGAAAGGTCCACAGCGAGGTTTGGTCGAGGCGCAACCGGCTGGCCGGAAATCGAGGCGAATACGCCAAGCCAGCGAGTCTGGTACTCGCGGATCGTGAGTCGATTGCCGTTCTCTGGCTTTGGCACCCGATCCATCCATGTCGGCTCGCGCGCGGCGATGGGGAAATACCACATCACCGGAATCATCGAGACGTCGTTGTTGAACTGCGCGAGGAACATGTTGACGTCCTTGGCAGCTCGTTCATCCTGGATATTGGTGGGCGCGAGATAGGCGTGGGGGTAGCCGGCATAGCCATTCCACGTCGACTCCACGAACTGATAGGCGCCAGACGCGCGGCCCTTGTTTGGAGGCAGCGTGTAGATCCCTCGTGATTCGAGATATCGAATGGTGGCGAGGATGTGCTCGATTTGCTCGGGGAAGACCGTGATGTTCCGCTCGGGCGGCAGCAGGGGCAGCGTGGTCGTTGGGGTCGCCGTTGTGGTGACGGTCGTGGTGCCCGCGTCGTTGAGGGAAGGACCGGGCTGCGCCAGCGTGGTGGTCGTCGTGGTGGTCGTCGTGGTGGTCGTCGTCGTGGTCGTCGTCGTGGTC
>JBLFZD010000081.1:0-12069 GCA_047610085.1 Ilumatobacter sp. | reverse complement strand
GCCCGCCGACCCCATCGAGCCAGAAGTGGTTCGCCGTCACCACGATGCAGAACAGGGTGGCCACCGGGTACAACAAGACTGCGGCTTTCGTCCAGCGTCGACGCAAAAGGGGCCAGATGGCAAGCGCGCACCACGTCGACCACCCAATATGCAGGCTGGGCATCGCTGCGTATTGGTTGGAAATCGACGCAACCTCCTCGGAATCGAACCGCCATGGCCCGCCGTAGACGCTCAGCGTGTCGACGAAGCCGAAGCCGTTATCACCTTCGAACGTCAAACTTTCGCCCGGCCGCAACGTGCTCTCGACGCACGCGCCACCGAACTGGATGGTGTCAGGTGCGGGGCAGGGCTGGTCAAGCAAGCGCGGTGGCATCAGTGGGAAGAACGCAAAGCCAATGATCGCAAGTGCGGTCATCGCAGCGAGTGTGTTTCGCCACTGCGGAAAGACGTCAGCTCGCTTGACGTACAGCAGCACGAATACGGCGAGCGTCACAAAGAAATGCGCCGTGCCGTAGTACACGTTCCAAAATTGAATAAACCAACGCTGGGCTAAGAAGAGTTCCTGAATCGATTCTTCGTGGAACGAGCCCAATGCCCGCTCAAGGCGGATCACGCGCTCGGCGTTGTGGAAGGCGGCCTCGGGTACGCCATCGCTCGCAATGGTGTTCGAACCGAAGCGATTTCGGATCCCCGAGTAGACGACATAGAACACGCCAACGATGAGCGCTTCCTTCCACCAGTGCAGTCGGTGGATCCGCTCGGGGGCGTCGACCATGGGGCTCCCCTCGGACATCGAGCTCACTTTATTGCGAGGGGGCGCTTCGATGGCAGCAGACTGCTGCCGAATCCGAGAACTCGGATTGGCGCAGTGTGGCCGAGGCGTTGGCTAGGCGGTGCAGCATTTATCGAGGAACGATGCTCGATCGACGATGGCCCGGGTGATCTTGCCCGCTGCTATGAGCCCACCGCCATCGGACACCGAGACGGTAAACGTCAGCCGGCGGCCGTCGATCTTGTCGAGCATCGCCTCGGCGGTCACTGACGCACCGACGGGTGTGGGTTGCAAATGATCGACGCGGATTCGCATTCCGATGGAACTCGCCTCGTCGTCGAGTTTGCCGGCCAAAGCTGAAACCGTGGCGGCTTCGCACAGTGCGATCAGTCGGGGAGTGCCGAGGACATCAATGTCGCCAGACCCCAACGCTCTCGCTGTGTCTTGCGCACTCACGACGAGCGTGGCCGAGCCTCGTAATCCAGTTTCCACCGTCACGGAATGCGACGCTAACGCGTCAACGCAGAGTCGCCACGACTTGTAGCAAACCGGTTGTTGTCGATCAGGCCGGGAAGAAGTCGCCGACCACGTCTGCGGATCGCTCCCGCGAGCGCTCCAGGAGGTCGCGCTGCCAATCGGTGAGGTCGTTTCGGGCAAGCATCCGATTGACATCGCGGACGACCCAGCCGTTGTCCTTGTCGACCCACGTGGGCCGGACAATGGGCGGCTCGATGGTCGTGTTTCCTGCGTCATCGACCGTGATGGCGAACTCGGCAATGGCGGCGTCCTGACTACTCGCTGGCCAGGAGTCGTTGACCGGAAGGTTTGACACGATGTTGCTGAGCCCGTAAGCGACCCACACACCATTGACTTGCTCGATGGGCTGCAGCACGTGTGCGTGATGACCGATCACCAGATCGATGGCTCCGCTGAGCGTGATCTCATCGGCGACCGAGCGCTGTTGTTCGTTTGGCGCGACGACCTTCTCGGTGCCCCAGTGCATGCTGACGACGACGAATTCGGCGCCGAGGTCGCGCGCTGATTTGGCGTCGCGAATGATGCGCACCGGATCGATCAAGTTCGTGCGCCATGGTTCGCCGCTCGGTAGGGGGATGCCGTTCGTGCCGTACGTGTACGAGAGGTGACTCATGCGAATGCCGTTCACGTCAAACACGATCGGTAGAGCCTCTAATTCGTTGCGCGCCATTCCGGACTGGCCAATCCCGTTTTCCTCGAGCACATTCACGGTGCGGTCGATGCCGCGGGCGTAGCGATCGAGGACGTGGTTGCTTGCGGTTGAGCATCGGTCGTATCCGGCACTTGCCAGGGCCGTGGCGATCTGGGGTGGGACGCCGTACAGCGGATCGGTCGAGAACTCCTCGCCGCCCGGAGCGATCGGAGTCTCGAGATGGCACACCGCCAGATCGGCTGCACCGATCGTCGATGCGATGTCGGCGAACATCGGGAAGAAGTCGTATCCGGAGCCTCCTGCGTTGCGTTGGGCCTGGCGCCACAGTGGACTATGCACCAGCGTGTCGCCCGTGAAAACGAGCCGGGCGGTCCGGTTGGGAAGCGGCGCCCCGGTTGACGTTGGGGTGTTTGGCACTCCGTCGGGCGCGGACATTTCGTTGGTCCCGTCGGCTGCTGCGACGATTTCGACCTGCGCGGTCGGCTCCCTTTCGGTCGACTCGAAGACCAGGTCGCCGCCGCCGCCGCACGCGACGATTACAAGTGCGATACCCGCTGCAACAGCTGTTCGTGTCCCGCTCATGCCAACATGATCGCGCGTTCAGAGCACAAGAAGTAGCGAAATACGTTGTGAACACATAGACGAGGGGGACGCACATCGACGCCAATTTGTAGAATGACCAGGTGATCGACCAAGACGTTCTAGAACGAGTGCTCGCCGGCGCCACCAAGACCGGCGCCGACTTCGCCGAGGTGTATGCGGAAGATAAGCGATCAACGTCGGCTGGTCTCGACGACGGACGCATCGAACAGGTCACCAGCGGCCGTGACCGTGGTGCAGGGATCCGGGTGATCGCTGGCGAGACCACCGGTTTTGCCTACACCTCGGACCTGTCTGAGGGCGGCCTGACGGCTGCAGCGACGGCGGCGGCTGCTGCTGCGAGCCAGGGAGGGGGCGGTGTGAGAACCGTCGGTCTCACCCAAACTGAACGGCATCGTCCCAACGTGATCGTGCACCAGCCCGACTCGATCGCCAAAGCTCGCAAGGTTGAACTTCTCAACCGAATGAACGAAGCTGCTCGTGCGTACGGGCCCGAGATCGTTCAGGTGTCGGCCGGGTATGGCGACAGCACCAAGCGGGTACTCGTGGCCAACACCGACGGGGTGCTTGCCGACGACGAGATCATTCGTACGTTGCTGCGCGTCAACGCTGTTGCTAACGGCGATGGAGGGATGCAGACGGGCTACCAATCGATGGGCCATACCGTCGGCTTCGAGATCTTCGACACGGTCGACGTCGAAGGGATGGCTCGCGAGGCTGCCCGTCAGGCGATCACCAAGCTTGCGGCTCGTCCCGCTCCGTCGGGTGAGATGCCCGTGGTCATCAAGCACGGAACCGGTGGGGTGCTCTTCCACGAAGCCTGTGGTCACGGCCTTGAAGCCGACCACATTCAAAAGGGTGCAAGCGTCTACGCCGGCAAAGTCGGCCAGCAGGTCGCAAACCCGCTTGTGACGCTGGTCGACGACGGAACGATGCCCGGCGAATGGGGCACGCTCGGTATCGACGATGAAGGTCAGAAGACTCAGCGCAACGTGCTGATCGAAGATGGGATCCTCACGGACTACATGTGGGATTTCCTTCGGTCGCGTAAGGACGGTCGCCCGCAATCGGGCAATGGTCGCCGCCAGAGCTACCAGCACCTTCCGATGGTGCGGATGACCAACACATTCGTGATGAACGGTCCGTCCGAGCCCGATGAGATCGTCGCCAACACTCCTCAGGGCGTGTACGTCGCCAAGCTCGGAGGCGGCAGCGTGAACACGGCCTCTGGCGATTTCGTCTTCGGGATGACCGAGGCCTACCTCATCGAAGACGGCAAAATCACCGAGCCGCTGCGTGATGGCAACCTGATCGGCAACGGTCCCAAGGTGCTTCAAGACATCGACATGCTGGCGAACGACTTCTCAATGGGCAGCCCTGGCACGTGCGGTAAGGATGGCCAAGGTGTTCCCGTTGGCGACGGTCAGCCGACCCTGCGGGTCAAGGCGCTCACCGTTGGCGGCACAGCAGCATGAGCGTGAACGACACCACAGCTGAACTCCAGGCCATTGCGGATCGGGTCATCGAGCAGACCGGTGCCGGCGAGCAGATGGAAGCGTTCGTGTCGCGCGGTGGCGAGACCGAGGTACGCGTCTACGAAGGCGAGGTCGAGCACTTTGTGTCGGCGCAATCCGAAGGCATCGGCATCCGCGTCATTCAGAACGGACGGACCGGATTCGCCTACGCGGGAACGCTCGACGAAGCCGCCATCCGTCAAGTGCTTGCTGAGGCGCGTGACAACGTTGCGTTCGGAACCGTCGATGAGTGGGCCGGCCTTGCAGAGCCCGACGGCGTGGCACCGACTGAACAATCGCTGTGGGACGACTCGCTCGCCGAGTTTGCTACCGATCGCAAGATCGACATCGCAAAAGAACTCGACAAGCTTGCAGGGAGCCTCGATGCGCGTGTGCGCGTCGATGACTCCAACTACGCCGACGCGTGGGGGGAAGCAGCCGTTGCCTCCACTGCAGGTATTCGCTCCGCAGGCCGCGAGAACGGTTGCTACGTGTCCGTTTCGACACTCGCCGACGAGGGCGAAGGCGATGACGCCGAAACGCAGACCGGCTTTGGATTTTCGGTAGGGAAGTCCCCCGATGAATTCGATCTTCAGCGCGCAGCCCAGGAAGCGAGCGACCGGGCCACCCGGCTGCTCGGCGCCACCAAGCCAGCGTCGAAGCGAGTCACCGTGGTACTCGACCCGTTTGTGACCGCCCAATTCCTCGGTGTGATCTCGTCGACCCTGAATGGCGAAGCTGTCGTGAAAGGTCGCTCGCTTTTTGCTGATCGTCTCGGCGACCAGGTTGCAGCGGCCGGCATCACGCTTGTCGACGACCCGACCAACCCTAAGGCGTACACCTCGACCGACGTCGACGGCGAAGGTCTTGCAGCCCGCCGAAACGTGCTGATTCAAGATGGCGTACTCCAGCAGTTCGTGCACAACTCGTACTCGGCTCGCCGGGCCAGCGCGGTATCGACGGGCAACGCAACCCGCGGTGGCTTCGGCGGCACACCTGGCGTTGGTTGTCTCGCACTCTCGCTTGTTCCCGGTGCTCGTTCGCAGGCTGAGCTCATCGCGGACATCGACGACGGGCTGCTCGTGCAGTCGATGCAGGGCTTGCACTCCGGTGTGAATCCGATCAGTGGTGACTTCTCAACCGGAGCTGCCGGACTCTTGATCTCGAACGGCGAGGTTGGCGCCCCGGTGCGCGAGTTCACTATTGCATCGACGTTGCAGCGGATGTTGCTCGACATTGCCGAAGTCGGTGGCGACATCGATTGGTTACCGATGCGGAGCGCGGGAATGTCGCTCGTCATCCGCGATATCACGATGTCAGGCAGCTGAGGTCCGCCCACCGCTTCGGCCGCCCGGCGAGACTGGGCGCATGGCGAGATGGGACAACGCACTGCTGGACCACATGCGCGGGGTCGGTGATCCACTCGCTGACGAAGTTGCTGCACAGGTGCTCGATGATGGTGATGTTGAATCGGCGCGCTCCTTGTTGGCCGAACTACTGAATCACGACGACGTCCGTGAGGCCGCCCTTCCGGCTGTCGTCGTCGCGTATCTCAACGAAACAGCAGCGCTCCCGGACTGGGCGGACAGCGAACGGCTCGCCCGGGGCGAAGTGGTCTTTGAACGATGGGGAGTCGCCATTTCGGTTGCACTCTTTTGTGCATCGCTGCCCAGTGCGTACGCCTGTGCGAAGGGCGTGACGGTGTTAGCGCAAACAGCTCGACTCGAGACCGATACTCGACGCCGGATTATGGAGACCGGTCAGTTCTTGATCGACGTAATGAGCCCGGGAGGTATGCAGCCGGGCGGCACAGGGATCATGGCGATCCAGCGCGTCCGCCTCATGCACGCCGCCATTCGTCACCTGATCCTTGTGCATGGGTGGGACGAGGATGACCTTGGTTTCCCGATCAACCAGGAAGACCTCGCCGGCACGTTGCTCTCGTTCAGCTACACCGTCGTGGAACCGTTGCCGCGACTCGGCCTCGCACTCGAGGACAGCGAGATGGAGGACTACCTCTACGTGTGGCGTGTTGTGGGCGAGATGTTGGGCCTCGACATTCGCATGATCCCGACCACGGTGGCGGAGTCGACCGAACTGGTCACCCTCATTCGCAAACGGCAGTACGGACAGTCTGCGGACGGCATCGCAATGACTCAGGCGCTCGTCGGGCTGCTGCAGGAGATGACACCGACCCACATTTTTGACTCTGTTGTGCCCGATTTGATTCGCCTGCTTTCGGGCGATGAGGTGGCAAAAATCATTGACCTGCCCCCACCGGCACGCCACTTCGGCCTCATCACGCTGATCAAGGTGCTCTGTCGTGTTTCCTCGCACGAGGTCGAGAACGACAAAATCCTCAGGCGAGTCTCGGACCACGTGGGCTGGTGGGTACTCAAAGGGATGCTGGGCCTCGAGCGTGAGGGAGAACGTCGCGGGAACTTCGATATTCCCGACGAACTCGCACACCACTGGAAGCTGCACGCCGACACCGCACCAAGCGTCAAGCCCTCCGTATGACCGCTGCAGCTCTTCGCACCGATCGGTCCGAACCCATCGATGTCGATGCCGACTGGTTCAGCGTGTTTGATGTGTTCAACGGGCCGTTCCTCAACACCGAGCTGTACGACACCGCCGAACTGGTCTGGTATTTCGGCGGATGGGTTCTGTGGATCCCGGTGTATTGGGTCGTTATCGCCCGACTGCGCCGCGGCTATGTCGAGATCCCTGCTATTGCCGCAACCGGCAACATTGCTTGGGAGTTTCTCTGGGGTTGGGTTTACCCGCAGAACATGGGCTGGGGCCTTCAGCTGATCTACATGGGCGCGTTCTTGATGGATGTAGCGATCTTGTACGGAGTGTTCCGATTCGGCAAATACCAGCTTGAGAACGTGGAGGCTCGAAAATATTGGCCAGTGATCATCGTGACGTTGCTCGTCGTGTGGACGGCGTACTACGTCGGGTTCATCGAACGTGGCGATGACCTCCCGCTCGGCAGCGTGACCGCGTACACGGTCAACCTCGTGATGTCGCTCGCGTACCTCTGGTTTGGGTTAACGAAACCCATCGCCGAACTCTCGATGATTGCAGCGATCTTCAAGGGGCTCGGCACGGGCGGCGTGACCGTGTTCGTGTTCCTGGTGTACCGGGACCACTCGTTGGTGGTGACGCTCGCCGTGCTGGTGTCGAGCCTTGACGCGAGCTACATCGGACTACTGATGTGGCGCCGCCGAACCGAGGCGGGCATGACGCAACCGGCGGTTGGGGTGCCGGGGTAGCTGGCAGTTAGGCGTCGGGGCGGTCATCGTCGTTTGGGCTGCCGTCGGTGCGAAGCGTCTCAAGAAAGTCTTCGAAATCGGCGGCCAGGTCGTCGGCTGAGGGGATTGCGGCCTCGGCACGACGATCAAACTCAGACTCGAGCATCCGAACGTACATCCGGAGCTGATCGTCGTTCTCGGTGATCTCATCGTGGACGTCTCTCCACGAGTCGATCTGGTCGCTCATGTCCACATCGCAAGGAACGCCCAGCACATGGCTCAAGTGTCGAGCAAGGGCGGCGGTCGCCTGCGGGTGCTCGGCATTCATCAGATAGTGCGGGATGCCGACACGCAATGAAACTGCGGGAATCGACCGTGCTTCGAGTGCAGCCTGGAGGACGCCAGCGATTCCGGTGATGCCTTCGTACGAGGGCGCTCCCAGTCCGAGCGCACGAGCGAGCTTTGCATTCGATGTGCTGCCGGTGACCGGAGGGCGCCGGGTGTGTGGAATTGCCTCGGCAGCCGAGCCGACGGTCACCACCGCCTCGCAGCCAAGCGCTTGGGCGACTGTGACGATCGCATCGACGTAGGTCGCCCAATACATATGCGGCTCGACGCCGATGATCGACACGATGTCGCGGTGACCAGCGTTGCGCTGAACCACGAATTCGTTCGACGGCCACTGGATCGAGCGGACACCATCGTCGACCGACACGAGCGGGCGCTGCTGCGTGAAGTCGTAGAACGGATCGGGATCGATCTCCCCAACGACCACAGCGATGTCGTCGTCAACGAATGAGTCGACGGCTTGACTCGCTGCGCTGGCGACGTCGAACCAGCCTTCAAGGCCGACGAGCATGACGGGACGCTCAAGCGTTCCCATGTCATCGGTCGAGAACTCCAATACCTCGGTCACATCCACGGACACAGTCTGCCAGCTTGATCTCTCCTGCCACCCGGCGTGGCCGAGGTGTCACGTGCTCAGGCGAGGGCAGCGACCACGTGATCAATTGACCGGGTGAGTGCTTCGACGTCACTTGGCTCGATCGCCGGGAACATCCCGACGCGCAATTGGTTGCGGCCGAGCTTTCGATACGCGTCGGTATCGAGGATTCCGTTGGCCCGCAGAGCGGTACAGACGTCACTCGCATCGATGGAGTCATCGAGGTCGATCGTTCCCACCACGTTGGAACGCTGGGCAGCGTCGGCCACGAAGGGGGTCGCCCAGTCACGAGACTCAGCCCAGCCATACAGGGTTGCAGCAGACTGAGCGCTGCGTCCCGCCGCCCACTCGAGGCCACCGTTGGCGAGCATCCAGTCGAGCTGTGCATCGAGCATGACGAGCGTGGCGACGGCGGGAGTATTGTAGGTCTGGTTTTTCTTCGAGTTGTCGAGAGCGATCGCCAGGTCGAGCGACGCAGGGCGCCAGCGATCAGACGCACCAATCTGCTCGATGCGGTCCTGGGCTGCGGGCGAACATGCAGCGAGCCAGAGACCGCCATCGGAGGCGAAACACTTTTGCGGAGCGAAGTAGTAGACGTCGACTTCGCTTGGGGTCCACAGCAGGCCACCGGCTGCAGATGTGGCATCGACGGCCACCAACGCCTCGTCGGCCGATGTGCCAGCGGGCCGACGAAGGTCCATAGCGACACCTGTCGACGTTTCATTGTGGGTCAGCGCGTAGGTATCAATGCCATCTTCTGCGTGGAGCACGGGATGCGTGCCGACGTCGCTCTTGACAATGGTGGGGTCACCAAGATGCGGGGCCGCTGCGCATGCTTCGCCGAACTTTGATGAGAACTCCCCGAAGACGGCGTGCTGACTGCGCTCTTGGACCAGGCCGAACGTCGCAACGTCCCAGAAGATGGTGGAACCACCGTTGCCAAGCACGATCTCCCAGCCGTCAGGCAGAGCAAACAGGTCGGAGAGCTTCGAGCGGACCGCCCCGACGAGGTTCTTGACGGGGGGTTTGCGGTGAGATGTCCCAAGCAGGGTGTCTCGTGCGGCCACGACCGCATCGACTTGCTCGTTGCGGACCTTGGACGGACCGCAGCAGAAGCGGCCGTCGTCGGGGAGCAGGTCAGAAGGAATGGCGATCTGGTCGGGTGCGGAAGTCACCCTTGAAGGATGGCTTGAACACCCGGGGATCGGACCCGACTTTTCGTCAACTCCGACACACCACCCAAGTTGCGTTCGCAAAGCGCCAGGCAGAAAACGAACGGCCTGTTCGTAAAGCGCCGGGCAGAAAACGAACTGCGGAAACCACGGTCGGGCTGGGCGGAGGCGGGTTGTAGCATCGGTAAGCGTGAACCGCGTATCGCAACGACTCTCCGCTATTCAGCCGTCCGCCACACTGGCCGTCGACGCCAAGGCGAAGGCGATGAAGGCTGCGGGCGAGAATGTCATTGGTTTTGGTGCGGGTGAGCCTGACTTTCCGACGCCCGCTCACATCGTCGAAGCAGCCCAGGCAGCATGTGCCGATCCGAAAAATCACAAGTATTCGCCGGCTGGTGGGTTGCCAGAGATGAAGGAGGCGATCGCTGCCAAGACACTGCGCGACTCAGGATTTGAGTGCGACCCGTCGCAGATTCTTGTCACCAACGGTGGCAAGCACGCCGTGTACACCGCCTTTGCGGCGCTCTGTGACCCGGGTGATGAAGTCATTTGCCCGGCTCCGTACTGGACCACGTACCCCGAGGCGATAACGCTTGCCGGCGGCGTTCCCGTTGTGATCGACACCGATGTCGAAACGGGGTTCAAGGTCACCATCGAGCAGCTCGATGCGGCGAAGACTTCCAAGACCAAGGTGCTCCTGTTTGTCAGCCCCGACAACCCGTCTGGCGTCGTGTACACGCCCGGCGAGGTGAAGGCGATCGGTGAGTGGGCTGTGGCTCACGGTGTTTGGGTGATCACCGACGAGATTTACGAACACCTCACGTACGGCGCCAACGAGTTCGCCTCCATGCCGGTGCTCGTGCCGGATCTCGCCGAGCAGTGCCTGATCGTGAATGGTGTTGCAAAGACCTATGCGATGACCGGTTGGCGCGTTGGCTGGATGATTGGCCCGAATGACGTCATTAAGGCGTCGACCAGCTTCCAGAGCCACGCAACCTCGAATGTCGCCAATGTCTCGCAGCGCGCAGCAATCGCCGCACTGAACGGATCACTCGATCCTGTGTACGAAATGCGTGAAGCGTTCACCCGCCGGGCAACCCTCATCCAGGGGCTTCTGAACAATATCGACGGAGTCGTGTGCCCCGAGCCGCAGGGCGCTTTCTATGCATTCCCCGATCTACGGCAGCTCCTCGGTCGCGAGTACGGCGGTGTCATGGCGAAGAGCACGCTCGAGCTCGCTGACCTTGTACTCGATCAGGCAAAGGTCGCAATCGTTCCAGGTGAAGCGTTTGGCACGCCGGGTTACGGCCGGTTCAGTTTTGCGGTTGGCGACGCCGACATTGAAGAAGGCATCAAGCGTTTTGCCGACTTCGCCGCTGGCTGAGTTAGCGTTTTGCCCACCACGCGGCGGTTGCAACGTCGCCAAGGTCAGTTTGCTGCTGTTCGATGAACGCGTGGCGGGCCTTTGCCCGCGGGTGATTGAACCCCGACCCGAGGACCGTCTCGCCCGGAGCGGCAGCTACATAGCGGCTGATCCGGCGACCATGTTCGGACAACGTGAGCCACTGCTGGTGCGGCATGCATCGGTTCACCCCCTCGCTACGGAACCAGGGGGCGAAGTACTCGATGTTTGGCATCGCCCGAGCGGCTTCAGACAGGTTCGGTGTGCCTCCATGCCAGCCTCTGTTGTCGCGCACGACGGCGCAACCCGTTGGAACCGGGCACAACGTTGACCACTTCATCGAGTTCGGCTCATCAACCAAGTTGGGGATCGGCTCGTGGGATCGTTGGGTCCCGGCAATCTGGCGGATTGGGCCGTTCTCCCAAGTCAGGTCGATCATCGGGAACATTATTGTGATGACTGGTACGGGGAGATCGCGCATCGTGAGGCCGCCGACGGGGTCATGAAGCTCCGTCCAGACGTTGTCGCTGTGGAGACCCTGATACTCGATTGCGCCGGGGAGTGCGTAGTCGCCGCCGCCCCCTCCGACGATGTACCGATCGGATCCAAAGATCGACGTCAAGAGCGCCGTGGTGACCGGCAAGTCGATCACGTCAACCCACGCTTGCTCGTGGAGCCGGTGCCGTGAACCTGAAGTGGATCCGAACGAGTAGCGATGGGGAAGCCCGCCCGCACCGCCTCCAGCTGACCCGTCCGGATCGACAGCGAGGTTTGCCATCATCACGACGTCGGTTGCAGTCTGTAGCGCCGCAAGCTCGGGGGCCGGAAGTGCATCAGCGACGACGACGAAGCCGTCACGTTGAAACAGCTCGGTAGCCCGAACGATCTCGTTTGGTCCGCATATCTCGAGGTCCGGTTTCCCGTTGTTCGCCCTGAGTGTGTCTCGTCGTGCGATCACGCCGGGGTCATCTCGACGCCGACTCCACCCGGTGCACTCGGGGTCGCCATTGATGAGGTTGCGGTGTTCGGGCGTGGTTTCGATCTCGATGTCTGGCTCGGGGGTGGCGAGCCCCAGATCATTGTTGTTGTTCACAACAGCTTCTGCGGGGCGAGCGACGCGCCCATTGGGTGGAACCGATTCGAACCAGCCGATCTGCATCCTCTGAGTCTGACAGTTTTGTTCAGGTGGGGAACGAGGCATCGGCCTCGCCGACGCGAGT
>JBLFZD010000080.1:0-12104 GCA_047610085.1 Ilumatobacter sp. | reverse complement strand
ACGGAACCGAGACGCAACGTCTTGTGCTTTCGTTTGGGGCCGAGGCGGAACTCATCCGGGACTCACCCGACACGGTCGCCTATGTCGACGGCTCGCCGCCCGCGGCGATCACCCTGGTCGATGTGCCCGGGTCCACATGACCTCGGCTCGCACGCGCCCGACCCTGACAACCAATCGACTCGTTTGGGTCATCACCGCTGTTGCTGTCGTTGCGTTTTGGCTCGTCAGTACGTCGTTCCGCCCGTGGGATTTGTTTGCCCGTGCCGGCTTCAGTTCCGACTTCTACGACGAACAGGCTCGGGTCATGTTGCGCGGTCGGCTCGCCGTTGATCCGGCGGTTCCCGGACCGGAAGGCTTCCTCATCGATGGTTTGACATACCTGTACTACGGCCCGTTCCTTGCGCTCCTTCGTTTGCCCTTCGCCATGTTCGGCGACGTGTTCGCGGGGAGGCTGGTCCGAATCTCGATGCTGATTGCGCTCGTGTTGGTGTGTCGGTGGTCCGCACGCTTGGCAACGGCAGCCCGGCAAACCTTTCGAGCTGGCGACGTCTCTGGCGTCGGCGATCCAGATGAGGACGGACGATGGGCCACAGCGTTGTTCACTGCATCGGTCGCCTTCTCGCCCGCCTTGTTCTCTGCGGGTTGGGTCACGGTGTATCACGAGACCGAGTTGTGGGCGCTCGCCCTTGCCATCGTGACGATCACCCTCACGGTCGAACTCGCAGCGAGTGGGTTCAGTGACCGCCGGCTGGTTGTCTTGGCCTCGATTGGCGCACTCGCGACGACGTTGACCCGGGCTCCGATTGGGCTCGGAGTGTCGTTTGCGATCGGAGTATGTGGAATCGTGTTGTTGATTCGTCGCCGCTCGATTGCCCCCGTTGCAGGGCTCGCGGTGATCGGTGGACTCCTCCCCATCGTGTCGCACGCTGCGATCAATTTCGTCAAATTCGGGGTGCTACTCTCGGTCCCAGGCGACAAGCAACTGTTGTCGCTGCAGCGGCCGGAGCGCGCCGCGTTCTTTGAGTCCACCGGTGGGAGTTTCTTTGCGCTGGACTTCGTGCCCACCACGCTCGTTCAGTACCTGCGACCCGATGCGATTCGATTCGAACGACTCGTTCCGTTTATTCGTTTCGGGCCGCCCGCGGAGAATCGCGGCGGCCTTGATGTTGAAACGATCACACCTGCAAGCTCGATCCCGTCAAGTGCGCTATTGCTCCTGGTCTTGGCCCTCGTCGGCGCCGTCTGGATCGCCAGGAAGCGATCGCTCATATGGGGACTTGTCGTAGCGGCCACCTCACTCGGGGCGGTTCCGTCGTTCCTGATCGGCTTTATTGCCAATCGGTATCTCATCGATATGTTGCCGCCCCTCATCGCTGCGGGAGCGATCGGTGTCTGGAGGGTTGCCGACCTGACGCGGGATCGGCGGATGGTTCGCCTTGGGTTGGCAGGGCTCGCGGTGTTTGGACTGTGGGTGAATGCTTCGCTTGCAATTTGGACACTCGAGCTGAAATCCCCGGGCTTCACCGAGGTCCGCTACGACATCGATCGAGCGATTTTTGGATCGGATGCCCCGAACGTCACCACGATTGCTCCAGGTGATTCGACGGGGCGAGACGGTTCTGTAGGAATCCTTGATGATTGTTCAGGAATCTACGTGGCCGAACAGGGCCGTTGGGTTGCCCTCGAACGTACGCCTGGGCTTCGGGTCGTGGCCGGCGAGATCGAGGTTGCCGCCGAGGGAAGTGCTGAGCAAGTTCTTGCTTCGACCGACCTTTGGTCGCTGACCTACCGCGAAGGGGACGGTGTCCGAGGCAGCGACGTCACATTCGAGCGCAAAGATGGTGAGGCGGGCTTCGTACGGGAGATCCCTCTCGCGTTGCCCATCTCCTTCGAGATCATTGCTGATCCAGTCGTTGATTCGTATTTCGCTGACGTCGGCGGTATTCAGTTTTTCCTACCAAAGGACGTGCTGATTGCAGGTGGAATCGAGATTGATCCGGTTGGCACCGAATCGGTGCGGGAGTCCACGCCGCTCTGCGTCGAAGTCGCCGCTTCAGACACGTTCGGTGTTGTCAGCCGCTGAGACGAGTCGATCGATCTGAACCGGGTTGGTTCGGATTGTTGTCGACTCAGGTGAGCGATGTGTTGGGTGGGCCGAGGAAGACCGCAGCAGGTTGGCCAAGATCGCTCATCTCAGACGCCAGATCCTTGGATCGCGATGTGATCCGCTGATCGTTGTTGAGTTTGAAGAGGTTCGTATCGACCAGGTCGACCAGGTCATCGAGGCCTGACGCGAGGAGGTCGGCGATGACTTCCTCGCGTAGCTTGGCGTAGGTGGCCTGCTCGGCGAGCGTCCGAGGCTCGGCGAAGGCAACCTCGCGAAATCGTGTGTCGACCCGCCAGGCTTCGATGAAGTCGCCGGTCACAAAGACGATTGCCTCGCTGGCCTCGCCTGGCCTTTTGGTTCTCGTGTCCGTCGACGGCACACGGAAGTATTCGGATGCTCCCACGTCGAAGCCGGCTCGGTCGAGTTCCCCGAGCAGACCGAAGGCCTGGCTCCCGAGGAAGTAGGCATCGTTCCACTCGATCACGTAGCTGATGTTGCTGTCGAGCGCTGCCGCGGTGGGACCGAGTAGCTCGCCGACCGTGTCGCCCAAGTACTCCTCGGGGTGATCGGTGGATGGGGCGAGGACGACCATGCTGGTCGTGGTGATGAACGTCAGCCCGGCGAGCCCCCACGCGATCCGGTTGGTGCTCACCGCAGCGTGCAGCGTTGGTCGGACGTGCCGGAGGAGTGCGACGCCAGTCCACGCCACTGCGACGATGACCAGCGTGGCTGTGACCCACGCCCAGAGTGTCAGGTAGAACCATCGATTTCCGAAGATCCGAGACATCGACACCGTTGTCATCACGAGCACGACAGCCAACACGGTGTGGAGCCGGACGAGTGGTATGTGGCCGAGCCGGACAGCGACCACGAATGCCCCGACCCAGAGAGCAAACAGCACGAGTCCAGTCCAGATCGACCCGTCGGCATTCAACCCGGACTGCACGAACCGCTCGGAGCCGGTGGCTAACTTGGCGAAGCCGCCGACCACATCGAGGTGTCGCAGCATCAGTCGGATTCCCGCAACCCAACCGATTGGGTCCTCGGACGGAGAGCCGAAATGATCGAGGAGGCGACGGATGTTTCCCGGGTCCCGACGGAGTTGGTCGACAAGCGGGGCGAGCCACAACAGGGTGAAGGTAGCGAGTGTCGCGCCCAGCGGGCGCGACATCCTGCGCTGGCGAATCGCCACCCAGCCGAACCCGAGGAGTCCGAGCGAACCGGCCATCAGGAGATACGGGATGTGTGTCTGTGCGGCGAACGATGCAGCTGCGAGCAGCGGCAGGAGCATCCACTCGTCGTCACACAGCACCGACCACACCGCAAGCAACACGACCAGCCAGGCCATCAACGGCATGTAGGGGTTCCATGGCTGGGTCAGCACGGACAGTCCGAACCCGCGAATCAGCACCGCGACGATCGCTGCGACGAGCAGTATGCCGACCCCACCGAGCCTGCGGTAACCGATCCACACTCCGAGGCCGATCCACACCATCGTGACCGACACGGTCGCTGCTTCCAACGACCAGGCTGACCCGCCCGTGATTCGATAGCCAGGGGCGAGCGACCAGAAACTCAGCGGACCAGGATGGCTTCCCTGGTCCGGCAACGCACCGATTCGCCCAGGGAGACCGATCAGCGGTGTTTGCCGTGTGCCAACGTCGCGGACTCGGAACTCGGTCATCGCGAGGTCTAGCACCGGATACCAGCGACGTTGTGCGAGTGCCACGACCGCAACGAGGAGCGGGATGGCCACCGCGGATACAGCGATAACACCGAGCCAGCGGCTCGACACGCGTTCGATCATCGGCTGCGACGCCGACGGATCCGATCGCCGATCCCCCACCGCGTCACGAGCATCATCGATTCGATGATGATTCGGCCCGACATCTTTGATTTGCCCTTCGTCCGATCACGGAAAATGATTGGCGACTCAACGATGTGTCCACCCTGGCTTGCCAATCGCCGGACGAGTTCGGTGAGAAAGGCGTAGCCCTCAGCGGAGGTCGACATCGGGTCGATACTGGCAAGCGCCTCGGCTTTGTAGGCGCGATACCCGCTGGTGCAGTCACGCGAGGGCACACCAAGGATCGTCCGAGTGTAGACGTTGCCCCATTTCGACAGCATCTGGCGATGAATCGGCCAGTCGGTGGTTCCACCTCCACGGACGTAACGTGATCCGATCACGAGGTCAGCGCCATCATTCAGCAGCCGAATGAACTCGGGAATCTGTTCGGGATCGTGCGACAGGTCGGCGTCCATCGAGATGATCACGTCGTAACGGCCGCTTGCGAGCACCTGAGCAAACCCGTCGCGGTACGCGCTTCCGAGCCCGCTTTTGCCTGGTCGGTGCAACACCTCAACGCGACCGAGTTCGTCGCCAAGTCGTTCGGCGATCGGACCGGTGCCATCCGGACTCCCGTCGTCGACAACGAGAACGTCGGTCGCCGGGGCGGCCTTGCGGACCGTCCGGAGCAACCGTTCAATGTTTTCTGCTTCGTTGTATGTCGGAAGCACGACCACGCTGCGCATGCGGTTGGAGACCCTACTCGTCTGTTCCGCCCGCCGATGCACCAAACTTGATTGGGAAGTTCATGATTGGGAAGTTCATGGCTGGGAGGCGCGGTGCAGCACGTTGAGGACGCCCGCAGCAGTGGCGTCCCACGTCATGGTGCGGACGCGAGCTTCTGCGGCGGCGCCGAGGCGGATACGCAGATCGTGATCGATCAGGACTCGCGCGATCGCTGCACCCATGTCGGCCGGCGCAGCCAGGATTCCTGTTTCACCGTCGACCACCGAGCTGTGGTGGCCGCGGATGTCGGTGGCTACAGAAGGGGTTCGGCACCCAGCTGCCTCGGTGAGGCTGAGGCCCCAGCCCTCGGCAAGTGACGCGCTGGCCACGATCCATGATCGCCGATACACGTCGACAAGTTCGTCGTGACTCACGCGACCGGTGAACTCGACCCAATCGTTCGCGCCGAGGGCAGCGACTTGTTCGTGAAGGGCCTGACGCTCAGGGCCGTCTCCGACGATGGTGAGTGTGAGGTCCGGCACGATCTTTCGCGCCTCGGCTGCCGAATCGAGGAGTAATCCGAAGCGCTTGACCGGAGCAAGTCTGGCGACGGCCACGATCGACGGGTGCGCAGTCTTTTCACCACCCGGGGTAAAGCGAGGGTCGGTGCCGTTGGGGATCGCGGTGACGAGTTCAGGCCGGAATCCGATCTCAACCAATTCATCGCGCGTCGCGTCGGAAGGCGTCGCGGTGAAGCCTCGTTTGTAGAGAGGCGGCGCCACTTTTGTCTCGAGGGCACGACCAACAGCAGCCAGTGGCCCGGGCAGCATCTGATCCCACATTGGCCCGTGTACGTGGTGAAGAAACAGGATTCGAGGCCGTCGGCACCAGACGGGTGAGAAGAACGGAACACCGTTCATCACCTCGACGAGCGCGTCGTAACGGCCCATGCGCCTCGTGAGTTCAGAGGCGATGGTGCGGGGGAACACCGAGTAGCGACTCCCCCGACGAACGACTCGGTATCCGTGCCGTTCGGCTTGGGCAGGCTGTCCTACTGCGCCAGACGTTCGGTGGAGTACGTCGAGGCCGGCGTCGGCCCAGCGACGTTCGAACTCATCGGCATGCACCTCGGAGCCCCCGCCCTCGGGATCGTCGAGGTCTCGCCAAGCCAGCACATGGATCCGCCGGATCCCTCGAGCGATCAAATCATCGGCGTCGCGACGCAGATCATCAAGTGGGTCCCCAGACATCAGTCCGACGATACGCCGTTGAGCGTGCTGCAGCTGGGTACCATGCTTTCGCTTGTCCGACTCGACCACACTTTCCGAACCTGATATCGCTGACGTCGAGACGACCGTCGAGCTGCCCAGTGTTCCCGTTCCGTTCGTACTCGGCGGCCCGATCCGTTGGACACGCAAAGGCTTTGTCGCCGTACTTGCGCTCCTCGCGTTTGCTTTCATTCCGGTCCGAGGCCTCTTCCGCTCTCCAGGCTCATCGATGGAAGAGGGCTTTATGCTCGTCTTTCCAAGGCTTGTGCAGCAGGGCAAGGTCCCCAACGTCGACTTCCTGCACCTGTACGGGCCGGGGTCGCTCGAGGTGCTGGCTGCTTGGTACTGGATTTTTGGTTACACCCTCGAGGCCGAGCGGGCCTTTGGCCTGCTCCAGAATCTCGGCATCATCGTCGCCCTCTACGTTCTCACTCGACCCTGGGGTCGTATTGCTGCGGTGGGCGCAGGCGTCATCGCTTCGCTCCTCACGATGACGCCAATTGGGCTCGCTGCACTCGCATGGCATGGTGCGGTCGCTCTGGCACTCTGGTCCGTCGTCTTCGTCATTCGTGCACGACACACCAGAGCGATGAGTACCTGGGCGATCGCCGGCCTCCTCGGCGGCCTCTCGCTGTCATTTCGACCTGACATCGTCATTGCCGTCTTGATTGCATTCCTTGCGGGCGGTTGGGCCTACCGCTCCACGGCACTCAAGCCCGTATTGATCGGAGCGGTCGTCGGTTTATTGCCCATGTGGGTTCACCTCGCGGTCGCTGGCCCTGGACCCGCGATCGATGGCATCGTGATCGACCCAGTGGTACGTCTCCGCCCGGGACGGGAGCTGCCGAGCCCTCCATCGTTCGGGAGGCTCGACGGTGCCCTGCAGGCGATTGCCGAGGGCGTCCCGCCGTACTGGCCGATCCCGGCTCCGGTCGCCAGTCATCAGCTGTTCTTTTGGTTTTTTGCCGTGATCATCATCGCCATTGCGGTGCCCGCAGTTGCATGGCGGCTGCGTAGGAAGAACGGTTCGACGCCACAGGGCGACGCGCTCTTCGTGGCCGGCATGTTCGGTCTCGGAATTCTCCCGCAGGCGCTCCAGCGACCCGACTCGACTCACCTGGCATGGGTCGCAATGGTCTCGTGGCCACTCCTTGCTGCGCTCATTACCCACATCGCCAGCCGCCGTATCGGACGGGTCTCGGTGTTGAGTGGCACGGTGGTCGTGCTCACCATGATGCTTGCGATCAGCCCGTTCTATACGTACCGGTACTACCTGCTCCAGGCTCGAGTGTCGGTTGGTGACCTACCGCTGCCGTTCCTCGTTGAACGCGATGATCGCAAATTCTGGTTCGGTAACCCCGAGGTGGCGAATGCGCTCATCGCAATGATTCCGGAGTTGGAAGCGCGAAGCGAGCCGGGTGACAAGCTGATCGTTGGCACGGCCGACCTCAGCCGCACGGTGTACAGCGATGTATCGATCTATTTCTTGTTCCCAGAACTCGACCCGGGCACGTACTTCATCGAGATGGACCCGGGCCTCGCCGACGCCGAAAACTCAGGGCTCGCCGAAGACATCGAACAGTCCGACTTCCTCGTCCTCACGAACTTTTGGTCGGGTTGGCTCGAGCCCAACACTTCGGTCCAGCGTCAGTCGCAGGAGCACAACCAAGCGGTGGCCGACAACTTCTGCCTCGTTGCGCAGTACGAGTCAAACCTCTTGCTGCTCTTTGAGCGCTGCGAAGGTGGCGGTGGGATCAGCGGTGCCGATGTTGACGGCCTCTATCCCGTCATTCCGGTCCCTGAGGAACTCGCAAAGTAGCGCCGCCGGCAGGCGTCAACTGTCGAGTTTGCGCCAGACGAAGCCCGGTACCAGACGCAGTATCGCGAACACGTACCGCAGCATGCCTGGCGCCCACACGACGGACTTCTTGCCCCGCAAGCCGGCCGCTACCGCCGATGCGACGTCCGAAGGGTCGCACGCGAATGGAGCTTCGTCCATCCCTTCGGTCATTGCAGACCGGACGAAGCCGGGCCGGACAGTCAGGACCCGTGCGCCCGAGCCTGCGAGCGCGTGGCCGAGGCCCGTGGCGAACGCGTCCTGGCCAGCTTTGCTCGCGCCATACACGAAGTTCGATGGACGGGTACGCACGCCCGCCACGCTTGAAATGACGACCAGCACGCCGTGGCCTTGTTGACGCAGGCGCGCCGCAACCGCGAGCCCGGAACTGACCGCTCCGGTCACGTTGACATCGATCAGGTCTCCGGCTGCGGTTGGATTCGTATTGACATCGTCGCCACCGAGTTGCCCGAATGCTTGGATCACGATGTCGAGGTCGCCGTAGTCCGAGGCAACCTGTTCAATGAACGCCTCGTGGGATCCGTGATCGGTGGCATCGAATGCAACCGAGTGCACTGAAGCTGCGTCGGGAAGGCCTGCCATCTCAATCGCCGCACCGCCGCGATGCGCGAGTACCACGGTGGTCAACGCTGGCGACGCGAGCTCCGCGATGATTGCATGAGCGATGTCGCTGCGCCCACCGAGGACAAGGATGGTCTGGGGCTGGTCGAAGGCATTCATCATGAGCGTTCCGTTCTGTTGATCGCTAGATCAGGTTGAGTCGGCGAGCCTGGTCGCTCGCCCAGACGCCGTTGGGATCGACGCTGTTGCGAATTGTCTTCCATTCGTCGAGGCGGGGGTACCCCGCAGCGATCACCGACGGAGTTGCGATCGCGTCTTTGGCCAAGTAGTGCCGGCCGCCGACACTCAGCACGAGTTCATCGAGTTCGGCAAGCCATGGGCCCAGGCCCACAACGCCTGCCGGCAAGTCATAGGTGAGCGTCCAACCTGGCTTTGGGAAGCTCAGTAAGCCGCCACTCTCGGCTCCCATCCGCTTCAGGACGGCGAGAAAGCTCGCATGACCCTCTTCGGAAATTTTGGTGATGATCGTCCGCATTGTTTCGATCGCTTCAAAGGGCACAACGAACTGATACTGAAGGAAACCGTGGCGGCCGTACAGCCGTGTCCACTGCCCCGCCATGTCGAGCGGATGAAAGAAACCGGTCAGTGATTCGGTGCCGTGGTGATGCTGGGGAGTCTTGCGAAACCACAGCTCGTTAAAGGCCCGAACAGCGGGGCGGGTCCACACGTTGAACGGTTGCGGAGGAATATCGGGAAACGTCGGAGGATCGAAGTTAAGCGGGTTGTCGACGCCCTTCGGGTTCAGGTCGCGTAGATCGTCGAGCGTCGCATGATTTCCCATCGACAACACTGAACGTCCGAGGTTCTTGCCGGTTGCTACAAGATCGATCCACGCCACCGAATATCGGTAGAGATGGTCGCTCGCTTCCATCTTCTCGATGAGCGAATCAAGATTCGGAATACGCTGGGTGTCAACCACGCAGTGCCGTGACTCAATCGAAATCAGCGTGAACGACACGTCGGTGATCAGCCCAGTGAGCCCCATTCCGCCGATGGTCGCCCACCAGAGGTCGGCGTCGGTTTCCGGAGTGATCGAACGATGCGATCCGTCGGCCATCAGTATTCCGAGCCGCAGACAGTGGGCACCAAATGATCCGTCAGCATGGTGGTTCTTGCCGTGGATATCGCTGGCGATCGCCCCGCCAACAGTGACGAATCGAGTCCCGGGTGTGACGGGCACAAACCAGCCCATTGGCACAATCTCACGGAGCAGCGCATCAAGGCTGACTCCTGCATCGACATGGGCGACGCCCGCTGCTGCGTCGATTCGGATCGGATCGGATCCGGGCTGGAGCTCGATGACCGTTCCCCCACCGTTTTGAGCCGGATCGCCGTATGAACGTCCAAGCCCTCGAGCGATTGCGCCCCGGCCGTCAAGCAGTGCAGCGAGTCCAGCGTCTGACTGCAATTCATCAGCGGTGGCGCGAACGACGGTGGCCACCGTGGGAGCCGTGCGGCCCCAACCTGTGAGTGCGCGCTGTTCGGTCTCCACGATGTGGAGAGGATACTGCCGAGCGTGCGTCTGCCGGGAGACACCGACACAAATCACCCGATGTCGGGCAAACGGTGTCAGTAGGGCCAGTCGGCTTTGGAGAGCTTGAGGGTGATGAGGACCTTGAGGCCGACATTTTTCGCGAACCATGGGAGCTGAGCAAGTTGGCGCCCCGCATTCTTGGCCCGAGGGAGCGGACCGCTGCCCAGGTCGGCGCGGTAGATCGTCATCGAGCGTGACCGACCGACGTAGCGGAACGTGCGACCGAACGCAAGCGAACGCAAGATTGCGAGCGTGACTCCGATCGACGAGAACGAGTCGTGGATCAGCAGCGTGCCGCCCTCGCCAATGCGCTCGCTCCATGCCCGGATATCAGCGAGCGCCGGGGCGTATCGATGCGCACCATCGATATACAACACATCGATCGGTCCCTGAACGAGGGCCAACGCGTCGTCGGAAAACTCGCGCACGTGGCGAACCCGGTCGGTCACGCCCGCCGCTGCAAGGTTTGCTTTGAACACGGAGTGATCGTCGGCAGCCTCGGCTTCGAATCCATCGATTTCCTGTGGGCCACGATCATTCCCCGCATGAGGATCGATCGCCACGATCTCGACCGATGGGTCGGCCGCTGTGGCGAGCACGACGGTGGATCGGCCGCGGAAACTGCCGATCTCGACGATGCGTCCATCGCTCGGGCAGTTGACTGCCGAGTCGTACAGCGTTGCGCCCTGACCGGAACTCATCCAGCCTTCGACGTCGGCGACCATACCCATGGTGGTCGCCAAATCAGGTCGTGAATCGCTCATGCTGTATAAACCGCCGCTCCATAGATGATGATCCAGATGAGGCCGGCGAGTTGGAGTACCCGGTCGCTGGCGAACACTTCCTCGGGTGCCGATCCTTCGCCGCGCTCGAGCACCAGGAGGTACCGGAACAGCGCAGCAATCATCGGCACAATCGTGAGTTCATAGAACGGAAGGTTGAGGCCACTCTCGGTCAGCCGTGCCTCCTCGCTGGTTTCGAAGGCCCAGACGCAATAGCTGATCAGTGCTCCCCCCAGACTCACCGAGAGCAACATCCGGAGGAACCCGGGCGTGTAGGTCTCGAGGGTGACGCGGGTGCCCGAATCAGCACCTAGCTCTTGCAATTCGGCATACCGCTTGCCAATCACGATGAACAGCGAGCCGAAGGTGACGCACAGCACGAACCAGCGTGACATCGGTACGTCGACGGCCACAGCACCAGCAGCGGCTCGAAGTACGAAGCCAGCAGCGATTGCAAGCAAGTCGATGATCGCGACCTCTTTGAGCCAGAACGTGTAGCTGATGGTCAGTACGAGGTAGACGGCGACAATCGCAACGGTCTGCCAGCGTCCAGTGGCCGCAGCAACGGCGAGCGCAGCGATCGGAAGGACCACACCCATCGCTCGAGCAACGTTGAGTGGAACGAGACCCGCTGCAAACGGACGATTGCGCTTCGTCGGATGCGCCCGGTCAGCCTCGAGGTCCTTGAGGTCATTCCAGACGTAGATGCCGCTCGCTGCCAAACAAAACGACACAAAGGCGATCAGCGTGATCTCGAATTCGCGGCCGCTATCGAGTACTCCGGCCGCCCCGGGCGCAGCGAAAACGAGAACGTTCTTCAACCATTGCTTGGGGCGCATCGCCCTGAGGATCGGTCGGATCATGCGGCTCGGCCATCAGAGGTAACCCAGTGGGCCTCGTCGGCATCGGCGAGCAACTCCCGATCACCAGCAGAATCGCCGTATGCGACCACTCGAACGGCGCTGCGTCGATCGTGGTGATCGCTCAACCAGCTGTGCAGTCGACGAACCTTCTCGGGCCCGCGACAGTTCTCACCGTCGAGTGATCCGGTGGCGACACCGTTGTGCACGATCAGCTTGGTGGCCACGACGTCATCGACACCGAGCAATCTGCCAAGTGGTCGCAAGTAGACCTCGAACGACGCAGACACAAGCACCACCCGATCGCCAGCAGCAAGGTGTGCTTCGAGCGAAGCGAGGGTGTCGGGACGCAGCCAGCGCTCGTACACATGCTGCGCAAATTCTGACCCTGCGGTTACCAGATCGTCATATCGGTGGCCCCGGAACGCCGCTCGTGCGGCAAGTTCCTTCAGCTGATCACGGTCTCGCCGGGCAAGGACTGGCACCAGACGGTCGGGCCGAAGACCCAAGCGAGGCAGGATTCTCCGCGCTCCGGACACCCGCCGCATAAAGGGCACAACGC